>JAJRVY010000124.1 GCA_024277065.1 Planctomycetota bacterium
CGCGTCGCCGTCTGCGGCGAGTGCGGCGCCGACCTCGCCAAGCTCGTCAAGGTCCGCAAGGCACTGCAGGCCGGCAAACGCTTCAAGGCGCTCGGCGACCTGCGGCGTGCCGAGGAGTCCTACCGCGTGGCCCTCGGCCTCGACGAGCAGAACCCCGAGGCGAGCGCCGAACTGCGCGAGATATCGCAGACCATCGGCGAGGTCGAGCGCTTCAAGAGCGAGGCCGATGAACTGCTCCACACGGGCGAACTCGAGGCCGCGCTGACGCACATCGACGACCTCCTGCGCAGGCACCCCAAGGCGCTCGAGGTGCGCGAGCATCGCGACAAGCTGCGCAAACAGGTCGCCGCTCACCGTGTGAACTCGCTGGTCGAGCAGGCCGAGGCTGCGGCCGCCGAGGGCGACGTGCGCCGCGCTCTCGAGCGCCTCGACGGCGCTCTGCGCGTCGATCCCGATCGCGCCGACGTCCGTGCCCGGCGCGACGAGCTGGCAGAGCGCGTCGCGCAGGTCACGGCGTCGCGCCAGAGAGCCGTCGAGGCACTCGCCGCGGGTCGTTTCGAGGACGCTTTCGCGCTCGCGTCCGACGTCCTGAAGCTGACGCCCGGCGACGCCCCGATGGAGGAGGTCCAGCGCAAGGCGCGCGCCTCCGTCGCGTCCGTGGACAGCATGGTCTCACAGGGCCGCGAACTGCTCGACGCCCGTAAGTGGAACGACGCACTCTCGAAGTTCGAGGCGGCGCTCGCGCTGCACCCGGGCGACGCGCAGCTCGAGGATCTGGTCGGCAGCACGCGGCGCCACATCGCCGATCATCGCGAGCGTCTCAGCCGCTGCCGTCGCCTGATGGCCGACGGCGAGCACGCCGAGGCGCAGCGCGAACTCGAGGCCCTACTCGCCAAGGATCCGGACGACGCCCAGACGGTCTCGATGCTGGACGCCTGCCGCGAGGCCGCGGCGGTGGCCGAGCGCACGGCGGCCGTGATGGCGTCCGTCTCGACGGCGCACGACATGGAGAAGACGGGCGACCTCACGGCGGCCATCGAGAGCCTGCAGGCGGCGCTCGAACTCGATCCACGTCACGAGGACGCGCGCGCGAACCTGCGCGAGCTGGAACGGCGCCGGCAGCGCGAGATGGACCTGCGCGAACTGGCCGACGAGCATCTCCAGGACGGCCGCTACGACGACGCCATCGAGGCTCTCGAGCGCCTGCGCGTGGCGAACCCCAATCGCGGCGCCGAGATCGATCGCGAGATCGGCGAGGCACGTGATCGCGAGAAGCGCGTCGCGGGCGGGCTGCAGCGCGCGGAGCGCGCGCTTGCCGGGCGCGAGTTCCGCGACGCCGCGGAGGCCGCCGGCGTGGCGCTCGAGATCGCGCCGCGCCATCCACGGGCCAACGCCATCTGCCGCGACGCGGAGAAGGCGCTCGCAGCCATCGGGCGGTTCCTCGGCGAGGCCGATCGACTGATCGTCTCCGAGATGTTCGACGAGGCCACCGAGGCTCTCGACAAGGCTCGGGAGCGCGGCGCCACGCGCGAAGAGTACGAGCACCGCCGCAGCGCGTGCGAACAGGGGCGGCTGGCGCTGCTCAAGAACGACGCGACGCGGTCGCTCGTCTCGTGCGACTACGAGGCGGCGATCGCGGCCTACGAGCAGGTGCTCGAGGTCACGGGCCAGGACTCGGACGCCCTGCAGGGCAAGCGCAGCGCCGAGCGCCGCCTGCGCATTCTCACGACCGAGCCGCTGTCGCTGCGTCTCGGGGCCGCTGCCGTCGTCGTGCTGCTGCTCGGGCTCGTGCAGGTCACGGCCGTGGCTTCGACGAAGACCGCCGGGCTGACGGCGCAGGATCTCGCGAACGTCGAACGGGAACGGGCGAGCGAGGTCGTGGTCCGCGAGACGGGGCAGCTCGAGCCGCGACTCGACGATGCCGTCGCCGCCGAGCAGCGCGGTGACTTCGCTGCGGCGCGCCAGGTGTACGAGCGCGAGATGGCGGTCGAGAACGGGAAGTTCGCATCGCGCCCAGAGCTGACCACCGGACGCGACTTCGCCGCCGCCCTCGCCGCCGTGGACGCGCTCTCGGACCCGCCCGCGCGGCTCGACGCCATCGGCGCCGCCCGCAGCCACGTGGGCCGGCGTCCCGAGGTGCGCGAGCTGCGCATCGCGGCCCTCGACGACCGCTCGCGCACGGCGGTGGACGACTGGCTCGCGCAGGTAGAGCAGCTCGAAGCGGACCACCCGGGTGAGGCGCTCGAGGTCATCGCCGCGATCCAGAAGCACCCGGTCGCGCGCCGTTCGCCCGCGCTGTCACAGGTCGCCTCGCGCGGCGACTATCTCGAGGCCCTCGAGGTGGGCGACGGGCTGCTGAAACTCGACGAGCCGCCGTTCGCCCAGGCCGTGCGTCAGTTCCAGTTCGCCGCCGAGAACGTCGCCGGTGACGCCGCGCGCGAGAACGTGGCGCAGGGGTGGATCGAGAAGGCGAAGGACGAGTGGATGACGGCGCTGCGCGCAGCGGCCGACGGCGCCGCGGACGACGCGTCGTTCTTCGACGTCATCCGTGGTCTCGAGGAATTGGGCCGCACCCTCGGCATGCCAAAGGAAAGCGTGCTCGATGAGTTCCGTAGATAGGAGCCGAGATGGCCGCATCGGAGAGTAGCGCCGGCGTTCACGCCACGGTCGTCGGGCTGACCGACGTCGGGCGGGTGCGCGAGCACAACGAGGATGCGTTCCTCGTTCTGGATCGCCGCGACCAGCGTCGTCTCGGCAGCGGCGAGGTGATGGCCCTCGAACTGACCGATGCGGTGGTCTTCGCCGTGGCGGACGGCATGGGCGGTGCGGCCGCCGGCGAGGTGGCGAGTGCCATGGCCTCGGATCGTGTCGCGAGCGTGCTCGGCGGCGCCGACTACGCCGATGCCACGCCCGATCAGGTCGCAGCGCTGATGGACACCGCGATCCAGCGCGCGAATGAGGAGATCCTGACGGAGGCGCGCGAGAACGCCGAGCGCAAGGGCATGGGCACGACCCTGACCGCGGCGGTCGCCGTGCCCGGCCGCATCTTCATCTCGCAGGTCGGCGACTCGCGCGGGTACCTGCTGCGCAAGGGCAAGCTCGTCCAGCTGACGAAGGACCAATCGCTCATCGGCCAACTCATCGAGGAGGGCACGCTCACCGAGGAAGAGGCCGAGAAACTTGGCGGCAAGAACATCGTGCTGCAGGCGGTCGGCGTGGAAGAACGGCTGCGCGTGGACACCAAGCACTGGGAGGTGCTGCGCGGCGACCTGTTCCTGCTCTGCTCGGACGGCCTCACGGGGATGGTCAAGGACGCCGATATCGAGGCGATCCTCAACGAGTCCGGTGACGACCTGGGTCTCGCCCTGCGGGGGCTGATCGAGGCCGCCAACGAGGGCGGCGGCCGCGACAACATCACGGCCGTGCTCGCCCGCTTCGACGGCGAGGCGCTGCGCGCGCCCATGGAGGCGCTCTCCGCCGGCGGCATCGAGCGGGCGGGAGCGGGGTTCGCCGCGCCACCCCCGCCCGACGTCCCCAATCCGATGCGCAAGGTGGGGGCGGCGCTCGTTGCGATCGTCGCCCTCATCCTCGTCGCCTTCCTGGCGCTGCGCCGCACGACCACGGACCTCTCCGTGACCTGGAGGCCCGCCGCCGTGCGCGTGAAGCTGACGTTGCAGGATCACGAGGGCACGGTCGTCGCGCAGCTCGACGGCGAGGATGGTGCGGCGCGCATCGACGGGCTCGATCCGGGGGACTACGAACTGACCGCGACCGCCGACGGTTACTTCGACACGGGCAAGACGCTGACCTTCGAGGAGGCGGGTGACGCGTCCGAGTCCCTGTGGCTGACGCCCGAACCCGGTGCGATCACGATTCGCGTCGCGACCGCGCAGGTCACGATCAGCGTCGATGCCGAGGGCTCGGGCGCTCCCGGCGTCGAGCCGCTCTCCGACTCGTTCCCGTGGCCCGACCCCGCGACTCCCAAGCGCTACGAGCGCGGCGTGCCCGCGGGGACGGTTCGCGTGCGCGTGACACGCGAGGGCTTCGCCCCGCGCGAGGAGACGCAGGATCTGCTGCCGAAGGGCGAACTCACGTTCGACATCCCGGAGCTCGACGAGACCCGGGGCGCGGTGCGCGTGACGGCTCCCGGTCCGGGCTTCACGGTGGTTGTCGTGGACGCACTCGGCGACGAGCTGGCCCGCGGCGTGACGGACGACTCCGGCGCTCTCACCTTGGACGTGCGCGTTGGACGCCACGAGGTGCGTGCCGAGAAAGAAGGATTCGCCGCCTTCCGGGCGCCGATCGAGGTCGCCGAGGGCGGCGTCTCCACACTCGACGTCGAGGCCCGCGTCGAAGCCGTCGCGACGACTGTCTTCGGCACACCGGGCACGCTGTTCCGCGTCGAACGCGCGGCCGACGACTGCTGGAAGCCGGTCGGGCAGTTGCGGCGCATCGCGGACACCGGGCAGTACTCACGTCCCATCGACCTCGCGCCGGGTCACTATCGCGTGGTGTGGGACGACGGCGCCGAGGTCCACGAGTTCGAGGTCCGCGCCGGCGAGTCCGGAAAGAAGCTGAGGCTCGAGTAGGCCGGATGACGAGCACGACACCACAGCGGACCCTGCGTGCCGGAGAGGTGCTGAACGATCGCTTCGAGGTGGGTGAGCCCATCGGCGCCGGGGCGATGGGCGCGGTCTACCGTGGCCACGACCGCAGTGCGGACCGGCCCGTCGCCATCAAGGTACTCCACCCGCGCCTCCTCACCTCACGCGAGTACGTCACGCGGTTCAAGCGCGAGGCGCTCGCCGCGTCACGGTTCCGGCACGAGAGCGCCGTGCGCCTGCTCGGGAGCGGGGAGACCGGCGAGGGGTTGCCGTTCATCGCGATGGAACTCGTCGAGGGGCGCAGCCTGAAGGAGATCCTGGTCGAGGACGGCGCGATCTCCATCGGACGTGCGTGCAACATCACGCAGCAGCTCCTGCGTGCGCTGGGCGCCGCGCACCAGCGCGGCATCGTGCATCGTGACATGAAGCCCGACAACGTCCGCGTGGTCGTGGACGAGGACGGCATCGAACGACCGAAGATCCTCGACTTCGGGATCGTGAAGTGCATCGGGGGCGATCCCGGCGATCTCGAGGGCGCGGTCAAGACCAAGACCGGCGTCGTACTCGGCACTCCGAAGTACATGGCGCCCGAGCAGGTGCGCGGCGAGGCCGTCGATGGGCGCGCCGACATCTACGCCGTCGGTGCGATGCTCTACGAGATGCTCTGCGGCGAGCCGCCGTTCGTCGCCGAGGACGTGTTCGGCTTCGTGGCCATGCACCTCAAGCAGGACGTCACGCCGCTCACGCACCGCGCGCCCGAGAAGGACGTGCCGCCCGGGCTCGACGAACTCGTGCTCCACATGCTGGAGAAGGATCCCGCGAACCGCCCCGCGGACGCGTCCGCACTGGCCGATGAGATCGAGTCGTGGGCGGTCGAGGATCCACGTGCCGCCGAGAAGGTGGGCGCGCTGCATCGCGCCATGGGGCTGGTGCTCGGCGCAGGAGTCCTTTCCGCCGTCGTCGCTTCCTTCGTCACGCCGACCGTGGGCATCCCCGCCTCGGCGGCGGCCATCGGGCTGGCGACCGGCGCTGCAATCGCCGCCCGCGCCGTGCCGCGGCCGTCCGTCGTCGCCTATGCCCGGCGCCTCGTCGCCGTGGCCGTGGCGATCGGCGTCGCGGGCGGCGTGTCGCTCGTGCTCCCCGGTAGCCCCGGTGGGTTCGTGACCGCGGCCCACGGCCTCGCCGCGCTGCTGAGCTACGCGGCGTACCTGACGGTGTGGAGTGCCGAGGCGCGCTGGGTGCGGTTCGTCGCCGCCGGGATCGTCGCGCCGCTCGTCGCCGCGCTGCTCATCCCCGCGCGCGTGGTCGCGGCCGGTGCCGAGCCCTACTTCTGCAGTCTGCTGGGGGGCTCCGTGCCGGGTCTGCAGGACCTCGAGGGCGAGGCGCGGCAGGCGGCGATGCTCGCCGTCGTGATCGTCGGGATGTTCTTCGCTGCGGCGTCCCTCGCGCTGCCCCGTCCTGCCGCGGCACGGGTCTGATCACACCGACGCCGCGCGCCGCAGGCGATCACGGACGGCGTCCCATGCGGGATCCGGTGGCGGCTCGTCGATGGCGATCCAGTCGAGCTGCCGCGCGTCGAGGTCGTGCAGCGTGTCGTAGAGCTGCGCCGCGTAACCCGCGGCGTCCGGTGGCAGGGTGACGTCGCCGGACGCGGCGCCCACCGGCACCGCGTCGCGACGCCGTACGCGAGTGCCACGCCCGGCCGGGGGCGCGTCGCCCGCGCGCAGCACGATCAGGCGCGTCCGCGGGCTGTAGTGCCGGGCGTGCATGCCGGGCGCGGTGTGCGGCCCGTCCGCCTTGCCTCCCGGCGCGGCTGCGATGTGTCCCACGACGCCGCGCAGCCGGTCGAGCGGGATCGCGCCGGGGCGCAGCAGCAGGGGCACGGCCCCCGCGAGCGAGACCACCGTCGATTCGATCCCGAGGGGCGTGCGGCCACCGTCCAGGACAGCGTCCAGCCCCTCCGGGAACGCTTCTCGCACGTGAGCGGCCCGCGTCGCGGAGAGGCGCATGAAACGATTCGCGCTGGGGGCGGCCACCGGGATGCCGGCCGCCGCGAGCAACTCGCGGGCGACGGGGTGCGCCGGGACGCGCAGGCCGACGGTGTCCAGCCCGGCCGTGACCACGGCCGGGACCTGCGCCGACTTGCGCACGATCAGCGTCAGCGCACCGGGCCAGAACGCGGCGGCGAGTCGTTCGGCCGCCGGGGGCCAGGCGACCGCCAGGCGGCGTGCCTGCGCGGCGTCGGCGACGTGCACGATCAGCGGCGAGGTCGTCGGCCGTCCCTTGAGCGCGTAGATGCGCGCGACGGCCCCTGCGTCGAGCGCGTGCGCGCCGAGCCCGTAGACGGTCTCGGTCGGGAAGGCCACGATGCCCCCGCCACGCAGCGCGCGCGCGGCCCGAGCGATCTCTGTCGCGTTGGGGCGTCGGCCGCTCGGGGAGTTCACGTGTGCCGGAATACTTGCCCGCGGCCGGGGCGCCAAGAGACCGTCGGGCGGCCGTTCGCGGGCGGACGGGACGCGCCGTCACACGGTCTGGCAGCCTGTCGGAGTAATCGCGTGAGGCGAGGTTGTGCTCGCTGCTGCCGGATGCAAGGCGCCGCGACGACGGCACATCCCAGATCGAGTTGTCGAGGAGCGGTAACGCAGCAGACGGCGGCAGCGAGTGCAACCGCTTGCGGGCGCGCGAGTTGCGACGCCAGCACTGCGCGCCGGCGGGGGGCTCCGAGACGGGGCGTCGCCACACAGCGCAACTCGCGTGACGTTGTCCGCGGGACGACTCCGACAGGCTGCTAGCGGGAGACATTGTGTGCCGTGGCCCCTTCCCCTCGATCCGAGCCTGGGGTAGCCTACCGAAGTTCGAACGGCGGGCGGCGGGCGTCTGCTAGGGTTACGGCTGACTTCGCACGGATGTGCGGCCGGTGCCGTGTCACGACACGGGACACAACGCCGGCCTCGCGCCCGAGGCTGGAAAGAGCCGATGAGACGGAGTGCTGCCGGAGGGAGTGCCAGATGAGGTTTTCGAACACGAGCGTTCCGGCCTTCGCGATTCTCGCGGCCATTGCGGCCACCGCGTCGGGCGGCGTCATCACGTCGGCCACCGGACCGATCCGCGTGAACGATCAGGAAGTCGTGATCAAGCAGGGCGCGCCCCTGACTCTCGCCGAGGGCGACGTCGTCGAAACGCTCGGCGCGTCCGTCGCCTTCGAGTCCGCGACCGGTGATCGCATCACGATCGAGCCGGGCACGATGGTCCGCGCCGACGGTGTCGTGGACGGCGTCGATTACCTGTTCGTCGAATCGGGAACGGCGTACGGCGCTGTTTCCCCGGGCACCGCCGTCGGCACGACGGCCGGCTGGGCGTCGGCGCCCGAGGATGAGTCCGCACGGGTCTTCGTCGAAGTGCCCGCAGATCGCCCGGGCAGCGAGGCGAGCTTCCGCTCCCTCGGCGGCCGGGCGTGGATCCGCTACCACGACTACTCGGTCTGGCTCCCCGAGAAGCACTCGGTGACGCTCGCCGTCGATCCCGATCAACCTGCCGTCATGGGGTTCCGGACGTCGCAGCAGAACGCCGGAGATATTCAGGTCGTCAAGCGCGCCGGAAGGGGCGAGATCATCGCTTACGTGCCGAAGGCCACCGTCGGGCGCATCCGGCCCGAGGGGGACGACCGGACCCGTATCGAGAACGACATCACGTCGCTCAAGACCGGCAAGATCCGGCTCGAGACGCGCTACCCCGGCAAGTCGCCGCAGGAAGCGGCGCTCGGTCCCGGCACCTACGCACTGATCAACAACGAGACGGGCATGATCGAACTGTCCTTCACGGCCGTCAAGTTCGTGATCCTGGAGCGGGCCGTCAGCCTCACCCAGGAGTTCGCCACGCTGTCGCAGAGCAACTTCTCGGATGTCGGAGTCAACTCCGGGCCGGGGCGTCGCGGCCCGTAACCGCCGCGTCGATCGGTCCGGGAGGGTCGGGCCGAGTGGGAGGGAGAAGCACGGATGAAGTTCCATCTCGGAGCCGCGGCGCTCGCGCTCGCGCTCCTAGCGCCGCGCGCGTCGGCCGGTGACCTCACCGAGTCGATCGCGCAGACCATGGACAACCTCGACAAACAGATCGAGGAGGCGAGGGTCTGGAAGTTCGGCGTCCGGCCGCGCTTCAGCCAGAGCATCATCTGGACGGACAACGTCTATCTGAACGACCGGGGCGAGCGTCCGATCCGGTTGATCGGAGCGACCGGGCCGAACGGATTCGTGACCGATCCGAAGAAGCTACGACAGATCCAGCGAGGGCTCTCGGACTTCAACGACGTCGAGAGCGTCGGCCGCGTGGACGACTTCATCTCGCGCACGCAACTGGGTGCCGATCTCGTGCTGCCGGTCAACCCCGAGTACACCAAGATCTTCAAGGCGAACGAGATCAAGGTGTTCTCGGCCGATCTGCGCCATCACGAGTACTTCGACGAGAATGATCTCGACAGCACGGACTTCACGCTCTCGAGCGACGTGTTCGGGTTCCTGTCCGACATCATCGACTTCGAGCGCGGGAACCGCTTCTGGGTGCGGGCCGGCGGTGACTACTCGCGGCTCGAGGAGCCGCTCGACACCAATATCGTCGAACTGCAGCAGATCGGGATCGCGAGCGTCAATTTCCGCAGCTTCGAGCGTAACGAGCTGGAACTCCGCGCGGCCGCCGGCTACCGCCACAACCTCCTCGACGCCTCCCTCGGCAGCGAGTACTTCCGCCGCCGGCTGACCGACAGCGAACTGCGGCAGGCCGAGTACGAGCGCAAGAACATCCACGGCGAGGTCGGCTACGAACTGCCGTGGTTCCAGGAGAAGCGCGCGTTCGTGCGCGCCGACTTCGACCAGTTCGAACCCGGCGACCGGGCGGTGAGTGGCTCCGACCAGGCTCTCAACGACGGCGACCGTTTCCGCATCGTCGCCGGCGTCGAGGGCGCATTCCTGTCGAAGAAGCTCATGGGCAGGGTCGCCGCGGGATACGAGGCGTGGGACTCCGACGTGAACACCGGCCTGTCCGGCGACACCAACGACTTCAACTCCATGGTGGGCGAGGTCGAACTCGCGTACAGACCATGGGAAGAGCGCAATACGCAGTTCCAGTTCACGTACGAGCGCACGACCGAGGCGTCGGCGATCTCGAACTTCAACAGCATCCATCGCGGCACCATCTCGGCCTCCCACGAAATCGTTCCGCGCAAGTGGGACGCCGACCTCTCGTTCGGTTTCACGCGCACGGAGGCCTCCGAGGGACCACGGTCCAAGCTCTACGATGTCGGCATGGGGATCACGTACCACTGGCTGAAGCAGGTGGAGGTCTCTCTGCGCTACACATATAGCTACAGCGACAGCTGGAAAGAGATCTCGATCATCTCGTCGTTCTCGCGTGGCGGCAGGGACTACATCTACGTCTCGGAGAGCAACGGCGACTTCTTCGTCAACACGATCGCGCTCGCCGTTGACGTGCGCTTCTGAGAGGCACCGCTGCGGCGGTGTCCACCTCTCGGGCAGCGGACGGATCGCTCTGTTCGTCCCGCGTCCATGGCCGGCGCAGCATGCGTTTTCCGCGCCTGCACCTGTGGGCGTCCGGGTCACCGGCCGAGTACGATCCGTCCGTGCAAAGACTACGCATTCTCGCCGCGCTGACGCTCCTCCCGGTGATGGTGACGTTCATGCTGGTCACGTCGTCATGCGGGAGCTCCATGCGGACGAGCGAAGTCCCCGTGACGCAGAACATCCAACCGGAGCGACAGCCCGTCGATCCGGAGATCGATCGCTGGTTCCGCGCCACCCCGCTCGAGGCCGCCGGCACGGTGCGAGCCGGCGACACCGTTCAGGTTTCGATCCAGAACCTGCCCGAGTACACGATCGTCCGTGAGATCCCGCCCGACGGCACGCTGCCCCTCTATCGCGCGCCGAGGAGCGTGAAGGCCCTCGGGAAGACGACACAGCAGCTCGAGGCCGAGATCGCCGGCGTCTACGATGGGCGCGTCGATGCCTACGTGACCGTCACGATCGTCGGCGCGGCGCCGCGCACGCTGTACGTGGCCGGCGCCGTCACGTCCCCCCAGGCGTACTCGCTGCGCCCGGGCGAACGACTCTCGCTGCTGCAGGCCGTCATCCTCGCCGGCGGCGCGCTGCCCGAGGCCGACGTGTCGCACGTCACGATCATGTGCTACCACCCCGAGCTCGAGCGCATCGTCTCGAGCGCCGCTCTCGATGTCGCGAGCATCGAGACCCGTGGGGACCAGACCGACAACCTCGCGGTGCTCCCCGGCGACACGATCGTCGTGCCTGCAGCGGCCAACCGGCAAGTCCATGTGTTCGGTCTCGTCGAGCGCCCCGGGCCGCTACGCTTCTACGAGGGCATGACGCTGTCGCGCGCCGTGACCGAGGCCGGGGGCTTCCGCAAGTTCGCGCTGACGGCGGCCATCCGCATCGTGCGCGGTGGCGACGAGACCATCGTCTACGACTTCACGGAGTTACTCGCCGGCACCGCCGCCGACTTCGCGCTCCAGCCGGGCGATGTCATCTACGTGGACGAGAGGTGGATCTGATCGGGAAGTCCGCGTACCCGTGAACGCCAACTCGCGCCTGTCCGGCTACGTCGCGGTTCTTCGCAAGCACGTCGTTCTGCTCTCGGTCACCGTGGCGTTCGTCGTCGCGTCGGGATTCGTCTACCTGTGGCGGCAGCCCGTCGTGTACTAGGCCGACGCGCTCCTGCTCATCGAGCAGCCCATGCCGAACCTGCTGGGAAGGGGGCCGGCCCGCAACTACTTCGCGATCAGCCAGGCCGCGCTCAACACGGAGCTCTACCTGCTCCGTGAGGATACGGCGACGTCGAGCGCGGCGATCGAACGTGTGCGTGATGCCGGCGTCGATCCCGAGGTCGCCGGCTACACACCCGAGGGCCTCGCGGCGAGCGTCACGGTGAGTCAGGTGCCGGGCACCGAGGGGCTCGTGCGGTTTGCGCTGACGGGAGGTGACGCCGAGTCGTTGCCCCGAATGGTCCAGTGCTACGCCGAGGAGTACAGCCGGCGTGCGGTCGCGTCGCGATCCGAGCCGTTCGAATTGCAGTTGTCGGATCTGCGCCAGCGCGTCGAGGTGGCGCGCGCGGCGCTGGACGAGCGCGAGAAGGCCCGCGATGAGTTCGCCCGTGAGCACACCGCACTGAACCTCGAGCGCGGAGAGAACCCGTACACCGCGAAGCGCGCGGCGCTCGAGAACCAGATCCCGGCGCTCGAGCAACAGGCGCTCGCCGACGCTCAGGCCCTGCGGCGCATCAACGAGGCCCTGGACGACGTCGCCGTCACCGTCGAGTACGACGCGAGCGGAGATGCCAGGCTGACGGGGCTCGCGCCGCTACAGGCGCTGCACGGCGCGCTCGCCGACAGTGCCCTCGTCGCCGGATTGCCAGCCGTTCGGATGCATCCCGAAGTGGTGCGGTTGCGCGAGGTGGAGGCCGCGGCGCTCGTGCGCGATCGCGATCTGGCCGAGCAGGGCTTCCTGGACGGCGA
>JAJRVY010000125.1 GCA_024277065.1 Planctomycetota bacterium
GCAGCCCGTCGCGCGCCTCCAAGCGCGCGGCGCGGCGGGCTGCGCCCACCGCGTACACTCAAAGACGAACAAGAGAAGAACCGACCGAACAACCAGGAGGGGCGAAAGCCCTAAACCGTCCATCGGATCGGGTCAACCTCAGATCGCCGTCGCGGCGGTCCTTGAACGAGAAGGTCACGTCGCCACCCGACATGGCGACGAGGCGCTCGTTGCCGATCGCGATGCGGTGCGTGTAGCGACCGAGATACGCGAGCACCTGCTGGGGCCCGGCGAAGGGGCGCTTGCAGTAGACGACCCACGACTTGCACGCAGCCCGGCGCAGGAGCGCAGGGGCCGGGGCGATCTTGCCTGCGGCGGCGGCCGCCTCGAGGGCCGCCAGCAGCTTGCCGCGAAAGACCGCGGAGAGTACGCGAACGGAGACGAAGAAGTCCTCGCGCGCCGAGACCCAGCGGCGGCGATCCGCGGACAGTCCGCCGCCGGGCACGATGCAGTGGATGTGCGGGTGGAAACGGAGCTTCTGCGTCCAGGTGTGCAGCACCGCCGTCAGTCCGATCTCGGCGCCGAGATTGCGCTTGCGCCTTGACGTGCTCGACTCCGAGCTCGTCGGGCGCCCGCATGAAGTGGCGCACGAAGCAGCGCATGCTCCTGAGATAGCTCTTGCGCGTGTTCTCGGAGAACCCGCGAATGCGGATCTCGCGGTCCATCAGGTCGTGGAACTTGCCCATCTCGATCTCCCGTCAGTGAGGGTCAGACGACCGGCCGTCACGACGACGGCCACGGGAGGCTCTTCGGGAGATGAGCGGCGACTGCGCGACACCGTCAGGCAAGGACGGACGCACGAGCGACGGGAGATCCGGCTCCTACTCCACCGCGCAGCGGTTTAGTCCAATCTGCTTTGGGTCAGCCTCAGAAGCCGAGTCGTCGCTGCTACGAACCACTGGTGGCGCGCTGCCAGCCGCTACCGCGACTGCCGCCGCGGCAGCGCGCGCGCTCGATGCATACCTCATCGCGGCGGTGAACGTAGCTTTCGAAAGACGACGTCGTTCGGAAGCACCTCAACCCCCGTCCATGTAGCGTCGCCCGTCTCGATCGCGAGGACACCGGACGCCACACGCCGCGTGAAGACGCCATGCACGTCCGTCGCGCCTTCGGCGATCTGAGCGCCATTCGCCAGCCGCACGATGACCTTTTGCCCGGGCATCGAGGCCCCGTCGGCGTTCACTACGACGACCACGAGGAGGCCTCGTTCGCCCTCGCCCGCGACTGCTTCGTCGCTTCCAGGGGCATGCCCGCCGTTCCACGTCTCGTTGAGATACAGATCGCTCAGTTGCGTACGACTCTCCAGGGCACCGAGCGACATCGTCTTCGAGCAGCGGCGTCTTCCTGCCTCGTCAGTTGCTCCCAGCGCCTGCACGGTCCACGAGACGCCCGTCACCAGTCCGTCGATCTCGAACTGCCCGTCGCTGCCGGTGGGCGAACTCTCGAACCAGCCACGGGCGTTCGCACAGAACGCGCGCGCCGATGCGCCGACCGCCGGCCGCCCCGACGGCTCTCGAACCACGCCTCGGACGCTTGCCGCGTGCGTGACCGTCACCCGAAGCGTCGCGTGCACGTCACCAACCGCCGTGGTTCGCACGAACTCCACGGCATCCACGTACCCAGGCGCGCTGACCCGCACGAGAAGCGGTGACCGAGCCTCCATGAAGGCGTCGGCGCGGCCGCTGGCATCGGTGAGCACGACGTCGAACTCCCGAGACGGGTCCCCAGCCACGCCAAGGCTGACGATGGCCTGCGCCACCGGAGTTCCGCCGACCGAACGCACCTTCACGGGGACAACGACTCCGGTGCGAAGCTCGAATTCCCATGCAGGCACCTCGTCCTGCGCGCTCGTCGCAGGGTAGCTCGCAACGTACCTGAATGACCGGGCGACAAACCCCCGTGCCCGGATGCGCCCGTAGGTTGGACCCTCACGCAGCCCATCGATCAGCGCGACTCCATCCGAGCCGGTGATCACCGCTGCACCTGCCATGGAGACCTCGGCACTGCCGACAGGTTCGTTCGTGCCCGCCGTGACGACTCGGATGCTGGCCAAGAACTCCCTGTCTTCTTGCGCCGCAGGCAGATCGCGACGGTCACGTCCGTGGATCCGATGGCGCACGGAACCGACGCGCACCCGCTCCCGGCGAGGAGCGCGCCGGACAACTTCTCTCTCTTCCTCGCCAGCCCCTGCGCGATCGGCGTCCGTCCCGTCCGTCCGGCAACCGATCCACGTCGCGATCGGCCCCACGATCACGCCGATGACCGCCACCTTGAAGAGCGCTCGTCCACCCATTCGCGCTCCCTAGCAGGTCCGTATCGTCACTCAGCGCCCGCCCAAGGCACGGCTGAAGCTGTCAGCGCTCCTTTGCGCGGCTTTCCTGTCACTCTCCGAGGTCTTGGGGTCCTTGATGATCTTGTTCAACTCTTCGATGCACTTCTTGATCATGTCTCGCAAGAGCTTCACGTGGCCGCTGAACAACGCCAACAGTCGAACTCGCTTATTCCTCGCGGCTGCCAGGCGCGCCTTCTTGGCGGCTTCAGTCTTGAACTTCCTCTTGTCGTCCGGCCGCTTCTCGTCTCGGGCGATCTCCTGCGCTGCGATCGTGACGGGATCGCCCTTCCACTGTTCGAACCAGATCTCAGCGTAGCCGGTCATCGCCTTGTCCGAGCTCGGCGTCACATCTCCGAGCTTGTCGAACTCCCGCTGGACTTTCGATCTAACGCTGGTGAACTGGATACCTGTCAACTTCAGAGCGAACGAGTCGCTGTGGAGGATCCAGAAGCGTACGTTCTTTGCGGGATCCGTTGGTTGTGGGTCATTCGGATAGCCCTCCGGAATCCGGTTGCCCCCCGGCCAGTTGTAGAATGACCCTTTTGGGTGATTCTCCTTGACTCGGAACGCCTTCAGCGCCTGGAGCAGCTCCTGGTAGGTGACGGGATTGCCGCTCACGCTTGCGGTCTCAGCCAGATTCCTGGACCACTTCTCCTTCTGCTTCAGTACATAACCGGCCACATCGTACGTCTTCGCGGACTCGAACTGAGAGACACCGCTCCCCGGTCCGCCGATGCGGTTCTTCTGATTCCGCGCTTTCCGAAGAGCGCTCTCGTGCCATGTGATGGCCATCATCAGCCAGAAGAACTTCGGGTCATCGAGGAATGCTTCGTCGTCTTCGTTTCCAGCCTCTTTCGCCTTGGATTTCAGATCTGCGATGATTGCTCGGATCAGCGCGATCAGGGCGAGTATTCGCTCGCAATCGTCACCCTTCAGTTCGATGTTCCGCCACTTGGCGGCCTTGGGAGGCTTCTCCTGGGGTTGGGGCGGCGGGGGTTGAGGGCCGTCCTGGGCGTAGATGTGTGCTCCGGGTCCTGTACCGGATGAGGGGCCGACCGGAGGTCTCCGCCCTCCATCATCATTGTCGTCATCCTCGTTTGGTCGTCGGACCCGGGGCGTCCAGTAGTCGTGCCCGTCGGGAGGCGTGAGCGGAGGCTCGGTCGGAGTTCCGTAGCCGCGGCGACCTCGCCCTTGGCCGTTTCCACCCCCGTCGCCGCCTCCGTCGCCGCCACCTCCGCGATCGCGGTCCTCGGGATCGGCGTAGCGGTCCTCGTCTCCATCACCCGGGTGCTTGTTGTCTTCCTCGTCGCCCTTCTCCGCTCCAGCCGGCGCTGTCTTCGTGTCGTCGGGCATGACCGAACCCCCGGGGGCGCCTTTGCCTTTCCCACCGCCGCCACCCCCGGGTCTGGGATCGCCGCCGGGGGGCGGCGGCGGCAGGCAGAAGCAGTAGCTCCCAGGAGGGCACGGCGGGACGCACATACAGGGCGGTGGCGGCGGCGGAGACGGGTTCTCCTTCTCCTCCTCCTCATCGGCCTTCTTGTCCGCCTCGTCCTGGGCCTTGTCGGCATCCTTCTGCGCCTGCCTTGCCTCCCCTTCCTTCTTCTTCGCCTCCGCCTCCTTGCGCTTGGCCGTGGGCGAGTCCGGGTTCTTGCCGTTGGCCTTGTCGGCGTCCTTGCGAGCGTTGTCGGCCTCGCGCTTCTTGTCGTTCGCCTCTGCTTGCTTCACGTCGGCGTTGCCCTGCGCGGAGTTGGCCTCGGCTCGCGCCGTCTGCGCGGGCGTGGACTTCTTGTCCGCCTTGACCCGTGCCTCCTCGGTCCTGGCCGCCGCATAGTCGGCCTTCGTGTCGGCGACCGCCGCTCTGGACTCTGCCTTCGCCGCGGCACGATCGCCCTGCTCCTTCGTGCCATGGGTCGCGGCCCGCTTGGCGTCCTTCGCGGCCTTGTGGGCATCGTCGCGCGCCTGCTCAGCGTCCTTGTGAGTGGACTTCGCCTGCATGTACGCGAATCCCGCATAGGTGCCCGGGTTGCTCAGGCCCGAGCCCTTCATCCCCGAGAGCGCGCTCTTCGTCGAGTTGTTCGTGTCGCGCGAGGAGCGTGAGGAGCGCAGCGCGGCGTCCGCCTTCTTCTGTGCGTCGTAGTTTCGAACGCGCTTGCGCTCCTTGCCCTCGCGCTCCTGCTCCCACGTCTTGTACTTCGCCTGGCGCGCCTGCTCGTCTGCGATCAGTTTGTCGAGTTGCTCGGCGTTGCCGCCCATGTTGTCGAGCGCCTTCTGGTACTCCTTGTCGTCCTCCTCCTTCGCCTTTTGAGACGACTCGTCGTCCCCGCCGTATCCGCCCGCGTCGTCGTACTTCTTCTGCGCCGCCGCCTCCTGATCCAGTGCGTCGCCGTACTCCCGTGCGGCCTGCTTCTGGGCCTCCTTGTCGCCCGACTTCGCCGCGTCAGCCACCTTCTGCTGCGCCTCGGAGACCGCCCTCTTGGCGCCATCGAACTCGCCCTTCGCCGCGTGCGCGGCCTGGGCCTTGTCGTGCGCCGCCTTTGCCGCCGCGACGCCTGCGACCCCGCCGCCGCCTCCACCACCCCCGAGCGACGGTGTGGAGAGGCCGAGCGCCGCCGCTCCACCGCTGCCGGGAACCGCCGGCCCCATCCCGCCGCCGGGGACTCTCATGCCGAGGGACCCCGGGCCGGCGGGCGCGACGCCCGAGCCCGGCATCGCCGCGAGCCCGGTGCCTGCGGCAGCCGAGGCGGTGCAGCACCCGGCCGGTTCGGCGAGGACGGCGGTCGCCGATCCGGGCTTCGGCACGTCCGCGAGATCGGCCCAGCTGGGAGAGTTCGCGCCGGGCTGGTCGATCTCGGTGTTCCCCACCGGGCGGCCGAGATCGGCGAACGCCTGGTCAGGCACGGTCTGATAGCCGTGGTCCTCGAGGTCCGCGCTCCCGATCCGCCCTTGGACCGGCCGCGCGACGTCGAGGGAGTCGGGGAGGTCCGCCGCCGCGGGTCCGGCCGGTTGTGTCACGACCTCGCGGTCGTACCCCGCCCCCTCGAACCCGTGGTCGATGGCCGGGAAGCCCAGCGACCGGAGCCCCGCGCCGGCGCGCGCATCGGCGCCTCTGAAGGCGAAGTTCCCCGCGTGGGGCGGGGCCTTGGGGTCGCGCTCTGCTGTGGCTGGCGGCGCCTCGCCCAGCACACGCGAGTCCGGGGGCTCGACGAGAACGGCGATCGGGATGGGCTCCGTGTTCGCTCCGCCTCCGCCTCCGCCGTCGCCGTTCCACGGGACGACGGCCGCCGTCGGCGCGCTCCCGGGGGTGAGCGCCGTTCCGGGGGCGCTCTGGAAGACGGCGGTACCGGGAACGGCGTCTGCCGGAGGGGACGGCACTCCACGGAGAGCAGCCGGACCACGTCGATCGGCGCCGCGCGCGAGCGAATTCGGGGCGGCCGAGGCGGCGAACGATGTCTCTGTGCCCTCGTCGAGGAATCCGTACGGACCGGCCTCGAGGCCACCCGGCTCCCGGAGCCGCCAGCCCGAGGGCGCCGAGGCCGCGCCCAGGCCGAGCGGGCCGGCCGAGCCGATACCCGCGCCGGGGTCCGGCAGCGTTGAGACCGGGACGACGCCGACCGGTGCACCGACCGTCGGGAGACCCTGTACCACCGCTGCGGCGAGTTCCATCGCGACGTGTTCGACGTCGATGATCCCCGCATTCTCGACCGTGGTCGGCGGGAGGGCGACCACACCGGGGACATCGAGGAAGTCAGAGAAGGGAACGCAGAAGCACTTGCAGGGGGCCTCGTCGGTGACGAGCAGACTCTTGCCGCCATCTCCACCGCCGCCGCCACCCCGCAGCGCCGTGTCCTGCGGCGCGATCGTGCCCTCGCCCTTGCCGGTCGCGGGCACGGTGCTCTTGCCCTCGGCGCTTGGGGCCGCGGGTGCGGAGCCCGCGTCTCCCCCCGCTCCCTTCCCGCCCGAGTCCTCCGACATCGACGTGGCGGTCGCCGACGAATCGCCGGGAGCAGCGGTCTTCTCGCCGCCGCAACTGCCGCCGCATCCGCACGAGCCGCCACGCGCCATCGGTCAACTCCCCGTTGACAACTCCGAGCGGCCGCCCCGCCGTCCATCAGTCGATGGGGGCGGGGCGCACCGCACACCAGAGGAGATCGAGCCCTCTCGAAGCAGAGGAGCCCCCGAGACTCCAACGAGCCCGAGGATCAGCTCTCGCGCTCCTCGAAGAAGCCCACGCACCAGCAGGTGGAAACGGGGTCGGTGCCGCCGAGCGTCACCTTGACCCGGAACCACCTCTTGGTCAGCGTCACATCGTACTGCGTCTCGGTGTCCGCGCCCGGGTCCGAGGTGCCCGGAGTGACTGTGCACGCCGACCAGGAGTTCTGGTCGGTCGATTCCTCGAACGCGATCGCGAACGTCGGGCTGGTGCCCACCAGTGGGCTGCGCCACACGTTGAGCGTCGCCTTCACGTAGGCCGTCACGTCCATCGCGATGGTCGTGAAGTCGTCCGCGCCGCTGTAGCACGAGTAGCGCGGCAACATCACGACGGGGGTCTGCATCCCTGCCATGTCGATCTCCTTGGCCCCTGGGGGGCCGTCGATACGGTTCTCTCTCGGCTTGGTCCTTGGTCCAGCCGGCCGCCGAACAGCGGCGGCGCGGCCTGTCAGTTCATCCGTCCACGCGGTACTCGAGCATTCCCGCGCACCAGCACGTCACGCCGGGATCGGTCCCTGTGAGCACGACGCGCACGCGGAAGTAGCGGCGCGAGACATCGATCCCGACGGTTTCGGAGGCGTCGGCGCCGGGATCCCAGGGCTGGGGCTGGCCACCGACGCCCTCCGGGTAGCCGAACCACTCGTAGCCGTCGTGGGAGGTCTCGGTGTAGAGCTTGAGCGTGCCCCCACCGATCAGCTTGCCGCGCCACAGCGTGAGACTCCCGCCCGCGTACGCCGAGATGTCGAGAGCGACGGTTGCGAACTCGCTCGTGCCGAAGTAGCTCGAGAAGCGCGGGATCATCACGAACGGCACCAGGTCGCCGGCCATGCCCATGGATCTGCTCCTTGCGTTGAGGACCGCCGCGCGGCGGTCTACGTGAACTCCAAGAACGCCACGCGCGCGGTGCCCGACGTGGTGATGCCCTTGACCTGCGCCGACGTCGTCACTCCCGCGGGCAGCGTGAACGTCGCCCCCGGCAAGACGGGGTAGCCCTCGGTCGTCGTCGGGGCGGCCGCGCCGAACGCCAGGTAGACCGTCTTGGTGGGGTCGAGGTTCGTGATCAGCAGCCCCTTGCGAGATCCCGACGCGATGATCTGCGTGCCGCCCGAGGTCGAGGCGACGTTGATCTGGCTCTGGCTGACCGCGGAGGCAGCACCCGGGGTCGTCTCGATCTGGTCCGTGGTGGAGGCGATGTTCACCTCCACGGTGCCGCTCACCGTGGTGCTCACCGAGCCCGGGATGTCGGCAGTGACCTTGAGTTCCCCGCCCTGGTTGACGTTCGCCCCGTAGCCCTGCACGGGATCGACGATGCTCGCGTCCATCTCTCAGCTCCTCGGTGTCAGCACGCCGCTATCCACGGCGCGCTCTGGTGACGAAGTCCCCCACGCACCACCCGGTGAAGCCCGGGTCGGTACCGCTGAGCGTCACCGCCATCCGCAGCCACTCCATCGTGAACTGCACGTTCTGCGTGGACTCGGTCTCGGGGCTCGGGCTGAAACTCGTCAGCGAGTTCCAGATCTCGAGGTCGGGCGACTCCTGGACGTCCATCGCGAAGCTCACGCCGCTGCCGATCGAGTTGCCCACCCACAGGCCGAGGTTCGCCGAGGCGAATGCGCGCACGTTGATCGGCGCGCTGTGGAAGGTCTGCGCGCCCGAGAACGCGGTGAACCGCGGCAGGAGAACGATCTTGCGGACCTCGA
>JAJRVY010000126.1 GCA_024277065.1 Planctomycetota bacterium
ACGTTCAGGGGCAGGAAGAACTGCCCGAGCGGGTTGTCGATCTGGTCCTTGCTCTTGGGCGGCTTGAGCTTGACCTGGACGGACCACTGCCCCGGCTGGAGCTTGGCGGCCGGAGCGTTCGTGTCCCGGTACGTCAGTGTGTAGGTGCCCGTGTCGAGCAGGTCGATCTTCTTGATCTTCGACTTGGGATCGCCGATGGCGATGTCGCCCGAGGGGCCGGCAAGGCCCGTGAACACGGGCTTGGTGCCCTTGGCGCCCTTGACCTTGGCGTTGAGCAGCCGCGTCGGTCCGGTGACCTCGAAGGAGTACGTGAGCACCTCGACCGTGCCCTTGTCCTTCTTCGGCAGCGCGCCCTTGGTCTTGAGGGTGTAGCCGCCCGTGCCGCGGATCGCGGACACGCGATACTCGTAATACCCGCTCTCTTCGAGCAGGAGCTTCTTGAGCGTGACCTTCAGCTTCTTGACCTTGATACGGTCGGCGATGGGGACGACCTTGCCGTCCTTCGTCACCTGCAGCCCGACCTCGAGGTCGGAGCCCTTGACGGGCGCGAGGGACGCTTGGATCTTGGTGCCGGCCGGTGCGTAGAAGCGGTACGCGTGCATCTCCCCGAAGCCGCCCAGCGAGCGGTCCGCGAACGTACTCGTGACCTTGTCACCGAGCCCGATGTCCTCCCTTCCCGTCCATTCCTGAGCCAACGCGACGCCTGCGCCGAGGGCGAGGATCGTCGCGGGAACGGCCAGCAGTCGCAACGTGCGACGCCATCTTGGTACTTGCGACCTCTCGGTCATCCGATGAGCCTCCGTCTGCGCCGAGGTCCTTGCCTGCGTCCGTCGGGACGTTCGCGGCGGATCGATGTCCCGATTGCCCCCGATGTTTGCGGCATTATGTTTGCGGCATTCTCGTCGTCCAGGCGTGGCCCGGCTATGCCTCAGGTCACATTCGGGCAGCGTCACCGTAGCGGAACGCGACAGTTTGCGCGACAGTCTGCGTGTGACGGCGGTCACCGCTCCGCGGCGCGGGCGCGTGACTCCGGTCACCGACAGGCGGCACGTGCATCCCTTACGCTCTCCGGGTTCCAGGATCGGCCGGTTTCGGAGGCGCAGCAGCATGAACACCGCAGAACTCGATCTCTACCGCCGGGCCGTGCGGGAGCACGTCTGCCGCCTCTGTCTCGATCGCCGCCCGGGAGGCGGCTGTTCACGGCCGGAGAGCGACGTGTGCCCGCTCGAGACACATCTCGAGCCGATCGTCGAGAGCATCCTGAGCGTGCGCGAGACGGACGACATCGATGCCTACGTCCAAGCGCTGCGCACGCAGAACTGCACGCAGTGCCGCCAGGACGAGGACGGCAACTGCGAGATGCGCGACCTCGTCGCGTGCTCGGTCGATTCGTACCTCCTGTGCGTCATCGAGGTCGTCGAGGACGTGGCCAGGCAGCACGGTCACGGCCGCTGGGCGGCGAACTGACGCAGCTTTGCGCAGGCTCGCGCTATCCCGTCGGATGATGGTCGAGGTGGACGTCCATCTGCGGGAACGGGATGCCGATGCCTGCGTCGTCGAGGTGCATCTTCACGGAGCGCGTGACGCGCTCCTTGACGGCGAAGAAGTCGGGCGCGTCGGCCCAGACACGCACCACCCAGTCCACGGATGACGCGCCGAGGCCCGTGAGCACGACCGCGGACGCCGGTTCGTCCAGGACGCCCTCGATCCCCTCGACGGCCTTGGCCAGCACCTCGCGCGTTGCGTCGATGTCGGCCGTGTAGTCCACGCCGACCGCCACGTCCACGCGGCGTGTGTCGTGGTAGGTGACGTTCTCGATCGTCGAGCCGAAGATGGCTCCGTTGGGCACGATGAAGCGGCGGTTGTCCGGCGTGTCGAGTGTGGTCGTGAACAGGCCGATCTCGTACACCTTGGCGGTGACGCCGGCCGTGCTGACGACGTCGCCCACCTTGAACGGCCGGAAGACGAGGAGCATGATCCCGGCCGCGAAACTCCCCAGCGTGCCCTGGAACGCCAGGCCGACGGCCAGGCCGGCGCCGCCGATCAGCGCGGCGAAGCTGGTCGTCCCGACGCCGAACGTGCCGAGGACCGAGATGATGACGAGGATGCGGATCGCCCAGCCGGCCATCTTGCCGCAGAACCTGGTCAGCGTGGTATCGACCTTTGCGCGTTCCATCGCGCGCCGCACGATGGCGCTGACCCACCCCGCCGCGACCCAGCCGACGACGAGCACGGCGAGCGCCCCCAGCACCGTCGGGCCGTGCTCTTCGGCCAGGTCGATGATCCAGTCGGCGTTCTCTTCGAGCGCCGCGCTCCCGCCGTCCTGTGCGATCACGTACGTGACGATCTGCATGTCGAGTGCTCCCTCTGCGAACTGCCCGCGGCTCACGCTCCCGCACCATCGGCGCAGGTCGGCGCAGCGTCCGCGTGACGCGCCGGATTGTCGCGGCCGGCGCGCCCGGCGTCACGAACGCCGTGGGCCGCCCGCGCGGACGCTACGGGTTCCTGAGGCCGCGGAAGACGTCGCCCGCCACCGGATCGAGCCGTTCGCCGTGGAGAGCGAACTCCTCGACGGCCGGCCGTAGCATGAGCCCCTCGGCGGCGGCACGGGCCGGATCGATGGTCGCGAGGGCCTCGTGGACACGCAGACAGGCGTCCTTGGCGGTGGCCTCGTCGGGGGTGAGATGCAGCGTGACGTCGATCTCCTCGTCCTCGGTCGCGAACAGCAGCCGCGGCGCGATCGCCTCGCAGGCCGCGCGGCGATAGGCCACCAGCGCCAGGCGCACCGCCGGCCGCTCTTCGAGTGCCCGGCGCACGGCCCAGTGCGTCGCCACGTGGTCGGGGTGGCCGTTGACGCCGCGGGCGCAGTGCGTCACGACGACGTGTGGGCGGAACGACGCGACGACGCGCGCGACTTCGTGCGCCACGGTGCGCTGCGGCAACCTCGCCAGCCCGCCGTCGGGGAGGTCGCCCACGTGCCACTCGGCCAGCCCCGTGATCTCGGCGACGCGCTGCAGGCGTTCGCTGCGCAGCGCTCCGACGGCGGCCGGCGACAGTCCGCGCGCCGGCCCCATGGACGACGCCTCGCCGCGCGTCAGGCACAGCACGGCGGCGCTCGCGGCCGGATCCGCCCCGAGCCGCGTCAGCAGCCCGGCCGCGCCGTAGGACTCGTCGTCGGGGTGCGCGAAGACGGCCAGCAGCCGGCGCCCGGGGGACTCGTTCATCGCGCTCGCATCCGTCACACGCAGCTCTGAACCGACGCCGTGGCGGCGAACACAACGGTGGCGGCGCGCCCGGAGAGGACGCGGGGCGGGGGGACGGCGAGGCGCACGGGGAGAGCATCGGTGATTGCCGGCGCGCTGTCCACTCCACGCGCCCCGGGGGCGGTCCTCCCGGCCCTTCCGCCGCAGGCGTCGGGGAGCGCCGTAGGATCTGCCCTGCCCGAACCTTCGCGCCGGAGACGCCCCCATGAGCCACGAGATCGAGCTGAAGCTGACGTTGGACGCCGCGGACGCACGCCGCCTCGGGCGCCTCGACCCGGTGCGCGCACGCGTCGTCGGGCGGCCGCGCACGCGGCGCCTCGTCAGCACCTACTTCGACACCCCTGATCAGCGGCTCCGCGCGGCGGGACTCGCCATCCGCGTTCGCCGCGTCGGCCGCCTGCGCCTCCTCTGCGTCAAGGGGCAGCAGACGTCGCTCGGCGGCGTGCTCGTGCGGCGCGAGTGGGAGGGGCGCACGACGTCCGATGTCCCGTCGATCCTCGAGATCGCGGATCCCGAATTGCGACTGGCCGTCGAGCGGGCCGCCCGCGGACCGCTCTCGCCGCTGTTCACGACCGTGATGTCGCGGACGTCGCGGGAACTCGACCTGGGAGAGGCCAAGGTCGTCATGGACGTGGACACCGGCGTCGTCGTGACGGGGGCGGCCGATGCCGCGGCGGGCGAGAACGGGCGCGCCGAGACCGCCGTCTGCGAGCTCGAGCTGGAATTGCGCGAGGGCGACCCCGCGACCCTCTTCGACTTCGCGCGTGAGCTCGCGACCGTCGTGGACCTGCGGCTCTCGACCGACACCAAGGCCGCCCGCGGCTTCCGGTTGCTCGAGGGTGGTCTGCCGACCCCGGTCAAGGCCGCGCCGCTCGACCTGGCCCGCGGCGACTCCGTCGAGGACGCGCTCGCGAGAGTGGTCCAGACCTGTCTCGACCAGGCGCTCGCGAACCAGTTGCCCGTGTTGCTGAACGACGATCCCGAGGGCGTGCACCAGATGCGCGTCGGGCTGCGCCGGCTGCGCTCGGCGCTCACTCTCTTCCGCTCGGTGATCCCCGACGAGCAGCGTGCGCGCCTGGCAGATGAGGTGCGCCGGCTGACCACCGAGCTGGGGCGTTCGCGTGACGCGGACGTGCAGGCGGCCGAGATCGTCGGACCGGTGGCCGCGCGCATGGAGGGCGACGAGGCGTTCGTGCATCTCGCGGCGCTCCTGCGCGACGAGCGCGAGGCGGGTCGCGCCGCCGCGCGGTCGGCCGTCGCCGCGCCGCCGTTCACGGCGCTGGTTCTGGACCTCTCGGCCTGGATGGCCCGGCGTGAGTGGCGTGCCCAGCCGGTCAGCGAGGCCTCGGCGCAACTCTTCCGGCCGATCACCGAGCTGGCGTGCGCGCTCCTGGCCCGTCGCCACCGCAAGGTCGTGCGCCGCGCTCGCCGCTTCAGCGACCTGCCGATCGCCGCGCGCCACGAGCTGCGCAAGGACGTGAAGAAGCTGCGCTATGCGTGCGAGTTCTTCCGCAGCCTGTATCCGCGTCGCAAGCTGCAGGCGTACGTCAAGCGCCTGTCCTCCCTCCAGGACGCGCTCGGCTACCTCAACGACGTGGCCGTCGCCGAGGAGTACGTGGCGCATCTCGTGGCCGTCGCCGAGCGCGAGGGCGGGCATGATCTGCAGTACGCCGCGGGCGTCGTGCTGGGCTGGCACGCCCACGCACTCGCGGTCGAGGAACCGCGCATCGAGCGCCGTGTCGCGGCGTTCCTGAGGGCGTGCCCGTTCTGGGGCTGACGTTCTCTGCCTACCCGTCGCCCGCCCGGGCTGGTAGCGTCGCTGCCCAGGACGCGCCGCGACGCACGGTGCTGCGACGCGCGGTGCCGCGACGCACGGTGCTGCGACGCAATGGGGCGGCGTGGCCGTGAGCACGCGGAGGGACGAAGATGGCCGCAAACGAAGACTCCAAGGTGCTCCGGATCGTGCTCATCGTGTTCGCCGTCCTCGCCGGCACGGCGGCCGTCTGTTGCACCGGGCTCTGGTTCGCGGGTGAGCGCGTCGCCGAGGAGGTCAAACAGGCGGTGGGGCCGGTCACTGCGGGCTCCGGCGTGGCCGCCGTGCAGGAGCGGCTGGTGGACGACTTCCAGGCGATCCGCGCCGAGGGCCTGATCGACATCGACGTCACCATCGGCGAGACGACGTCCGTCACGCTGCAGGCCGACGACAACGTGCTGCCGCTGCTCACGACCGAGGTCGTGGGTGGGACGCTCGTGTTCGCGTCGCGCGGCGCGTACTCGGCCGAGACGGCCGTGCGCGCCACCGTCGTCGTGCCGGTTCTCACGGGAGTGACGGCCGAGGGCCTCGGCGACATCGTCGTGCGCGGCATCGACGAGCCGTCGTTCGACGTCGTCGTGAGCGGCCTCGGCAGCGTGAGCGTCGAGGGCGCCACCGACGCGCTCGAGGTCGAGGTGCAGGGCAACGGCGATGCCCATCTCGCGCGCCTCGTGGCGCGCACCGTGCGCGTCCGCGTGCTCGGCATCGGCGACGCCGAGGTGCACGCGACGGAGTCCCTCGACGCGACCGTCCGCGGCATGGGCGACGTCGTCTACAGCGGCGACCCGGCAGAGGTCAGCCAGGACGTCGAGGGCATGGGCACGGTGCGGCCCGCCGAGTGACGGCAACCGCACGGCACGCCCGTAGGAGCCGGTCACCGTGGTACGCTGGCGTGATGGGAGAGGCGAGGCGCCGTCGGTCGTGGGTGCCGGGCGCTTCGTCGTCCGAGCCCGGCGCGCTGACCGGTTCGGACGATCAGTAGTTGGGCGTCGGCGCGCGGAAGGCGCCGAGGTCCACTGAGCGGAACCACTCGATCGTGCGCGCCAGCCCGTCGCGCAGCGAGATCGTCGGCTCCCAGTCGAGCTTCTCGCGGGCGAGCGTGATGTCGGGTTGACGCTGCAGCGGGTCGTCTTCCGGCAGCGCGCGGGCCTGCACGATGTTGGCGTTCGCGCCGGTCAGCTCGACCACGAGCGCGGCCAGCTCGCGGATGGTGAACTCGCCCGGGTTGCCGATGTTGACCGGCCCGTGGAACCCCGGTGGGCGGTCCATCATGCGCACCATGGCCTCGACGAGATCGTCGCGGTAACAGAACGAGCGCGTCTGGGACCCGTCGCCGTAGAGCGTGATGTCCTCGCCCGCGAGCGCCTGGCGGATGAAGTTGCTCACCACGCGCCCGTCATAGGGGTGCATGCGCGGCCCGTACGTGTTGAAGATGCGCACGATACGCACATCGACGCCGTTCTGTCGCTCGTAGTCGAACATCAGGGTCTCGGCCGCGCGCTTGCCCTCGTCGTAGCAGGCGCGCGGTCCGATGGGGTTGACGTTGCCGCGGTAGGACTCGGGCTGCGGGTGCACGGTGGGGTCGCCGTAGACCTCGCTCGTCGAGGCGTGGAGCACTTTGGCACCCACGCGCTTGGCCATGCCGAGCACGTTGATGGCACCGAGCACCGACGTCTTCATGGTCTTGATGGGGTTGTACTGGTAGTGCCCGGGCGCGGCGGGGCAGGCCAGGTTGTAGATCTCGTCCACCTCGAGGAACATCGGGTGCGTCACGTCATGCCGGATGAACTCGAAGTTCGGGCGGCAGAGGAGCTGCGCGATGTTCGTCTTCTGACTCGTGAACAGGTTGTCCACGCAGACGACGTCCTGACCGTCGTGGACGAGTCGTTCGCACAGGTGCGAGCCGAGGAAGCCGGCGCCGCCGGTGACGAGGATGCGTCGGATCATCTGATTCTCCCGCGCCGCCCTGCCGGGGCGGCCGGCCGGAGGCTACCGCATGACCCGCCGGCCCGCGCGACGGTTCAGCGGGACGTATCCTGGCGCGACGGAGGGTCAGCGGGCGCCGTATTCCGCCAGGTAGGACTCCATGCGGGCGCGCTGGGCGTCGTCGATGGCGACCCGGCCGTCGATCTCGCGCCCGTGCAGGTGGGCGATGATCTCGTCGATGGTGACGATGGCGTGGGTCGCCATGTCGAACTCGTCGGCGAGCTCGTCCAGGGCCGTGCGGTCGCCGAGGCCGCGCTCGCGGCGGTCCACCGACACGAGCAGGCCCGTGAGCGAGACGTCCGCCGCCGCGCGCAGCTTGGGCACCGTCTCGCGGATCGACGTGCCGGCCGTCGTGACGTCCTCGAGGATCAGCACGCGGTCGCCGTCGGCGAGCGTGTGGCCGACCAGCCCCCCGCCCTCTCCGTGGTCCTTGATCTCCTTGCGGTCGAAGCACCAGGCGACGTCGCGCCCGCCCTGCGCCAGGACCACGGACGTCGTGGCCACGAGCGGGATGCCCTTGTAGGCCGGGCCGAACAGGACGTCGAAGTCGTCGCCGAAGCGCTCCTTCGCGGCGGCTGCGTAGTAGCGTCCGAGACGCGCGAGCTGCGCGCCCGTGCGATAGCGGCCGGTGTTCACGAAGTAGGGCGTCCGGCGTCCGCTCTTGGTCGTGAAGTCGCCGAACAGCAGCACGCCGCCGGCCAGCATGAACTCGATGAACTCGCCCTTGTAGCCGGCCGTGCAGTCTGACATCGTGGAGCTTCCTCGGTGGTGGACGGCGAGTGGTCAGGCGGACGGCGCGCCGCAGGTCTTCATGATCTCGTTCCAGCGGTCCTCGGCGAGGACCTCGCTCTCGTCGATCAGGAGGATCGGGATGCCGTCCTCACTGATGCGATAGCGGCGCCGCGTGGCGGCATCGGTGGACACCAGCCAGGCCCCCTCGTCGTCGTCGAACGCGACCAGCGGGGCGCGGCTGTCGGGGCACGCGAGGATCTCGAGCAGGTCGTCGTCGATGGGCATCTCTCGCCTCCGTGGAGTGTCCGGGGACCGTGTGCAACGGATCCTATCCGTGTCCGGAAGACGAGACGCCGGAACACCGCGCGGCGTGGTGATCGTCGCGTTTCCGGGTGGAGAAAGTTGCCGCCACACGCACCGCTGTCGGTTAACCCTCGGCCGCGCGTGGCACGGCGGGGCCCTCTTGACGGCACGCCGCGCCGTGCCACGATCCCTTATCCTGAACCGAAATCGGCCGACCCTCGGGCCACTCCTCGCGAAAGGCAACCCAAGCGCCCATGCAGAAGCACCTCGTCATCGTCGAGTCGCCCGCGAAGGCCCGCACACTGTCGCGGTTCCTGGGCGACGAATTCGTCGTGGACAGCAGCGTCGGACATGTCCGCGACCTGCCGCGCAACAAGTCCGAGGTGCCCGCGAAGTACAAGAAGGAGAAGTGGGCCAAGCTCGGCGTGAACGTCGATGACCAGTTCCAGCCGCTCTACGTCGTGCAGGCGGACAAGAAGAAGAAGATCGCCGAACTGAAGAAGCGCCTCGAGGACATCGACGTGCTGTACCTCGCCACGGATGAGGATCGCGAGGGCGAGGCCATCTCCTGGCACCTGCTGGAACTGCTGAAGCCCAGCATGCCCGTCAAGCGGATGGTCTTCCACGAGATCACGCGCTCGGCGGTCCATGAGGCCCTTGCCAACACCCGCGACATCGATCAGGACCTCGTCGAGGCGCAGGAGACGCGCCGCATCATCGACCGGCTCTACGGTTTCGAGGTCTCGGAGATGCTCTGGCGCAAGGTCGCGGGCGGGCTCTCCGCGGGCCGCGTGCAGAGCGTCGCGATCAAGATGCTCGTCGAGCGCGAAGAGGCGCGCATGCGATTCCGCGCCGCCGAGTACTGGGACGTCGTCGCGCAGCTTCGC
>JAJRVY010000127.1 GCA_024277065.1 Planctomycetota bacterium
CATGCCGGGCTCCCTCGGCCACGTCTGCGAACTCGACGCGATGCTCACCGAGTACTACGCCGCCCGCGGCTGGGAGAACGGCGTCGTCCCCGAGTCCAAGCTCGAAGCGCTCGGCGTCGTGTGACCGCCCGGCCACCGACGTGCATGCGGATCGCCGGCGGCTCCCGACGGACGTGCGTGCGGATCGTCGATGCCGCCCGGCCACCGGCGACCGACGTGCGTGCCGATCGTCGATGACGCCCCGCCGCCCGGCCACCGACGTGCATGCGGATCGCCGGCGGCTCCCGACGGACGTGCGTGCGGATCGTCGATGCTGCCCGGCCACCGGCGCGCGTGCGGATCGTCGGCGGCTCCCGGCCGGTGTAGGGTTGACCCATTGTGGTCAACCCGAATGTCCCTGGCGGCGGCGGAAGGGCTCCCGTCCCGTGGAGGGTGCGGAGGGTTCGTGGGCCGGGTCGTCATCCTCCCGCGCGGAGGAGGCGTGGCGCGAGTTCGCTCCAGACCCGCGTGACGGCGGCGTCGTCGCCGCGCACGACGACGCACACACGGCCCACGCGCAGGGATCCGATGACGTGGTCGTCGCTCTGTTCGAGCGTTGCGTGCCAGCCGTCGCCCGTCACCGCGTGATCGTCCCGCGCCGCGCCTCCCGCATCGACGAGATACGCGCGCAAGAGCCACAGCGGCACGCCCGTCACGGTCCGCTCGCGCTCAGCCACCGCCCACCGCCGGGAAGACGTCGATCTGATCGCCGTCCGCGATCACCGCGTCGAGGCCGCCGTCCAGGTACCGCGCGTCGCGGCCGTTCACGAACACGTGGACCTGGCTGCGCAGCGCGCCGTCCGCGTCGAGCAGCCACTCCCGCGCCTGCGGCCAGCGGCGCACGACGTGATCGACGAGCTGCCGCGCCGTGAAGGGCGGCGTCAGCCCGATGTCCGGCTCGCGTCCCCCGACGGCGTCACGCAGCGTGGCGTGGAACCTGATCTGCATCGTCGCCGACGGTACCCGCGTCAGTCCGGCTTCCAGCCGTGCTTTGCCGGGTCGTAGGGCACCACGCCCTCGGGGAAGTCCCGCAGGAGCGCCTCGGCGCGCTCGATCAGCGGGTCCTTGCCCGCGGCCAGCGTTGCGGCGTCGTAGAGCACGATCTCGTGCGGCGGCACGCCGATGCCCTCGATCCCTGCGCCATCGTTGAAGCGGCCGAACACGGCGTCGTGGTCCGTGCCGCTGCCGCCGTTGGCGCGGCAGTCCAGGATGAGCCCCGGGACGTTGCCGAGAGAGCCGAGCATCGTGTCGAGCTGTTGCGGCAGTTCGCCCTTCACGTCGCGCAGGTGGGTGTCCCCGAATCCGCTCGGCAGCTTCCCGTAGCTCTGCCGCCCGATGCGCTCGAGGCCCTGCGGGAGCACGGCCGGGCCGGCGGGGGCGTTGCTGCCGCCGGAGTAGGGTACGCGCGCCTTCTTGCGCTTGCCGTCCACGCCCCGCAACTCCAGCGCCATCAACTTCCCCGCGGGGCCCGAGAGGCCCCAGTGCAAGGCCGCGAACTCCGCCGCGCCACGATGCGCACGAGCAGCGCGAACTCGTCCTCCAGGCTCTCGGCGCTCTTGGCGCGCCTGCCGAAGTCCCTCTTCACCGCCTTCCAGTCGATGCCCTTCTGGCGGATCAGTTTGCGGGCGGCCTTCTCGATCTCGTCGAGCGCAACTTTGACGTCCTTCTGGATCTCCTTCGACAATCTGCCCTTGGCAGCGGCGGGCGGAGGCAGAGGTGCCGCGCGCGCCACGATGGCGGCCGGCACGGCGACGAGCGCGATCAAGATGCTGGCTGGAACACACGGATGCATACTGGACCCTCCCGGCCATTCTACGGGCGTCCGCGGGCGTCCGCGGGCGTCCGCGTGCGTCCACGGAAGCCCGATCTCGTACACTCGGGGAATGAGCGACCAGTTCTCCACCACCGAGATCCGGGACGCGACGGGGAAGACGTCGGACGAGTGGTCGCGCATCATCGACGCCGCCTCCGGGCGGGAGTGGACGCACGCCGAGGTCGTTGCGTACCTCACCGCCGAGCGCGGCGTCCGGGTCGGCTGGGCGGAACTGGTCGCGGCACGCTACGCACGCGAGCGCGAACTCGACGCGGATGACGGTCTCGGCCACGCGCCACGGGCGGACTGACCGCAGGCTCTCAGCCGAGGCGCTCGCGGTAGTGCGCGTAGCACACGCCGCGGTACAGCTCGTAGCCCCCGAGTTCGACGGAGGGGCCCTCGTCCGTGCCACGGCCGTCCACGAGCTTCAGGTTGAAGACCGCCTTGCGGTTGCAGAACGCGCAGGTCGTCTTGACCTCCTCGATGGAGTCCGCGACCTCGAGCAGCCGGCGGCTGCCGTCGAACAGCCGGCTGTGGAAGTCCGTGCGCAGTCCGTAGGCGATGACCGGCACGTCGATCGTGCGCGTCAGCTCCCGCAGTTGGTCCACGACCGTCGGCGACAGGAACTGCGCCTCGTCCACCAGAATGCACGCGGCGCCGTCGAACGCGGCGGGGTCCAGCCGGGCGTCGTCCGCGACGATCAGATCCGCCACGCGCTCGAGGCCCGCCTGCGAGACGACGTCGCGTGGCCCGTAGCGAGTGTCGGTCGCCGGCTTCATCACCACCACCCGCTTGCCCTGGCGTTCATACTGGTGCGCCACGGCGAGCAGGTTGAGCGTCTTCGCGCTGCTGACCGCGCCGTAGCGGAAGTACATCTTGGACATGTGGGTTTTCTATCCTGGGTCGTGCCAACGGACGTCAGGAAGCCGCGGATCGGAGACGTGTCATGCAGAAGACGCTGGTGAGCTGCGCTCTCGTCGCTGCGGCGTGCATCGTGGCCGGCTGCGGCACGTACCGCCAAGACTACTCCTACGACCCGGCGCCGACCGTCAGCGCGCAGGCTGCGCCGCGCCTCATGGCCACCGTCTTCGGCATCCTGCGCGGCAACGACGCCGACCCGGCCGGCGTGGACGTGCGCGTGCGGCTCGAGGCCGGCGACGCGACGGCCGAGATCGCGCGCGAGGACCTGACACTCGTGACGGCGGATCTCGTGCCGCTCGAGCTCGTGTCGGTGGAGCCGGCCGGGGGCATGGTGGCGCCCGCCGGTGGCGCCGGGACGTGGCGGCTCGTCTTCGCCTTCCCGCCCGGCCGCGGCGTCTCCGGCCTGGACCTCAGCGGGCTCGTGTTCACCTGGCGCTTTCGCGTCGGGAACGTGACGCAGGCGGCGACCGTCTCGTTCCGCAAGATCATCGAACCGCTCTGGGTCACGCCCTACTACGGTTCCTGGTGGCATGGTCCCTGGGGCTACGGTTACCACGGTTCGTATGGCTACTGACATGCGCCCCTTCTTCTCGCCGCTCGTCGCCGGGCCCGCACGAAGCCACGTCGTGCTGTTCGACGGGCAGTGCGGGCTGTGCCGCGCGGGCGTTGCCGGGCTGCGGCGCTGGGCGCGGCCTGCGGCGATCGAGTTCCGCGACTTCCGCGAGCCGTGCGTCCTGGCCCGCAGCGCGACCTGTCCGCTCTGCAGGAAGTACGGCCCGACCCTGGCGCGCCTCGCGGAGCGGTGGAGCGGGCGCGGCGTGCGGTTCCCCGTGCTCGGTGTGTGCTCGACGACCGAGACGTTCATCATCGACGGCGCGCAGGAGGCCAACCCGTGAAGAAGGCGATCGTCATCATCGTGCTCGCCCTCGTCGCCGCGATCTTCGTGAAGGTCGCGCTCGGACGCGGCGTGCGCGTGGAGGTCCGCAACGCCGGCGCGAGCGAGATCACGAACGTCGTCGTGGAAGTCGCCGGGAGCTCCCACGACCTTGGGGAGATCGCCGCCGGCGACAGCGAGACCGTGAAGGTGACGCCCACCGGAACGACGAAGCGCGTCGAGCTGACGTGGAAGTCCGAGGGCGTTGCGTACTACGGCCGCTACGATGTCACGTTCGAGGACAGCGGCTACAACGGCACGGTGTACGTCACCCTCGACGGCGCGGCCGTGAAGGAGGCGAGCGACGACATCGGTACCGGGTTCTTCTGATCGCCGTGAACGGTCGCGCGGTCTATGCCGCAGCGTCGTCGCCGGTGGCCGCGTCGTCGCCGCCGTCCCCACCGTTCCCGCCGTCGCCGCCGCGCCGCAGTCCCAGCGTGAGGTGGAACAGCGTCGGTACCAGGAACAGCGTGAAGACCGTGCTGACGACCAGACCGCCGAGCACGACCGAGCCCAGCCCGCGGTAGAGTTCGCTGCCCGCGCCGGGCGACACGACGAGCGGCAGCAGGCCGAATACGGTGGTGGCCGTCGTCATGAAGATCGGCCGCATGCGCGAGCCCACGCTCTCCTGGATGGCCGCGGCGGGTGTCATTCCGTCGCGCTTCATGTGCTGCAGCGACTGGTGCACGATGAGGATGGCGTTGTTGACCACCGTCCCGATCAGGATCACGAATCCGAGCATCGTGAGGACGTCGAGCGGCTGCAGCGTGAACTGGTTCAGCAGCGCGAGGCCGGCGAAGCCGCCGACGGCGCCGAGGGGCACCGACAGGATGATCACGAGGGGGTACACCCACGACTCGAAGAGCGCCGCCATCAGGAGGTAGGTGACGAGCAGCGCCAGCACGATGTTGAAGCGCAGCGCGGTCCACGTCGCGCGCAGCTTGTCCGCCGTGCCGGCGAGGTTGACGTGCACCTGATCGGGCAGCGCACCCTCGGCCCGCAGCACGTCCACGATGCCGCTCTGGATGCGCTGCATGGCGTCCTCGAGCGCGATGTCCGGTGGCGGTGACACCTGGATCGTGATCGTGCGCTCGCGCTCGCGGTGGTTGATCTGCTCCGGTCCGCTCGCCAACTCGATGCGCGCGAACGCGCCGAGGGGTACCAGATCCCCGCTGGGCGTGGCGATGGGCAGTTCGGCGAGATCCTGGCTCCGCGCGGCGTACTCCTTGCGGCCCATGATCGTCAGGTCGATCTCGTCGCCGCCGACGTAGTAGTCCGTCGCGTACGCGCCGTCCACGAGGGCATCGATCGTGTAGCCGAGGTCACGCGCGGAGAACCCGAGCTGCGCGGCCTTCTCCCACGCGGGGAGCACGTGCACCTCGGGGTTGGACAGGTCGAGGCTGGGACGGGGGAAGGCCTGCGCGCCCGGCACGACGCCGCGCACCATGCCCATGACGCGGCCGCCGATGGCGGTGAGCACCCGCAGGTCCGGGCCCGTGATCTCGACGTCGATCGTGCGCCCGGCCGAGAGTCCCTGCTCGAAGAGGCTCGTCTGCTTGGCGATGACGTAGGTCCCCGGCACCCCGCCCGCTACGCGCCGGATCAACGGCACCAGCTCCGCCGCCCGCAGGGGATCGATGGCGCGTAGTCCGAGGAACACCATGCGGCCGCTCGCGACGTAGAAGAAGTCGCTGATCGCCGGTGCGTCCAAGTCCTCCAGCGACGGATCACCGGCATCGACGTCCCAGTAGGGCCGCAGGTCGCTCTCCATCTTCTGCCCGAGCGACACGAGCTGCTCGATGTTGTAGCCGGGCGGGGGCAGCAGCAGGCCGAAGACCAGGTTGCGATTGCCGGTCGGCAGGTACTCGACCTTGGGCAGGAGTGCCCAGCTCCCGAGCACCGACGCGCCTACGAGCGCCGTGACGACGGCCAGCTCGCGCAGCCGCCCGCCCTGGATCCACGCGTTCGCGGCGACCACAGCACGGCGCGCCGCCGCGCCGCAGCGGTCGATGGGGCCGAGGCGCACGCGGTCCTGCGCCCGGCCGCCGCGGCCCTGTGGCCGCAGGACGCGCGACGCGGCCACCGGGATGACCGTCACCGAGACGACCAGCGACAGCGCGACGGCGGAGCTGATGGCGAGCGCGATGTCGCGGAAGAGCTGCCCGGCCTCCTCCTGCACGAAGAGCACCGGCACGAACACCGCCAGCGTCGTGAGCGTGGACGCGATGACGGCGCCCCACACCTCCTGCGTCCCGCGCACGGCGGCCCGCAGCGGTGGATCGCCGTCCTGGTAGTGGCGGTAGATGTTCTCGAGCACCACGACGGCGTTGTCCACGAGCATGCCCACGGCGAAGGCCAGTCCCGCCAGGCTGATCACGTTGAGCGAGCGGCCGAGCAGGCCGAGTACCAGGAAGCTGCCGATCAGACTGGGCGGGATGGCGAGCGCGATGACCAGCGTCGAGCGCGCGCTGCGCAGGAACAGCAGCAGCACGACGATCGTCAGCAGTCCGCCGACGACGATGTTCTGGTTGACGAGACCGATCGAGGAGTAGATGTAGTCCGTCTCGTCGTACACCTGCTCGAGGCGGAGGCCGCGCGTCCGCAGCGCGCCTTCGTTCAGCTCCTCGGCGGCGGCCCGCAGGCCGTCCATCACGTCGAGCACGTTGGCGCCCGTCTCGCGCAGGCAGTTGACGGCGATCGACGTCTCGCCGAAGCTGCGCACGATGCTGTCCGGCTTCTTGAAGCCGGGCTCCACGGTGGCGACGTCGCGCAGGTACACCGGGACGCCGTCCTGCTCCTTCAGCACGAGATCCGCGACGCTCTCCGGCGAGTCGAACTGCCCGAGCGTGCGCACGACGTAGCGCCGCTTGCCCTCCCAGAAGTCGCCGCCGGACGTGTCCCGGTTGCGGCCGCGCAGCGCCGCGCGCACGTCCGTGACGGTCACCCCGCGGGCCGCGAGGCGCGCCGGATCGACGATCACGCGCAGTTCGTCGATGCGCCCGCCGAGGACGTTCGAGTTGGACACTCCGGGTACGCGCTCGAAGCGCGCCTCGATGAGGTCCTCGGCCAGGCGGCGCAGTTTCGGGATGTCCTGCTCCCGTGGCAGCAGGGGCGCAACGCCCGCGTTCGCGCGCGCGGCAATCCGCAGGCGTGCCAGGCGCAGGCCCGTGCTGCCCGCGGCGATGACCGGCGCGAGGGCCTCCGCCGTCTCCGGATGGGCGGCGGCGAACTCTTCGATCGCCGCGCGCTCGGGCACGTCGTGGCCCAGGATGAACCAGGCGATGGGGGAGCCGCTCGAGGACGACGTCGAGATGACCGGCTGCTGCGCCTCCTCGGGATACTCGCGCACCTGCTGCAGCCGCGCGTTCACTTTGAGCAGTGCCGCGTTCATGTCGGTGCCGATGACGAACTCGAGCGACACCGTGCCGCGCGAATCCGATGACTCCGACGACAGCTTCGTGAGGCCCTCGACGGCCTTGAGCTGCTCTTCCTGCTTCTGGACGATCTCGCGCTCGACCTCCTGTGGGCTGGCACCCGGCCAGAGCGTCTCGATCGAGATCGTCGGTACCTGCACCTCGGGCGTGAGCTGCATGGGCATGCGCGTGAGCGCGATGAACCCGAACAGCGCGACGAGCAGCACGCCCACGGCCACCTTGACGGGGTTGCGAACAAAGGCCTGGACCGGTTCCACGACGGCTTCCCGGCGGCCTAGGCCGGACCATCCATGAGGCTTGCGCACACCGTGACGGCGATAGCCTCGGTGTGCAGCGAACAGTCGGTTGCGGGGGCCACGATGGATCCACCCAAGCCCTTCCTGAGTGAGGACAGAGTGTCGAGCGCAAGGCGCGCCGACGTGCGCACCCCTGTTCGGTTGTGGAGGAGGCGCAACGCCGCGATCGGCGCTCTGGTCCGCTCAGGTGCGTGAGTCGTCATGAATGGTCCGGCCTAGCTGCCGCTCTCCGGCGAGGAGTCGTCGCTGTCGTCGCCGTCGCGTCCCGTGCCGGGTTCTCCGGCAGGCGCCGGAGGCGGCCGTGCGTCGCCCTTCGCGGCGGGGCGCGCACCGTTCGCGGGGAGCACCGTCACGGGCTGCCCCGGGCGCAGCCGCTCGTTGCCGCGCGTGACGACGAGGTCGCCCGGCGCGAGCTGCGCCTCGACGGCGATGCTGCCCGCCACGGCCACGCCGGTGCGCACCGGCACGGGGCGCACGGTCGCCGGGGCGCCTTCCTCGCCGGGGACCACGACATAGACGATGGGCGTCCGGCCGCCGAGGACGAGCGCGTCCTTGGGCACGAGCAGCGCGGGTGTCGGCGTGCCGACCTCGAGCGAGACGCGCGCGAACATGCCCGGCGCCAGGCGCGCCGCCCCGACTTCGCCACCCGCATCGCCACCGCTCGTCACGCGCACGTCCACCGGGAACGTCCGCGTGCGCGCGTCGCCGCGCGGGACGATCGTGGCGATGCGCCCCTCGAAGGTGCGGCCCGGGAACGCGCCGACGGTGACGAGCGCGCGGCCGCCGACGCGCAGCGCCGGGGCGACGTCCTCGACGACGCCGACGCGTACGTCCACGTCGCCCACCGACTCGAAATCGACGACCGGCGCGCCCACGGCCAGCCACTCGCCGACCTCGGTGCGCTCGGCCACGACGACGCCGTCGAAGGGGGCGCGGATCGTGCGCCGCTCGAGTTCGTCGTCGAGGCGCTCGACGGCTGCCTGCTGGGACGCAGCGCGGGCCTCGGCCTGGGCGATGCGTTCCTTGCGCGGCCCGGCGCGCAGCAGTTCCAGAGCGGCCTGCGCCTGCGCGTACTCCTGCTGCGCGGTGCGCAGTCGCAGGCGCACGCGGCGCAACTCGTCTTCGCTGATGCTGCCCGTCTCGCGCAGCCGATCGGCGCTCTCGTCGTCCCACTGCGCGAACTCGAGCTCGCACTTCGCCGCGGCGGCGCGAGACTCGCTCTGGCGCAGTTCCTCGGGACGCGTTCCCGCCCGCAACTCGGCCAGCTCCTGACGGCGCAGTTCGAGGTCCGCCTGCGCCGCGCGCAGCGCGATCTCGAGCGTCGTCGTGCGCAGTTTCGCGATGGCCTCGCCCTTCGCGACGCGAGTGCCCTCGCGCGCGTTCATCTCGACGACGCGGCCCGCCGACTCACAGCCGACGACGGCGCTCTGCATCGCGCGCACGGTGCCGACGAACGAACGCCGCGGCGACACGGTCTCGCGCACGACCGGCGCCACGGCGACGGGCGACGGCGGCCGCTGCTGCGCGAGGGCGGGCGCGGCGGGTACGCCGGCGAGAGCCGCGGCGGCGGCGGTCACGAGGAGCAGGGTGCGGGTCATCGGACGGGTTCCTCCGCGGTGAGGTCGGTGACGTTGGCGCCGATGCGGCGCAGCAGCGAGTGCAGATTCTCGAGGTCGCGCTGCGACAGCCCGTGAGCGGCGCGACGCCGCAGCGGCTCGGCCGTCGCCACGATGCGATCCCAGACGTCCTCCGCGCGCGGGAGCGGGTGCACGAGCTTTTTGCGGGCGTCGCCGGGGCACGGGCGGCGCTCCACCCAGCCATCGCGTTCCATGCGCGAGATCACGCCGGTGAGAGTGGGCGGCTCGATGGCGAGATCGCGCGCCAGATCCGCCTGCGACAGCGGCCCGTGCCGGGCGATGGACGCCAGCACCTGGCACTGGCGATAGGTGATCCCGAGCGGGCGCAACTCCGTGGCCATCGTCTGCTTCAGCACGCGCGCGGTGCGGATGATCCACCACCCCGGGCTCTCCTCGAAATCGAAGCGCAGCATCCATCAACGATAGTCGAGTTTCATTCGTATACGAACGAAACCGCAGGCTCCCACACCGCGTCTGACTCCGGACAGGCCCTAACCTCAACCCAGCGCCACACCGCCCCTGTGCTCCGCCGACCCGGCGCCGCCGATCGCGCGTATCCCGGTGTAGGGGCCGGGCATTGTCCCGGCCCCGGAGGTTCGATCACCGCCCCGGCAATGGCGTACCCAGGCGGGCGCAGCCCGCCCCCCGAACGGCCGGTCGGGCGCGCTCTCGCGTCTCCGCGTCCCCTCGATCCCGCGTCCGCCGCCATCCGCCAGCAACCGGAGTACGTCGCGAGGCGTGACGACAGCCGTGCGCGCCAGGGACCTCCGGGTTGACCACAATGGGTCAACCCTACACCGGGAGTCGCGAGGGCGAGGCCGGCACACCGGGCGAC
>JAJRVY010000128.1 GCA_024277065.1 Planctomycetota bacterium
GCGCGCAGTATGCACCGTGATCAGAAGCGGACGAAGCGCTGGGCATCCTGGCCGTTCGTCAGCGTGCGCTTCTTCTGCACCGTGACGGCGCCGTCGGGGTACACGACGCCGCGCACCCAGACCAGTCGCCAGGGCGAGGTGTACTTGAGGTCCGGGTGGGTCCAGGGCGGTACGAGGATGACGCGCTCCATCAGCCAGCCTCCGCTGCTGGCGATGACCCGCGGCTCGAAGGCGATGCCCCACGAGTCGGCGTCGGCGCGCGAGTACCTCCCGTTGCCGCCGCGCCCCCGCAGCGAGGGATCGGGATCGATGGGGTCGCCGTCCACGGGCAGCCCCCTGACGCGCAGGAGGCGCGCGAGGTGCCCGAACTGCCGCGCGGTCTCGGGGGAGGTGATCGGGTGGCAGTAGGCCACCAGTTCCTGCAGGTCGTCGGGGCGGACCTCGACGCCGTCCGCGTCGCGCAGCACGCCGACCTTCTCGCGCGAGGGTCCCGTGCCGCGCACCCACCAGACGATGTCCACACCGTCGAGGAGAGCCGGATGGGCGCGTGTGCCCCCCGCCTTCCAGTCGCCGCCGCCGTCGAAGATGGTGGCGCCCGGCGGCCCGCTCTTGCACGCGCCTGCCGAGAGCACGAGCAGCGCGAGCAGCGCGGCGGTCACGAGTGAGAGGAGTCGCGTGCGCATGATGTCTCTTTCTCAGACACCCGCGCGTTCTGCAACCTTCGCCGCAGCGGCGGCTCCTTCGCGAGCGCAGTTCGGCATGGCGATGCCGCCGCGCCAGTTGCCCAGCAGCGTGAGCCCGGGCACGGCGCGCTCCGCCGCCTCGATGCGCGCCACGCGGTCCTTGTGGCCTACGACGTACTGCGGGATGGCCAGCGGCCAGCGCGTGATCCTGGTGAGCGCCGGCGTCCATGCGCCGGGCAGCGCCGTGCGCAGGTCGCGCAGCACGTAGGCGAGGATCTCGTCGTCGGGGAGGGAGGGCGCCTCCGGGTCGAGGTCCCCGCCCGTGAAGATCGTGACCAGCTCGTGTCCCTGCGGCGCGCGGTCCGCGAAGAGCCGCGACGAGAAGATCGCGCCGAGGATGCGCAGACCCTCTTCGCGCGGCACCAGGACTCCGAAGGCGTCGGGGATCGCGCCGGCGTCCTCGCGCCGCACGCCCACGTGGACGACGACCATCGGCGCGTAGCGGATGGCGGCCAGGTCGGCCGCCAGGCCGGGCGCGGTGTCGGCGAGCAGCCGCGCCGCAGCGACGGCGGGCGTGGCCACGATCACGTCGCGCGCGGTGAGTACCTCGTCGCCGGCGTCGTCGGTGCCGTTCGAGCGCACCGCGACGCGCCAGCCGTCGGCGGCGCGTGTCAGCGACGTGACGTTCGTGCGCGGCCGGTAGGCCGCGCCGAGCGCGTCGGCGATGCGCCGCGGCAGCGCCGCGAGTCCATCCTCGAAGGTCTGCAGGCGGCCGCGGCCGGGAGGTCCGTGGCCCTTCATCGCCGCGCGCACCAGCGAGCCGTGCTCGCGCTCGAGGGCGATCATGGCGGGGAAGGCGCTCTCGGCACCGAGCTTCTCGGGATCCCCCGCGTAGATGCCGCTGACCACGGGCGTGAGTAGTTTGAGGCGCGCCATGCGTCCGAGGCGTCGGTCGCAGAACGCGGCGAGCGTCTCCTCGGGCGCGTCCGCGCGGCTGCGGCCGATGAACGGCTCGCACATCAGCCGCAGCCGCGCGGCGATGGGCAGGAGCGGCGAGAGCAGGAGCCGCGGCCCCGGATCGACGGGCACGATGCGCCCGTTGCGGAAGATGTAGCGGGTCTCACAGGCCGCTTCCGCGGCGGGCACGAGGTCCGCGTCGGCGCCGCAGGCGCGCACCAGGTCCATCAGGTCGGCCGAGCCGTCGCCGAAGGAGTTGGGGCCGAGGTCCAGCACGTAGCGTCCGCCGTCCACCGGGACGATCTTCGTGCGCAGGTTGCCGCCGGGGGCGTCCCCGGCGTCCAGCAGCGTGACCGCCACGCCCGCGCGCTCGAGGTGCAGCGCACACGCCAGCCCGGAGAGGCCGGCGCCGATGACGATGGCGCCCATGGGCCTCAGACCGTCCGGCTGAAGACCGGGCTCTCGGCGTTCGGGTCGAGGTGTGCGTCGAAGACCATGCACACGTTGCGCACGAAGAGGCGGCCGCGGGACGTCAGTTCGAAGCCCCCGCGTCCGTCCTGCACGAGCATGCCGTCGGCCTCGAGCGCGGGCAGCCCGGCGATCTCCGCGGCGAAGTAGGCGCGGGCGTCGATGCCGTGCTGCTTCGACGTCACCGCCGGCTCGAAGCGGTAGCGGCACATGATGTCCTGGATCACGTCGCGGCGGATGCGGTCGTCGTCTGACAGCCACATGCCGCGGTGGGTCGCCAGACGGCCGGCGTCGAGGCGCGCGTTCCAGTCCGGCAGATCCTTGACGTTCTGCGTGAAGGCGTCGTCGAAGGAGCCGATCGACGTGACTCCCAAGCCCACGAGGTCGGTGCCGGACTTGGTCGTGAAGCCCTGGAAGTTGCGCCACAGAGCGCCCGTGCGCAGCGCGATCGCGAGCTCGTTGTCCGGCTTGGCGAAGTGGTCCATGCCGATGAACTCGTAGCCCGCGTCCGTCATGCGCTCGACCAGCCGCGTGAAGATTTCGAACTTCTCGGGACCGCGTGGGAGGTCGGCCTCCTTGAACTTCTTCTGCTGCGGCTTGAGCCAGGGGACGTGCGCGTAGCTGAAGGCGCTGATGCGGTCCGGCGAGAGCGTCTGCACCAGCTCGATCGTCTTCTCGAACTTGTCCGCCGTCTGCAGCGGCAGCCCGTACACGAGATCGACGTTGACGGAGTCGATGCCGTCCTCGCGGCACCACGCGATGAGGTCGCGCGTCAGCTCGTAGGGCTGGACGCGGTGGATCTCCTCCTGCACCGCCGGGTCGAAGTCCTGGATGCCCATGGAGATGCGGTTGAACCCGGCGCGGGCGATGGCGGCCACGTGCTCGCGCGTCGTGACCCGCGGATCGACCTCGATGGCGATCTCGGCGTCCGCGGTGAGCGGGAAGCTCTCGGCGAGGAGCGCCATCAGGCGTTCGATCTGGTCCGGCGGCAGGTACGTCGGCGTGCCCCCGCCCCAGGCTACCTGCACGGCCTTGCGATGCGGTGCGCCGCAGAGGTCGGCGGTGCGCAGGATCTCCTCTTCCAGGCGGTCCAGGTAGGCGGTCGCCTGCTCGCGACGCTTGGTGATGACGACGTTGCAGCCGCAGTAGATGCAGAGCGACTCGCAGAACGGCAGGTGGACGTAGACCGACAGCGGGCGGCCGCTCGTCGCGCTCGCGCGGAGGGCGCGGATGTGGTCGGCCTCGCTGAAGTCGTCGTCCCACACGGGCGCCGTCGGGTAGCTCGTGTAGCGTGGGCCGGCGATGTCGTAGCGCTGCATGACGTTCGCGGGGATCTCGCGCATGGCGCGCGGGTCGAAGGTGGGGACGGGCTTTCTCATGCGCTCTGCACCTCATCGACGAAGGCCGCGACGTTCTCCGGTGGCGTGCCGACGATTACGCCGTGGCCCAGGTTGACGACGACGCCGTCCCGGCCCTCGACCGTCGCCAGCATCTCGCGCGTGGCGGCGCGCACGGCCTGCGGCGTCGCGTGCAGGCACGTGGGGTCGAGGTTGCCCTGGATCGCCCGCCCGCCCAGCAGGCGCTTGGACTCGCCGAGCGGCAGGCGCCAGTCCACGCTGAAGGCGTCGGCGCCCGACTCGGGCAGGAGATCGATCCAGCCCGCCGTGCCCTTCGTGTAGAGGACGAGGGGCGGGCAGGCGTCGCCGAGCAGTGCGCGCACGCCGTCGAAGACGCGGCGCAGGGACGGCAGCGCGAACGCCGCCCAGTCCTCGCGCGAGAGCATGCCGGCCCACGTGTCGAAGACCTGGAGTGCGCCGGCCCCGGCCGCGGCCTGGGCGGCGAGGTAGGGGGCGGTGGCGTCGGCCAGCACGGTGAGCAGGTTCGTGAAGGCCGCGGGGTCGCGCCAGCGCAGGCCCATCACGTGGTTCAGGCTCTTGGTGATGCGGCCCTCGACGGCGTAGGCGGCCAGCGTGAACGGCGCGCCCGAGAACCCGATGGCCGGGATCTCGCGCGGCAGCACTTCCACGATGCGCTCGAGCGTCTCGAGGATCCACGGCGTGCCCTCGCGCGGATCGAAGGGCGTCAGCGCCGCGATGGCGTCCGCGTCGCGCACGGGATCGGGGCAGAGCGGCCCGCGGTCATCGAACTCCACCGTGATGCCCATGGCTTCGAGGGGGATCAGGATGTCGCTGAAGACGACGGCGCCGTCCATGCCGAAGCGCTCGATCGGCTCCAGCGTGACCTCGGCGGCGAGATCGGGGCGGCGGCACATCTCGAGGAAGGACGACTGCGCGCGGACCTTCTGGTAGCCGGGGAGGTAGCGTCCGGCCTGGCGCATCAGCCAGACGGGGCGGCGGGGGGTGGGCTCGCCGCGCAGCGCGCGCACGAGGAGCGGGGCGTCGTTGTCCATGGTTCTCCGGGTTCTCTGGGTTCTCTGGTGCTGCGGCGGCGGGCCGTGGCGGGAATGGCGGTGAATGCCGGTTCGGGGTGCGTCAGCCGCGCGTTGCGAGGCCACCGGCGGGGGGAATCCCCTGATTCTAACGGGGAAGCAAGCAGGGTCTCAGATCCGCGCGATGCGCGCGGTGACTCCGGTCACGATTCGCGTTCGCAAGGCGCGTCCAGGACGCCGCGCGAGGCCAGGAACGCGGCCGCTGTGGGCAGCAGTCCTTGCGCGTTGACGCCGCGCCAGTCGAGCCCCTCGGCGCGGCAGGGCGGCAGCGCGTCGCCCTCGCTCTCGCCCGCGAGCCGCCCCTCGAGGATCACGGCGGCCAGCGACGCCGGGATGCCCCGCGTGCCGCGCAGATCCGCCCCGCGCAGGTCGGCGCCGTCGAGATCGACGTCGTCGATGAGCGCGCGCCCGAGATCGGCCTCGCGCAGGTCCGCGTTGCAGAGGTTCGCCCCGCGCAGGTCCGCTCCGCGCAGATCGGCGCCGCGCAGATTCGCGCCACGCAGGATCGTCGCCTCGAGGCGGAACCCTGCGAGGTCGGCGCCGGCGAGGTCCACCCCGAGGAGATCGTGGCCGGAGAGGTCGCGGGCCGCCATGAGCCGTGCCAGCGCGCGGGAGGTGTCGTCGCTCCCCAGCTCCGGCGTCGCGCCCGTCTTGCGGAGCATCCGGCGTCGCTCGCCAGGCGTGACGTAGCGCTCCTCGCGCCAGGGGTCGCCGCGGTTGTGGTAGCCCGCCGTGCGCTCCCAGGTGCCGAGCCGGTCCTCGGCCAGCAGTTCGACGCGGCGCAGCCACTTGACGGACTTGTAGAAGTAGCGCTCGAAGCAGACGCTGCGCAGCGGGCCGCCGTGCTCGGGCGGCAGCGGCGCCGGTGGGTCACCCGTGAGCGAGAGGCCGTCGGCGAGCAGCACGGTGCTGCGGGCCACGGCGAGTGGCAGCGTCGTGTCGTGGCCGCGGCCGGAGGCGAAGCGCACGAAGCGCGCGCCCTTCTGCGGTCGGGCGCGCTCGAGGAGCGCGGCGAGCGGCACGCCGCGGAACGTCGTGCCGGGCCGCGACCAGCGCGTCACGCAGTGGATGGTGCCGCTGCGGTACTCGTGGGGCAGCGCGCTCCATTGCTCGAACGTGAGCGCGAGCGGCTCGTGGACGAGGCCCGTGACCGTGAGCGTCCAGGTGGCCGCGTCGAAGGGCTCGGGGTCGCGTTCGCCGATGCGCGGCAGGACCGTCGTCGCGATCTGTCCGGGCGGCAGAGCCGTGGACGCCTTCGTCACGGGCTCTCCGCTCTGCGACGGGCCAGCGCCTTCTGCACGAACGTGCGGATCACGTCGGCCGCGCGCTCGCGCTCGGCCTCGGCCCGGTGGCGGTCCGCCGCGAGCATGGCGAAGGAGTGGTCGCCGCCCGGCACGACGTGCAGCGCCCCGGCGAGCCCCTTGGACTTGCGCACGCTCCGCAGGAGATCCAGGTCGCAGAGCGCATCGCGGTCGCCCTGCACGAACAGGAGCGGCGTGCGGCAGTGGGGCAGATGGTCGGCGCGGAGCTGATCCGTCCTGCCCCGCGGGTGCAGCGGATAGCCCAGCAGCACGACGCCCGACGGCCTCACCTTCTGCTGCGCGCACAGCACCGTCGCGACGCGCCCGCCCATGCTCTTGCCGACGATGAAGAGCGGTCCGGGCGGCGAGCCCGTGCGCTTTCCCGTCGCGATCAGCACCTCCTGGTACGTCTCGAGCAGCACGTCCATGCGGTCGGGCGGCCGGCGCCCGCCCGTGCTGCGTTCCATGTAGGGGAACTGGAAGCGCACGACGCCCAGCCCGCGCGCGGACAGCGCGCTCGCGAACCACTCCATGAACTCGTGCCGCATGTCGGCCCCGGCGCCGTGCGCCAGCACCACGACGGGCGTCTGCTTCGGCTCGAAGCCGGCGGGCACGTCGATGATCGTGCCCACCGCACCGCCACGCCGTAGCGTCACCGAGAAGCAGAACTCAGCCACGCCCACATTCTGCCCGCCCCCGGCGACGCTTCGCGCGCACTCGTTCTCCTGTGCCGAACCTCTGCGCCGCCTCCGCGCGGCGCCCGTAGCATCCCGGCGCGAACCGGAGGGAGTTCCCGGCAGAGAACGATCGTGTCCTTTGGCTTGTCCTTGTTGGCGCTGGGCGCGTGCGGAGACGCCGACCGTGCAGTATCCGGGCGCGCGGCACCCGAGCGTGCAGAGCGATGGGACCCCACATCCGGGCAGGCGGAACTCGAGAGCACGGCGTTCGCCATTCGCGGTGATCTCTCCAAGGTCTACGTCGCGGGCGACGTCGTCGTCTGGAAGCCTCGCCCCGCGCAGGACGGTGCCGGGAGCGCTCCGGCGGCCGCGATGGGCGCGTCCACGGGCGCATCCAGGGGCTCAGGCATGGGGGTGGCGACGCAGGCCGACGACCATCGGGTGGTGATCGGCCGTGCGACCCTCGACGAGGGCCGCTTCATCCTGGACGGCACGGTGTTCTCGCTGAAGGAGGTCTGCAGCCAGAACAGATTCGTTCTGCTCGAGTTCTGGGCCTCGTGGTGCGGTCCGTGCCGCATCGAGATCCCGAACCTGAAGAAGGCGTACGCTGCCTACCGCCTGCCTACCGCGAACAGGGCTTTGAGATCTTCGCGCGCAATCTGCGCGGCGGCCGCCTGGCCGACGAGTTGGCCGAGCGGATGAAGTAGCGCCCGCCGCGGTGCGCGACCCGCGGGGCGCGGCGATCACGA
>JAJRVY010000129.1 GCA_024277065.1 Planctomycetota bacterium
CCGCCCGCTGACGGATCCAGGGGCGGTGGAACGGGCCGTCACGTGCCTCGCGGACGTCCGCCTCCGCGCCGAGCGCCGCGCGCCGCGTGCAACATGCGACACAGTTCACAGGCATCCCCGGCAGGACTCGAACCTGCGACCTACGGTTTAGGAAACCGGACGAACGAGGCCAAGACAGCGGAACTTGTGGGGAGGCTTGTGGGGGCGATCCCGCAGCGATGGACGACCCGCAACTCACGGCGCTCCTGGCTGCGTGGGCGAAGCTGGCCGGCCGCGCCAGAGAGGCTCTTGTCCGAACTGCCGACGCCCTCGCAGGGATGTGACCGCTGATCGGAGTTCCACAGGCTCAGACGCGCAGGAGCGCCAACTCTCGGCCATCGCCGTCTCTCCCGAGACACGCTGGAGTTCGCGCTCTCAGTCCGAAGCGTGCGGGCGACGATTCCGCGAATCGTCACCGGGTTCCTCCACCCGAAGATCCTGCTCCCGATCGCACTGCTCGCAGTGCTCGTGACGGGCGCGGTGCTGGGCGCCATGCACATCAGCCTCTGGACGTGGGCACTGCTCCGGGGAACGATCGTCTGGTTCCTGGCCTCGGGTCTCACCAGACTCTTCAAGCTCGCGGACGCTTCGAAGGAGGGGTTCGTTCGCCGCCGTGCGCGCTCCGCACTCACCGCAGCAGTCATCGTGGAGTTCTACGTCGGTCTGGTCTCGTTCTCCCTCGGCTGGGAACTCGCGATCCAGATCGTCGCCACGTTCCTCTCCGTCCTCGCGGTCACTTCGACGCTCGATGAGCGGCACCGACCCATCGCCCGATTTGCACAAGCCTGCCTGGTGCTGCTGGGGATAGCCCTCGTCGTCGCGACTGCGTTCGAGTTGCCGTCCGCGTTGGAGACTCAGTCGTGGGCCGACATCGGGCGGTCGTTCGCGCTCCCGCTGTGGCTTGGCGCCGTGGCCCTCGCCTACATGACTCTGTTCGCCGCGCACGCGAACTACGAGGTCGCGTTCCTCCGCATGAAGCTCGCTGCGCGACCTGATCCCGTCGGCTGGCGACCAAGGATGGCCCTGATCGCCGACCTCGGCCTCCGCAACCCGGAGATTCGCGAGTTCGGCGGTGCGTGGGTGCGTGAACTCGTAGCCGCTCCGAGTTGGAGTACCGCCACCGCGAAGGTGCGCCAATACCGCGATTGGCGGCAAGCAGGCATCGACGCGAAGAGGGTGGAGGCCGAGGCGCTCGTCCGTTTCGCTGGTGTAGAGGGAATCGATGACCACGGGCGACAACTCGACAGACGAGAGTTCGCCGAGACGATCGGCGCGCTCGAGTGGCTGAGCACCTGCCACATGGGCTGGCACCGAAAGCCGCAGCCCACGCGGTACGACGCCGACTTGCTCCGGATCTTCCAACCCGGCCACACGCGCGGCTTGCCGGACGACCACGGGATCGTCATGGAGGTGAGCGACGACGGCCAGCGCTGGTTCGCCTGGCGGCGGACAATCACCGGCTGGGTGTTCGCCATCGGAGCCGACGGCCCGCCCCCGATTCAGTGGTTCCACGATGGCCGTGAACCGCCGATCGGACACCCGGGCGAGAGTCCGGAGTGGGGCGACTCTCCATTCGAGCGGAGCCCGAACTGGGATGCGGCCGGATGACGCCTCGCTCCACGTCCACGCGGTGACTGTCCGCGGCCCACGACGATCGCTCCTCCGTCTCGGACCGCACGCTCTGCTCCATCTGAACGGAGATTCCGTTTGCGACGCCGCCGCGGCAGATGGGTCGATCTCCTCCGGCAAGCCGAACTCGTCCCTGCGCTCCAGGGCGGCGCCTGACTTCGTGTAGGGTCTCTGGATGGAAGTCCGACTCACCACCGAAGAGTCCGCCGAGGCACGCAGGCTGGCAGAGTTCACGCACGCTCGGTGGAAGAACACGACCGGGCACTACCGCAACCTCCCTCGTTCGCACCTCCTCGGCAAGCTCGGTGAGGTCGCTGCGGAGAAGTGGGCCCGCGATCAGGGCGTCGACGTGGAGGCCGTCTTCCGCGATCTCGACCGCGAGAGGGAGGCCGATCTGATCGTCGGCGTGCTGCGAGTCGATGTGAAGACCTGGACCGCAGCCTACTGGGACAACTGGGGTCGGTGCGTTGCCGTCAGCCAGCTGCCGCGGCTTCGGACGAAGGCAGACGCGATCCTGTGGACCACGCACGACGATACGTCTGGAGCGGATGTCGTCACGCTTCGCGGGTGGTCAACGATGGTCGATGTGACGGCCTCAGAGGTTCGGGAGACCGGCCCGGCATACAGGACCGTCGTCAACCACCAACTCGACCCGCCGGATCTGCGAGAGATCTCGACCCTGCTCGACGCCGCCCGCGGCTCAGTCGGTTAGCGAGACACGAGCTTCTTGAGAACTCGGAACGCATCCGCGAGCGTTCCGCCGTACGACCTCAACCAGTCTGGCACCTCGCCGGGAACGACGTGAAGCCACGCGGTGTCCTTCCCCGCGGCGCCGCCGTGTTGGCTCTTCAGCCCCGCCAAGGTCCCCACGCCGTCCATGATGACGCTCTTCGGGACTACCCACGCATGCGCGTCGAACGGGCTCACCCCGAGGCAGACGGCGAACGCGTAGTTCTGATCACGCAACTGCTGGAACTTGTAGCCACCGTTCTTCCAGAGCGTAGAGAACTTGATCTCGGCTCGGTGCCCGTCGATCAACCGATCACAGTCGCTGTCAGGGGATCGATTGACGTCGAGGTCCTTCGCCGCGCACCACCCCGCCACCAGTTTCTCGCCGATCGCCCCCACCTGTCTCGACGGCCGAGTCTTGATCCACGCGAACGGGCTTCCGGCCCAAGCAAGGTCGTCGTCTGCGTAGTCCGCGCGCAGTGTGCCGGAGATCGCCACGAGAAGTTGGACCTCGGGGTCCGTGATCTCGCGCGTCATCGTTCTGCCGTCATGTCGAACAGCGTCTGCGGCGCGCGCTCGCTCTCGTCCGCCAGGAGCCCGTCGCAGTTGACGAACTCCGGAGCGAAGCACGAGAGCCGTCGCTCCATCACGCGAATCGCGTCGGGGTTGCTGTCGATCAGGACGAACTGTCGGCCGTTGGCCGCCGCGGCTTCGCCGATCGTCCCGCTCCCTGCGAAGAAGTCGAGCACGACGTCATCAGGGCGCGAGTGGACCTTGATGATCCGTTCGAGCACGCCCAGCGGCTTCTGCGTCGCGTACCCCGTCTTCTCCTTGCCGTTCGGGCTCACGATCGTGTGCCACCAGGTATCCGTCGGCGTCTTGCCGCGCGCCGCCTTCTCCTTGCCGACCAAGCCGGGAGCCATGTACGGGATGCGGTCCATGTCCTCGAAGTTGAAGACGTAGTCGGACGGGTTGTTGACGTACCAGAGGATGTTGTCGTGCTTGGCAGGCCACTTCTTCTTCGAGCGCGCACCGTAGTCGTAGGCCCAGATGATCTCGTTCATGAACGAGTCTCGACCGAAGATCTGATCCAGCAGGACCTTGCAGTAGTGGACCTCGCGGTAGTCGATGTGCAGGAAGAACGACCCGCTCGGGCTCAGGAGCCGCTTGGCTTCGATGAGCCGGGGTTCGATGAACTCCAGGAAGTCGTCGAACTGGTCCTCGAACGAGGTCGAGCCGAGGCGGACGGTGCGGTATCGATGGCCCTGGAAGCCGACCCGGTCCCCGTTCTGCTCGTCGCGAACCGTGCGAAGGCTCTGCCGCGTCTGTCGCTTCCCGGTGTTGAAGGGCGGGTCGATGTAGATCAGAGAGGCGAAGCCCGCGGGCAACTCGCGAAGGTAGGGGAGGTTGTCCCCGAAGACGACTCGGTTCATGCGTGGCTCCGTGGATAGCGAACGGACAGTGTAGGGTCTGGTCACGACGGCTCGCAGGCTCGGCGCGAACGCACGGCCGCCAGCTTGGCGCTGCGGCGCCATCCAGCCTGGCAGGACTCGCCCTCGTACGATGGCATAGCGATCCCCCGAAGACGTGCTGCCTCCGCTCGGCGTCGTGGATCCGAGCGGCTTGCGGGCCAAGGCGCGGGATGTAGCCGAGCGACCGCGGTCACTGTCCGGCGAGCGTGGTCGAATCCAACGATGATCCTCCCAGCGTGGCCATCGCGAACGTCGGCGCGGCGACAGTCGGGTGGTGGGTAGTGCGTGGGCCCGACTAGACGGCGGAGCAGCCGGTCAGCGCGCGCGGCGTCTACGCGCGAAGCCCCGCCGAGATGCCCATCCTGGGCCGGCTGTTCGACGAGATGACAAGCCGCGGAGTCACGTTCGAGGCATAGCGGTCTGGATGGACCGGCTGGCGACGCTCTCGTCGGCGCGCCGAACGCGGCGGCGTCGTCCAGGAGTGGTTGAATCGGGCTTCCGCCACGGGAGTTCTCCAGAGTGCGCCGCGTAACACCCGCTGAACGCCGCTTCGCAGATCGGTTCTCCGATCCAGTCGGCGTGTTCTTGCGGCACAGCGAGGTCTTCGGGGCGCCGGCCTCAGAGCAGATGGTCCAAGATTGGCTGCGCCGGGCACCGCTTCCGTACTGGATCCGGTTGGTCGCCATCATGGATCGAAGCCTCGTGTGGCGGGATACCGACCACGACGTGCAGGCATCGTTGGCCGAACGGGTGTTCACGCCGCGGGACGCCGCGCTCGTTGCCGCGGCGCTCACCCGAGACTACGAGTTCGGACGACCTCTGTTGTTCCACGGCCACCAGCTCCGATACTTGCTCCGGCTGGTGCTGACGACATCGGGCGTGCCCGAAGGACCAGACGATCAGGGGTTCCCCGAGGAGATCAGCATTGGGCGCGTCCTCCTGGCGGTGTCCGAACTCTTGGAGGACCCGAGGAGCGGTCCGCCGACAGTCGTGCTCCCCCCCGCGCTGAACTCCGAACGCCTCGTGGACTACTGGTCGCGCGCGAGCAACGTTCAGAGCCAGGTGTTCAACCCGAGGACCGCCAACACCTACTGGGCACTGCACGTCGAGATCCCCCGAGCCGCCTCGCGGCCGTACGAGGCCACATTCCACCGCGACGACGAGTGCCTGGAGTGGTGGCGGATCTGGGATGCGTGTGCCGACCTCCCTGCGGCGACCTTCTCGTACGCCCACCGGTGGATGGCGTGGGCGTGCTGGATTCGTGCCGAGGAGCGCGACCCGCAGCCGGTGCAGTGCGGCCTGGGGAACTGCATGTGTTTCCACGAGGAGGAAGGGTTCGTCGAACACCTGCGGGGACAACGCGACGACTTCGAGAACGCTGGGATCGACCCGAAGGAGGGATTCGCGCTTCCGAGTTCCAGCGGCGACTGCGCCGTTGGCGACGAGCCGGATGACGAGAAGCTCATGTTCCTGTTCTCGGTCAGCCCTCCCGGGTCCAAGGGCCCCCTCAACCTGCCTGGCAACCACGTGATCCGGCACCCGAACGGGTGCGCGGATGGTCCACGCTGTGCGGGCGACGCCGCTGGCGCGCATCGGTGGGACGTCGAGCCGAAACTCCACCGGCCAGTGGACGGCGCTCGGTTCACCACTGTGACGATCGACTGGGCGTGGACCGACGAGAGGATCGTGAGCGCTGTCAAGGGCCTGCGGTCGATCGTCGGAACACGACCGCAGGCGCGGACCGGCGGCGCCCCGTTTTGGAATCGCTACGGTGCGGCCAGGACCATCGGCCTCCACAACCTGCGCGTCGCCGGTGAGTCGGTGCGCGCGTGGGCAACAGAGGAGGCCCGGTAGCGCGGCACCGATCCGGAGGCGGAACGGGTCGAGGCCGAGCGAGTGCTCAAGAAGGTGCGAGAGGCGATCGATGCGGCCGCGCAGCTCGACTTCAGGCGCGTCCTCGGGATGTAGTGGCCTGTGGCGTCCAGCGCCGTAGCGCGGGAAGCATCAGACGCCTGCCGTGCCGGAAAGCCCGGTGCCGCTGTGGTGACTCCCGCCAAAGAGCTCCGGGCGACTATTCCACTGCCTCCGCGCACGAGATAGTGCCTCCAGTCGTCACGACGACGACGCGGAGGTGCCATGCGCGTTCAGTCCACACTCGAAGTCTCGCGTGCGCTCGGCGTTCCCGAGTGGCGCCTCGCCCGGATCATCCGCAATGACGTGATCGAGCCGCCGCCGCTCGTCGCCGGTCGCCGCGTCTGGTCGCTGTGCCACATCCACGCCGCCGAGGCCGCGCTCCGCCAGGCTGGCGTCCTCGCTTCCGCTGAGTTCGCCGGTTTCGGCAGTGCGGGCGGAGCGCGGTGACGACGATCGCACCTGCCGCCGGTCCGGACGACGACTCGGACGTTCTGGATCGCGTGCCATGCCGCTGCGGACGTCTCGCCGTCATCGTGCTCACGCATGAGTGCTTCGCGGTCACGTGCGTCGTCCGGTGCGAGTGCGGCGTCTTCGTCCCCGCCGACGATCCCGGTGAGCGGCGATGACGACGGCCGCCACCCGCGTGAGCGTCGTGGACCGCATCCGCCGCGACGGTCGGACGGCCGAAGCCCTCGGCCTGGTCCTTGACCGCGCAGTGAACGGCTCCAAGACGACGGCGATCCGATGCCTCGACTCCTCGCACGAGGACCGCAACGCCTCGGCGGTGATCGAGCCGCGCAACGGCCGGGTGACGTGCCGAGGGTGCGGTCGGTCGTGGGGCCTGCTCGAACTGGCCATTCTGCGGGGGCACGCCTCGGATCTACCTGGCGTCGCGCGGCATCTTGAGGCGCGGCTCTACGGAGTGGCGAACGCGCGTCCCCCCGGCTCCACAACCCCCTCGCGGCTCCGAAACCCCCACCCTCCCAGGCTCAACGCGGAGGTTTCGGTTCCGGTGCCACCGGAGGTGTCCTCGGGGAAGAGGCCGGAGAGCAGTGCGACGCCCTTCCCCTTCGTCCCCGACGAGATCGTCCGATCCCTCGGCTGGAAGCTCTCTCGCCATCAAGGCCGCGTCGATCTGCGAGCGCCAGTGCTCGATGCCAACCTGGCGCTCTGCGCGATCAAGGTGTGCGGACCCGAAGCTGACGAGCGGCGTCTACACGGTGCCCTCCCGCGACGACGAGCGAGCGGCCGTCGCCGCGCTGCCGGAAATCGACCTGCCGACCGCCACGGACGCCGCCGAGCAGCGTGCGACGGGGACGGAAGACGCCGCACCCACCTTGTGGGGGAACTTGTGGGAGCAGGGTGGAATCGGGGGGACCGAGCGGGACGCAGACGGACCCGCCCACGCTCAAACTGGCATCCCCGGCAGGACTCGAACCTGCGACCTACGGTTTAGGAAACCGTCGCTCTATCCGGCTGAGCTACGGGGACGCCGTGGCGCCGGGGTGTCGCGCGAGGCGGCGGGGCGGCGCATGGTCGCGAAGCGTAGAGATGTCGGGGCGCCGGGGCGAGTTCTGAGGTCGGGCGCCGGCCGATGGGGCGGGCGAGTTCGGGCGCTGCGTGACGGGTGCTGCGTGACGGGCGCGAATCGGAACGGCCGCGACGCGGGCGTCGCGGCCGTTCGTGTAGGTGAGACTGACGTGCGAATGCGCGAGCGCTACTCCGCAGCCATGTGGTCGCAGCAGCCGTCGCCGGTGGCCTGGCTCGGGGCGGAGAACCCGATGCCGAGACCGATCTCGAGCGGCAGGATGCGGATGCGGGCGCCGACCAGGCCCACGCCGACGCCGACGAACGGCCAGAGATCGACCATCACGAGCTCGCCCTTGCGCTCGCCCGTGCCGAGGAAGCTGGCGTCCAGGATGTTGCCGTCGTACTCGCCGAGCGCGTCGGTGGTGAACTGCCAGTCCAGCACGGCGGCGTCCGGGAACTCCGGCGGCGTGTCGTGCAGGTTGAGATTGAACGTCGAACAGGCCGGGAGCGCCGCGGCCACGATCGCGAGAGCCATGAGCTTCGCAGTGCGCATCTAGATTCCTCCGAGAGCGACAGGACTCGGGTCGCGCCGAATCCAGGGACAGTTGCGAACAGGGTACGAGCGTCGAACGTGCGATGCCCGCCCTACCTGCCGGGATTCATCGACCGTGGACGCGCTCGTCTTCGATGGACGGCGCCGTGCGGGCCCGGAACGCGCGCGACGAGCGGCGCGGAGCGGGCACTTCCCGGGCGTGGGGCGGAGCGGACCCAACGGGGCTCGGCCGCGGGCTCGCGACCTGTGGAGGGGCGAGCGCTACTTGATCTTGATGTTGAGCTTGAAGCGGCGCGAGCGGCCCGCGTCGGGCCGGTTCTTGACGAGCACCAGCCACTGGCCGAGTTGTGGCTGGTTCTCGATCGTCTTGTACCAGAGCCGCGGCAGCAGCTTGAACGTGCTGCCGTCGGGACGCACGACGAGCGCGAAGCCGCGGAAACGCGCGCCGCGCAAGCGGAACTTGATCTTCGACATGGGCCGATCGATGCGGAAGCTGTAGCGCACCTCGTCGTTCGCGACGAGACGGCCCGTGAGCTTGGTCGGGAGCGTGACGGGCTGCCAGTAGTCGGTGCCGCCGGGCGGCAGGCAACCGGGCGGAGGATCGCTCGCCGGCGCGCCGCCGAGCGAGTCGTCGAGCGTGTCGAAGACGTCGTCGGCGATGCGCGCGGCGACGTTGTTCGAACGAATCTCGGTGGAGACGACGCCCACGGCGTAGCGCTCGTCGCCCACGCGGATCCAGACTGCACTGCCGGACTGCCCGCGCGCCGCGTCGAACTTGCCGTTCAGGTAGATCGCCCCGGCGTCCACGTCCGCCGCGAAGTCGGCGGCATACCACATCCCCTCGCCGTCCTCGAGGTCGCCCGGGTAGCCGGCCGTGTTCATCAGGTCGGCGAACAGATCGGCGTCCGAGCGCGCCGCGATGCCGAGCCACCCCGTGGTCTCGCCGACGTCGGCGTCCAGTTCGAGCAAGGCGAAGTCGTAGGCGAAGTCGCCGTCGTCGATGAACCCGGCGAACCCGCGAATCTCATCGGCGAAGTAGCTCCCGAACGGCTCGAACCCGCGGTCGAACCCGGGGATCACCTCGACGTCGCTCGCCCAACCGCCGTGGCGATCGTCGTAGACGACGTGCGCCGCGGTCAGTGCCTGGTACGGCCCCACCATCACCGCGCTGCCCTCGGCGACGAGACCGTCGGGGAAGGTCGCGAACACCTTGGCGACCGTGGACCAGGGGTAGAGATCGGTCTCCTCGACGGGCTCGCGGTTGTCGCGCCCGAAGATCTTGCGCGGCGAGGGCACCTCGTCGGCTTGGCGCGTGCGATCGGGCAGGTGACCGGCGCGGCCGCGGCGCGCGGCGAGCGGGTCGGCACGCCGCGACGTGGTGTCCCGGCGCGTGGTCCCTGTGCCCACGGAGTAGGTCACCGTGCGCAGCGACGTGCGCGCGGCGGCCGAGGCGTCCGAGCCCGCTGCGAGCGGCAGGAGTGCGGCTCCGAGGCCGAGCGCGAGCAGGAGGCGGGCAGCGGGTCGCATTTGCAGGCTCCTTTCGTGCCCGGCCGAGAGACCGCTCTCAGCCGGGACGACGTCAACGGCGCAACGGCCGTGCCGTTCGACGGGCACGCCGACGCGACGCCACGGAGCCATGATACGGGACAAACCGTATACGGGACGGGACGTCACCCGGGGCCGCGCCCCCTCAGGAGTCGAGATCGACGTCGGGCAGGAAGTCGCCGACGACCACGTCGTCGAAGAACAGGCCGTCGTCCACGATGACGGGATCGTCGAGCAGCGCGGGACTGGGGAGCGGCTGTGAGACGGGTGCGGGCGCCCGTTCGACAGGGGAAGGCGGCGGCGGGGGTTCGGCGGCGACCGGCGCCGGAGGAGTTGACGGCGGCGGCGGTGCGGCGCTCGCCACGCGCTCGAAGCCGGACGCCGGCGAGAAGGCGGCGATCGGCGGGTCGAACCACTCGTCCTCGAAGCCGTCGGCGACGATCTGCGACGGCGGCTCGGGCGGCGCATCCGAGTCCGGTACGAGCGCTTCGTGCGAAGGCGGGACGGGTGCCGCGACCTGTGCCGGCGCGGGCGGCGGCTCGGGCGCGACCACGGACCGGCGCTCGAACTCGGCGTTCGCGGCCTGCACGGCCGCGGCGACGGCGGCCTGGGTGGCAGGTGACGGCCCCGGCGTCTGGCCCGGGCGGCCCAGCGGCTCGGTGCTGAGCAGGTGCAGAACGGAACCGCCGGCGCCGGATTCACCGTCGTCGGCCGATGTGCCGATCGTTCCGCTGTGCAACTCGACCAGGGCCGCCAGACCCTTGCCGAGGCGCCTCGTGGGCTTCATGGGCGTACATTCTGCGTCCTGGGGGGGACGGTCGAATAGCCACCCTTGCACACCGGCCGCCGGGACGGGCGTGGGTGGCGCGGCGCGAGGCTGCTCGCTGTCCATCACTCGCCCTCCAGCGCCGTCTCGACGTCGATCACCGCGATCTCCACGGAGGCGATGACCTCGAGGAGTGGCAGGATCATCTGCGAGACGGGGCTGGTGGCCGAGAGATCGCTCTTGGCCATCGCGATGTGCGTCGCGTCGAAGCCGCCCAGGGCGGCGTCGATCGCCAGCCAGCGGTCCTTCGCGATCAGGATCTCGGTCCACATGTGGTATCCGAACGCCCCCTTGGGCCCGACGCCTTCGGCGCTCATCCCGGGCACGTAGACGATGCCCATCACGACGCGCGAGGGCAGCCCGGCGGCACGCGCGAGGGCGGCGGCCAGCATGGCGTGCTCGGTGCAGTCGCCCTCGGCAGTGCGCGCGACCTCGGCGGCCGTGGCGAAGCCGACGCCGAGCGTCTTGTCCGCGACGTAGCGCCGCACGAAGCGCTCGATGCGCCGCGCGCAGGCGACGGCATCGCGTTCGTCCCCGACGGCCTCCGCGGCAAGTGCGCGGACGCGTGGATCGTCGATCTCGAGATAGGCGGATCGGGCCAGGAACGGCGCCAGCTCCGGGTCGCGCACCGGCCGCGTGAACGCCGCGAGTTCGCGGGGCAGGGCGACCGCCTCGACGGTCACGTCGCGCGAGCCGTCGGCGCGCCGCTCGCCCACCGTCTGGCCCTCTCCGGCGTAGACATCGGCGTCGAACGGCTCGCCGCCGCGGCGCGCGAGCCGGAAGACGCCACGTCGCGCGCGACGCGGGCCGGCGATGCCGCGATCGGGCACGATCAGCGCCGCGGCGAAGACCTCGGCGGGGCTCGAGACCGAACGCGCGAGCGCCTCCGTCGTCCTGACCATGCGCAGCGTGCCGACGCCGGGCACCTCGGACTCGCTCACGTGCATGCGCGCGGTGCCGTCCATCCACATCTGCGTACCGCGCGCCGCGGACAGCGAGTTCGTGGTCTCGACGAGATGCAGGCGCAGGCGCCGGTCGATCACCTGGATCGGCTCGGCGCCGCGCACGGTGAACGTGAGTTCGCCCGCGCGACCGGGGGAGTCGGTCGCGAAGCCGAGCACGGACGTGGTCGTGCCGGCGGTGAAGCCGGCGGCGGCCACGCGGCGGTCGATGGCGGCGGGACCGAGCGCTCCTTCGGGGTAACGCAACTCGCCGGGGATGCCGTTCTGGTCGAGACGGATCATGTCGCCGTCGAGGCGCCCCTCGGTGACGACGTCCACGTCGCTCATCCGCTGCGTCTGTCGAAAGCGCGTCACGCGTCCCTCTGCGTCCTCCTCGACGCGAGAACCGAGACGCAGCTCGATCTCGGTGCTGCGCCGCGAGAGCTTGAGGAACGTGTCGGTGATCGTGATCCACGCCGCGGGGGGCGCGTCGTCGGCGGCGGTGTCGCCGGGTGAAGCGCCGGGCGTGTCGCCGGGGGCGTCCGGAGTGTCCGAACCGGCCGCAGCATCCGGGGTCACGCGCAGCACGATGGTGTGCGCGTGGCCGGCCTTCGTGCCGTTCACGTAGAGCGCATACCAGTCGTCTGAGTGGACGGTCTCCCCCCCCAGAGCCGACGCCGGCGCGGCGAGCAGGAGAACGGCGAGGGCGGCGACGCAGCGCATGGTGAACGGCGCAGCATAGCGGTTCGCGGCGCGACGCCTCACGACGCGTTGCTCAACGCCCGGCCGGGCGTCTCCACGTGTCGCGCAGGGTGGCGAACAGCAGCGTGTCGCCGCGCTGCGGCGTCGCGGCCTGCGGCGCCGCGGCGTTGCGGTGGCCACGCAGGACGCCCTCGGGGCGCATGCCCGCCTTCTCGGCAACGCGCCTGCTCGCGGTGTTCTCGGCCGCGCAGCGCCACGTGAGCCGCTCCCACGGCCACTCCGCGAAGCCCCACTCGAGCAGCGCCACGAGAACGCGTGTGCCGAGGCCGCAGCCGGCGGCGTCGGCGCGCACCCACATGCCGATCTCGGCGTTGCGCCGCGCGAGACCGCCCTCGCGCAGGTGGTAGCCGCAGCCGCCGAGGATCTCGGCGCCCTCCTCGGGGGCGACGCACACGACGAAGTCCTGCGCGAGCAGCCACTTCGCGCGGAAGTGGCGGGCGCGCTCCTCGGCCTCCCGCTCGGACGTCACCGGCCGCGCCCACGTGCTGAACGTCTTCAGGTGGTCGTACGACGCATTCAGGGAGCGCGCCAGAGCGCCGCCGTCGCCGACGTCGTAGGAGCGCAGGACGAAGCCGTCCGCGGCGTGGCTCTCGGGGGCGAAGAGATAGGACATGCGCTCGGGGCCCTCAGTGTACGCCCTGCGGATCGGACGCGGGGCCGCCGTCGCCGGCGACCCCGCGGGTTGCTGCGGGCACGCGAGGCGCCGTCAGTCCTTGATGGAGACCGTGCCCTTGAAGCCGGGGTCGGCGTCGAGGGCCTCGACCAGCATCTCGTCGGTGACGGTGGCGGGCGCCGTGACGGTGGCGGACTTGGTGTCGAAGTCGGCGGAGACGTTATCGACCCCGGGGATCTTGGACAGGATGCTCCGAGCACGCGGAGCGCAGGAAAGCGATCAGGTCATGCCCTCGATGGCGATGTTGACGATGCGCTTCTCGGCTGCGGCGGTCTCGAGACCGGCGGCGGCGGCCTGCGCCTTGGCGATGGGGGCCGTGACGACGTTGCTGCCGGGATCGGCCGGCGCCGTGCCGGCCTCGTCGCCCGAACCGGCGGCGCCGCAGGCCGCGGCGAGCCCGGCCGCGGCGGCGAGAGCCAGTGCGAGGGTGATGTTCTTCATGGGATTCTCCTTCGATGAGCGGGGTTCCGTTCCTCTCTCTACCTGTCGCCGCCGCAGAATGTTCCCCAGGATGCAAGCCGCCGACCGCGAGAGACTGCGCAGCACGCTCGCCGAGGTCTGGACCTCGGGGGGGCGGCGCTTCGCGACGTTCGAGGACGAGGGCGACGATGATGTCTTCGTGCAGTACTTCGACGGCCAGCTCAACGTGGCCTGGCCGCTCGAGCGCGACCCTGCCGCCGAACTCCCCCGTCGCGGCGCCGCGTTGACCGGCGGCGCGTTCGTGATCTCGTTCGCGCCGGGGGAGACGGCGCTGCTGGCGGTCGGCGACCTCACGCTGGACGAGGTGGCGCGTCTGATCGAGCGCATTCTCGAGCGCGTGCTCGGCGCGACGGACATCGTCTGCCGCACGGACGCCGATCGCTGACCCGCCGGCACGCTGGCGACGGCAGCCCGCCGCCACTATCCTGTGTCGCATGAAGTCGGCACGCCCCCCCTTCGGCTGAGGCCGCGAGCGCCCGCGCAGGTCCTGCGCGGCGGCGCCGCAGGCGGCCCGCGGCAAGCGCTGACGAGTACGTCTCCTCGGCCCGCCCGAGCACGCCGGAAGTTCTGCGGCGCCCGACTCGTTGCGGGGGGCGACATGTTCGGAGACGGGATGTTCAGATACGGGCGTCCGCGCGTTGCGGAGCGGCGGCGGCACGAGGGAGGTGCGGGATGCGTCAGTGCGGGATACGTCGGTGGATGTGGGCGGCGCTCGTGGCCACGCTGGCCGTGGGTTGTGGCAATGGCGAGGAGAGCGCGGTCGCGCGCAGCGGCGGCGGCGGGAACGGCACGGCCGGCGGGACCGGCGGCGTCCTCGCCTGGACGGCCATCCCGGACGCCAACGCGGAGGGGTTGAACGCCAGGTACACGCCCGTCTCCGCGTACCTGTCCGCGAAGCTCGGCATCGACGTCGAGTACCGGCCCGTGGCGGACTACAAGGCGTCGGTCGAGGCGTTCAAGGCGGGAGACATCCAGCTCGCGTGGTTCGGCGGCCTGACGGGCGTGCAGGCACGGGCCGCCGTGGACGGCGCCGTGGCCATCGCGCAGGGCGCCGAGGACCGCGCCTACAAGTCGTACTTCATCGCGCACCGGGACACGGGCATTGAGCGCTCGAACGCGTTCCCGACGGAGATCGCGCGGTTCGGCTTCACGTTCGGGTCGCCGAACTCGACGTCCGGGCGGCTGATGCCGGAGTTCTACATCCGCAAGGAGACGGGGCTGTCGCCGCGCGACTTCTTCACCGTCGGCTTCAGCTTCTCGGGCGCCCACGACAAGACGGCGCTGATGGTGCAGGAGGGCACCGAGGTGAAGTGCGGTGTGCTGAACTACAAGACGTACGACCAGATGGTCGCCGAGGGGCGCATCGACCCGGAGGTGTGCCGCATCGTGTGGGTCACCCCGACCTACGCCGACTACAACTTCACCGCCCACCCGCGGCTCGAGCAGATGTTCGGCGCGGGCACGATCGAGCGGCTGCAGCAGGCGCTCGTCGCGATGCAGGACCCCAAGCTCCTCGGGGCGTTCCCGCGCAGCGCGATGATCGCCGCCTCGAATGACGACTACGGCGAGATCGAGGAGACCGCCAAGGACCTGGGTCTGGTTCGATAGCACGCGTGTCATGACCGCCAGCGCCGCATTCCGTCTCGACCGCGTCTCGGTGACGTTCAACGGCACGGCGGCGATGCACGAAGTGGATCTCTCGATCGCGCCGGGCGAGGCGGTTGCGTTCGTCGGGCCGAGCGGCGCCGGCAAGACGACGTTCCTGCGGCTGCTCAACGCGACGCAGCGACCGACCGGTGGCTGCGTCCGCGTGGACGGCCGCTGCCTCGGCACGCTGTCGAGCAAGGAGCTGCGCGCCCTGCGTTCGCGCATCGGGTTCGTGCGCCAGGACCTCGCGCTCGTGCCGAACGTGCGCGTCATCCACAACGTCCTCGCCGGCCGGCTGGGGCGCATGGGGCTCTTGCAGTCTCTGCGGGCGATGACGTTCCCGTCGCAGGCGATGTCGATGGCGGCGCACGAGATCCTCGAGCGCGTGGGCATCGGGGAGAAGCTCTACGAGCGCACCGACACGCTGTCCGGCGGGCAGCAGCAGCGCGTCGCCATCGCGCGCGCCCTCTGCCAGCAGCCCACCGCGCTGCTCGCCGATGAACCCGTGTCGAGCGTCGATCCCGCCCGCGCGCGCGACACCGTCGCGCTCCTCACGCGGATCTCCCGCGCGGAAGGGCTGACGCTCTGCATGTCGATCCACAACGTCGAGCTGGCACGCGAGTTCTTCCCGCGCCTCGTCGGCCTGCGCGGCGGCCGCGTGGCGTTCGACGACGCGCCGGACGCCATCGACGCGGCGCAGCTCGCCGACCTCTACCGGCTGAGCGCGGCGGAGATGCTGGCCGATGGCGCGTAGCGCGGCGCTGCCGCGGCGGCCGTTCCCGCTGCAGCCGCGCGGGGCCGTCGTGATCGCCATCCTCGCGCTCGGCCTGTGGTCGTTCGTTGCGCTCGACCTGACGTGGGCGCAGGTGCTGCCGGGGGCCGATGACTTCCGCCAGATCGGCCACTTCTTCTCGTACGCGTTCCGGCCGGCGCTGACCTTCCCGGCCGAGGACGACGTCGCGGGCCGCGCGCCCCTTCTCGTGCAGGCGCTCTCGGCCGCGAAGCTGACACTGATCTTCGCGGTCACAGCGATCAGCATCGCCGCGGTGCTCGGCATCGTGCTCGGCTTCCTGGCATCGACGGCGTGGTGGGCGGGCGACCCCTCCGGAGCGCGCACGACACTCGGTCGCTACGTGCGCCGCACCATCGCGCCGACGGTGTACGGCGCGACGCGCCTCGTGATCACGCTGATGCGCTCGGTTCACGAACTGATCTGGGCGGTGCTGCTGCTCGCCGCGATCGGGCTCACGAACGTGTCGGCCGTCGTCGCCATCGCCATCCCCTACACGGGCACGCTCGCCAAGGTCTTCAGCGAGATGATCGACGAAGCGCCGCGCGGACCCTCCGAGGCGTTGCGCGCCGCAGGCGCGTCCCCGGCGCAGGTGTTCCTGTTCGGACTGCTGCCGCGCGCGCTACCCGACATGGCGGCCTACTCGCTCTACCGGCTCGAGTGCGCGCTGCGGTCCTCGGCGATCCTCGGGTTCTTCGGCTGGGAGACGCTCGGCTACTACGTGAAGCAGCAGTGGGACGTGGGGGACTACGCCGAGGTCTGGACGTACCTGTACGCGCTGCTCGCCCTCGTCCTGCTCGTCGAGTGGTGGAGCGGCGGCCTGCGACGGAGGTTCGTGGCATGAGCGACCGCGCCGTCGCCGTCCGCGCGCTGCACGCCGCACGCCCGCGCAGCACGTACGTGCGCTGGAGCATGATCGGGTTCGCGGCGCTCACGACGTGGGCGTGGTGGGCGGGCGACTTCGACGTCGCCGACTTCCTCTCGCCGCGTCGCATGGCGAACCTGGAGCGCTTCCTCGGGGAGGTACGCCCGTATCCCCTGCACGGCCGGCCGTGGGACTGGGGCGTCGCCTGGCACTGGGCGGCGACGATGTTCACGGACGGCGTGCGCGCGCGCGCGTTCGAACTCCCGAGCGGCGCAGAGGCGATGGCCGTCACGCTGGCGATCTCCGTCGCCGCCATCGTTCTGGCGGGGATCGGCGGGGCGCTGGCGGCGTTCCCGGCGGCGCGCACGTTCGCCACGCCGCAGCCGTTCCTGCCCGGCTCGGACCGTTCGAAGGCGTTCCAGCGCCGAGCGTGGGGGGCGCTGCTCCACGGCACGCGCGGCCTGCTCGTCTTCATGCGTTCGATCCCCGAGTACGTCTGGGCCTACCTGCTGATCGGGATGCTGGGGATCTCGGCGTGGCCGGCCGTGCTCGCGCTCACCATCCACAACACGGGCATCCTCGGGAAGCTCGATGCCGAGACGGTCGAGAACCTCAGCCCGCGCAGTCTGGCGGCGCTGCGCAGCGTCGGCGCGACGCGGCGCCAGGTGGCGGCGGTGGGCGCCGTCCCGGCGGCGCTCTCGCGCTTCCTCCTGTACTTCTTCTATCGCTGGGAGACCTGCGTTCGCGAGGCGACGGTGCTCGGCATGCTCGGCATCGCGTCGCTCGGCTACGCCCTCAGCGAGGCGCGCGTGCGCGACCGCTATGACGACATGCTGTTCTACGTGCTACTCGGCGCGGTGCTCGTGCTGATCGGCGACCTGGTCAGCGCCATCGCGCGCGGCATCGTCCGCCGCTCGGCGTAGCCCGCCCTCGCCCGTCCACGACCGGGTCCGGAATCAAAACGAGGGGCGGCTCGAGCCGCCCCTCGCGTTGTCGCTACTTGGTTGTAGTCGTGGGGTTACCAGCGGTCGCGACGGCCACCGCCGCCACCACCACCACCGCCGCCGCCACCCCAGCCGCCGCGGCTGCCGCCGCCGCCGCCGCCACGGTTCTCGCGCGGGCGCGCCTCGTTGACGCGCAGCGAACGACCGCCGAACTGCGTTCCGTCGAGGCCTTCGATGGCCTTGAGGGCTGCGTCGTCGTCCATCTCCGCGAAGCCAAAGCCACGCGGGCGACCGGTGTCGCGGTCGGTGGGCAGTGCCACAGAGTGCACCGTGCCGAACTGGGCGAGCGCTTCACGCAACTCGTCCTCGGTGGCGCTGAAGGGCAGATTGCCCAAATAGAGCTTCTTCATCGAACTCGTCTCCTCACCCGCCGGGAGGCTCGTGCTGGGCTTGCTCGAGAGGGGTGGTCGGGACGAGTTGGGTTTCAACAGGTCGGCGACCCCGCCCCGGTTGCGTGCTGTCGCACCGCGCGGGCATCTTCTTTCAATCGGTCTTGGTCAGGCGCCAGTGCGCCTTATCTCGGTCGCCTCCTGGATCAACTCTGGACGCTACGCTCCCCCGAGCCCCACCCCCCACGAATTCAGGAGGGATTCCGGATCGCGGCCTCCGCTACTTCCCGGTCAGCGGGGCCGTCGAACGCTTGAGGAAGAGGAGGGCGAAGCAGGTCTCGGCGACCTTGGCGTCCTTGCCGCTGCCCCAGCCGCCGTACTTCTTCTCGTCCTTCGCCTCTTGCGCCGCGTCCACGTTCCCGTCCGCCTTCGCCTTCTCGTCGGCTCGCGGCCGTTTCTGGCGCGCGAGGAGCTGCATGGCGCCCTCGAAGTACCAGTCGCGGCCGCCGACGCGCTTCACGCCGTCGAGGATGCCCGCGCGCTCGAGGCTGTAGAGGTAGTAGTACAGCCAACGGTTGCCGGGGTGGCCCGGGTGGCGATCCGTGGCCCAGTTGGCGTCCAGCCACGCCCACGCGCCGAGGATCGCGTTCGCGATCTCGGTCTCGACGGCCGGCGTCAGCTTGCGGCTGCGGATGCGCCGGAGCTGGTAGCGGCAGAGCGACAGCGAGGCGATGCCGGCGCAGGTCATCGACGCCCAGACCTCGCGCGGTCCCTTGAGCGTCGTGTAGCGGAAGCCGGCGACCTCGCCGACGGGTACGGCGGCCTGCGTCGTCTTGGACTCGTCGCGGATCGCCGCGCCGGCGCGGATCAGCGCCACGCTCCCTCGCGGGCCGCCGCGCTCCTTGACCATCGCGAAGTGGCGCATGATCCCGAGCCACGTGCTCTCGGCCGGCTCGTAGCCGAGGCGCGTCGCGGCGTGCAGCCCGAGGATCGCGTACTGGGTGTTCGAGGTGTCGAAGTTCGGGATGTAGCGGCCGGTCGGCGGATAGCCCCAGGAGCCGGGCTGCGTGGCGGTCTTCTCGAGTTCAGCTGCCACGTCGCGACACCACGCGAGGCGCTCCTTGGGCAGCTTGCGGGGCGTCGGCGCGACGCCCTCGCGCAAGCGCCTGCGCTCGCCCGGTGGCGCGTAGAACGCGTCGATCGCCATGAGTGCCACGGCGCGCTCGTAGGTCTTCTTCGGACGCTGCGTGAACAGCCAGTCGATCACGCCGCTGAGCACGGGATCGTCACGTGGGACGTCGCACGCCGTCAACGTCAGCGCCACCAGCGCCTGCGTCCCGATGTCGTAGCCCCCGTGGGGCTTCCAGCGCCCGTCGTCCTCGCGATTCTCGCGCAGCCAGACGACGCCGCGGTCGATGGCCTGCGCGATGTCGGCGCGGTGGCCGTCGTAGCGCGCGCGCTTGATCACCGCCCCGTTCCAGTCGAGACGTTTGACGACGTGCTTGGGGCGCTCCCCCCGCTTGGCGTCGAGATTCACGAGGTCGTAGGCGATCTCGGAGCGCGCCCGCAGCACGACGCCCTCGTCGAGGTCCACCAGCGCCGTCGTCTCGCCGCTGCCCTCCGCGATGCGTTGCGCGTCGCCCTTCGCCGAGCGCCCCTCGCTCTCGAACGTCCACGTTCCCGTGACCCACGCCTGGCGTCTGCCCTCGGGCGCGTCGGTGACGGCGCGCGAGGCGATCGTCCCCGTCACCGCGAGCGGCGTCACGTCGCGGATCGCGAGCGTCAGCGCCACGTCCTCATCGGCCGCTGCCGAGGACGTCAGGCGAAACGCGAGGATCGCCGGGAGATCGTCCCGTCGGGCGTCGGCGGGAGCGTACTGCCGCGCGCGCAGGTCGCTGCCGCAGAGCGTCCACGGCTGCTCCTTGCCGAGCACGACGGCGGTCCCCTTGCGTGTCACCGTCCGGCGCTCGTAGACGACGACGTCGGACAGCGCCAGACCGTGCGGCGCGGGCACGGGGTCGCCGCGTGCGGGCGTCGTCTCGACGGGTGGCGGCGTCGGAGGGGCGGCGGGCGCCGTGCCGGCCTTGACGGCGCGCACGTAGGCGGCGAGCCCCGTGAAGAAGCGCTGCTGCGGCCCCGCGTCGTCCTTCCTGCCCTTCTGCTTGTCGAGGTAGAGCGACGTCACGACGAAGCGGCCCTTACCGTGCGCCATCTCGAGCATCGCCGCGCGCTGCGCGTCCTCGCCCGCCGTGACCAGGACGCGCATGCCCTCCCAGTAGAGGAAGCCGCCCCACGAGGCGTCGCGCCCACGCCACGTCCGCAGCGCCAGGCGCCCGGCGTCCTCTGGATCGCGCGCGAGTGCGTCGGTGAGTGGATGCGCCCCGCTCCCGCGCAACACGTCGTCGTCGCCCCGGTGGCGGATGGCGCGGGCCCCTTCGGGGAGGAACGGCGGGGACTCCTCGACGCCGCTCGCCTGCGTCATCTGCACGACGACGCCGCCCTTCTCCACGAAGTAGCGCAGCCCCTCGATCCTGCTCTTCGCGTAGCGCCACCACTCGACGTGCTCACTGGCGAAGCTGCCGATGACGATCACGTCCGCGCGCAGCGACGAGGCCGAGCGCTTGAGGGGCAGTTCGTCCACCTCGAACCCGGCGGCCTCGAGGGCCTGGCGCGCGCCCGTGACGTTCGTGTGCGGGTCCTTGTGCTCGAGGACGAGCGCCCGCAGCGGCTTGTCGCCGGCGCGCGCCGCGAGCGGCGCGGCCACGACGACGGCGGCGCAGGCGAG
>JAJRVY010000130.1 GCA_024277065.1 Planctomycetota bacterium
GGACGCACGCTGTGCATCGAGATCCGCCGCGACCTCCTCGTCCGCGAGTTCACGCCCTTCGCCGCGATGGACATCGTCCCCGAGAAGGTGAACGCCATCGCCGAGGTGCTGGAACGCGCCCTCCACGCCGCAGGGACGGCCGCAACTAACAGGCTCGAGCGCAACTAAGGGCCCGCGCAAGAACAAGTTCGTAGGACCGAGGGCGAGCGAGGGCGGCGCGGGGCAAGGCGCCTCGACGCCGCGACTCATTGCGGAGCCGAGTCGGGGAGGAGAGGCAACGCCGCCCCGCGTCGTCGCAGCCAGCCGAATCCCGAAGTTATTCTTGCGCGGGCCCTAACGGGCGCAACGTACGGCCAACTGGCGCCGGACCCGGCGAACAGCGCGGCGCACACCCGGAGCCCCGCCGAATCCGCGCGTCAACCCACCGCGCACGATCTGCATGACCCGCCGTAGCGGACGCCCTGCGTGGCGTCCCCGGTGGCGACGGTCTCCCCGGCCGCTCGCGACGTGCCCATCCCACGCCCGCACGCGCGCAGGCCCCTCCCGGCCATCCCTGCTCACGCGTGGTCACGTCCTGCGGGCGGTGGTCCCTCGAGCCCATTAGTTGCGCTCGAGCCTGTTAGTTGCGGCCGTCCCTCGGAGCCCCCCGGGCGACGCAACCCCGCCCTCGGCCGGGACGCCGCTCGGGGCCGGGCGAGTGTCCGTCCCGCAGACGGCGACACCCGTCCGACGCATGGCCGCGAGCGCAGCGAGCCGTGGCGCGTAGCGAGCGTGTGACGTCGTCCTTGCGTACCCGGTCCCCGAGCGGGGACGCGCCACCAACAACAAGGCGGTCCCCGAGTCATGCGCCGAGTGGCCAGGCCCTTGTTCCCAGGCTCAGCCGCATGACTCAGCGCGCCCGCCGGACCGCGGCAACAGGGCGCCGCTTCGACGATTCAGGCGCCGGCGTCACGCCGCGGTCCGGCGGACGCGCCGGGGACCCCGTCGATCTTGGCCACGCGGCGGGCATGGCGGCCGCCGTCGAAGGGCGTGTCCAGCCACAGGCGCAGGAGGCGCAGGATCTCGGGGAGGGGCTGGAGGCGCGCGCCGAAGCAGGCCACGTTGGCGTCGTTGTGGCGGCGGCTCATCTCGGCGCTGGCATCGTTCCAGAGAACGGCGGCGCGCGCGCCCGGGACCTTGTTGGCGGCCATGCACTGCCCGATGCCGGTGCCGCAGAGGAGCACGGCCCGTTCGGCCGGGCCAGCGACGACGGCGCGCGCGGCGGGCGCCGCGTAGTCGGGGTAATCGACGCTCCGCTCGTCGAAGGGGCCGAGGTCGTCCACCTCGTGTCCGGCCGCACGCAGGTCCTCGGCGACGGCGGCCTTCTCGCTCACGGCGGCGTGATCCGCGGCGAGGGCGATGCGCATCAGCGCCGGCGGCGGCGCTTGTTCTTGTCGCGCGCCTTCTTCATCGCCTGGCGCAGGGCCTTCTGGCGCTCGCGCTCCTTGCGCCGACGCTGCTCACTGGGCTTCTCGTAGACCGACGAGCGCTTGATGTCGCGCGTCAGACCCTCGTTGTTGCAGATCTTGCGCAGGCGCCGGAGAGTCTTCTCCAGCGGTTCGCCGTTCTTCACGATCACTCGGACTGCCATTCGTTCCTTCTTCTCGTCGGGGACTGACCGGACGTTCGGAGATTCTGCGCGCCGATCACCGGCACTCTACCGCGCCGGGACGCCGTCGAGGTCTTCTCCGAGCGTTGGAGTCGTCCTCTGTCGTGGAAGCGGCCAAGAATACGATCGGCGGCGGATGCGGCCAGAAGATCCCGCGCGATTCGATGGCGGGAATACGGGCTGCGGCGGTGCGTCCAAGTTCCGTGACCCTGATCTCGCCGGTCGGGCGTCGCCCGCGTACCCTTGCCCGCTTCCGTCAATCCGCCGTCCGGAGGACGCCGCACACGATGTCCAGGTCCAGACTCCACACCCTTCTCCTGGCAGGCTGCGTGGCGCTCGCCACGGTCACGCCGGCCGTGGCCCAGGATGGCGCTCAGGACGGTTCAGAGGAGGCCCCGCTCAGCGAGAAGGACGAGATCGTCCAGCTCAACCCACGCCCCGAAGGCTGGAAGATCGAGGATCTGTTCCGCGCCATCTCCGAGATGACCGGCGCCTCCATCCTCTACGAGAAGTCCAACGCGGTCATCAAGAGCAAGACGATCACGTTCATCGGCACGCAGCCGATCCCCAAGGCGCGGCTGTTCGACTGGCTGCAGGCCGTGCTCTCGTACCACTGCCTGGTGCTGGTGCCCGTCGGCCCCCCGGGGCCCGGGGGGCAGCAGCAGTGGTTCGCGCTCGACCAGGCCAACGCCGGGCTCACGTCGCATCCCGTGTACGTAGCCGAGGACAAGCTCGAGGACTACGCGGATCGTGACGGCCTCTACGTCGTGACGACGATCACGCTGAAGAACATCAAGGACACGTCGCGCGTCCGCCAGGCGCTCTCGCAGATGTCCACCAAGACGGCCGGTCTCGGGCGCATCAACGACATCCAGGGCAGCCGCGCCCTCATCGTCGGCGACTTCGCGCCGATCGTCGTGGCCATGAAGCGGCTGGTCGAGTTCATCGACGTCGATTCGCGCACGAACCAGCCCTACATGGAGGTCATCCAGCTCCAGCACGCCGTGGCGACGGAGCTCGAGCCGATCATCCAGGAGCTCATTGAGCAGAGCTCGATCTCGCAGCCGCGCCCCGGCCGCCAGGCGTCCGCGGCGATCAACGAGCCGGAACCGAAGATCATGGCCGACCCGCGCCTCGATGCGTTGATCGTGTACGCCGTCGAGACGCACATGACGAAGATCAAGGAGCTGATCGAGAAGCTCGACGTCCCGAACAAGAACTACCGCCAGCGCATCCACTTCCGGCCGCTCAAGCACACCGACGCGGACGAGATGGCGGCGCTCCTGCAAGAGCTGATCACCGACACGGGGGTCGCCGGTGGATCGCGTTCCTCGAGCGGCCGCCGCAACGCCGGCCGCTCGCAGCGGCCGGGCACCCAGCCCGGGCAGGGCAACCCCTTCGGCGGCAGCGGCGTCGAGGGTGAACCCGTCATCATCCCGGACCGCCGCTCGAACAGCCTGATCGTGCACGCCAGCCCGACGCAGTTCGACGAGATCGACAAACTGATCGACAAGCTCGACCACAGCCGCCCGCAGGTGCTCATTGAGACGGCGCTGGTGGAACTCGCCCTGACGGACCAACTGACGCTCGGCGTCGAGCTGTTCGGCACCTCCAATGACATCCTCGTGGACACCGACGGCGACGGCACCGGCGACACGCTGACCAACGACACCAAGTTCTTCGGGACGTCGCTGTTCGGCTTCAGCAGCCCCGTCAACCGTGAAGTGGACGGCGTCACCGTGCCCGTGGGACGCAGCCCCAATCTCGGTACCGGATTCACGGCGGGCATCTTCAAGGACGGCAAGATGCCCATCCTGATCTCGGCCTTCGCCAGCTCCGGGCGGGCCAAGATCGCGACGATGCCCAGCGTCGTCACGAACGACAACGAAGAGGCCACGCTGCGACTCGAGCGCACGACATCTTTCCGCCAGACGATCCGCGACCAGAACAACGACACGCGAGACAGCTTCGACAGCGTCACGGCCACGACCGAGCTGCGCATCTCGCCGACCATCGCCAGCGACAACTACCTGCGCCTGACGATCGACCAGACGGTCGCCAACTTCGGCGCCCGCCCGCAGCCCGACGCGCCACCCGACCAGACCAGCCGCACGGTCTCCACGAGAGTCACGCTGCCCGACCGCTACACGGTCGTGCTCGGCGGCCTGGTCCAGCGCGAGGAACGCTCCACCGTCAGCAAGATCCCGTTCCTCGGCGACCTGCCCATCGTCGGTTGGCTGTTCCGCACGTCGGACGACTCCGCCAACCCCTCGCACCTCTTCCTCTTCGTGACCCCGCGCATCCTGCGCGACACCGAGAACTTCACGGACTACCACCGCCTCACCTGGGAGAAGAAGCTCCTCGAGGACGAGCTGTTCGGCAGCGAGGTCGAGATCCTCGGCAGCAACTTCCACGGCCCCAACGCGGACGAGAGTGCCGAGGACCGCCTGCGGCGCATCGAGGAGTCGGGCGAGCTCGACGCCCCGCGCCTCAAGGCGAAGCCGAGCGAGGCCGAGCGCATCGAGATGGCGCGCCGCCGCCTCGAGCGGTCCGGACAGCCCCCGGCACCACGGCCGACGCCGACGCCGACTCCGGCCGAAGACGCGGACTCGAACGGGTCCGGCGAGAAGTAGTCGCCCCGTGCGCGACGCCCTACGTCATCTGCTGATCGAGCGTGAACTCCTCTCCGCGGAGCGCTTCGCGGAGTGCGTGCAGGAGGAGATCCACACCGGCGAGCCACTCGACAAGATCTTTCTGCAGAAGGGCTACCTGACCGAGATCGACATGCTGCAGGCCTTCGGCGAGACGCTCGGGCTCGAGGTGATCGAAGGGCTCGCGCACGCCCAGGTGCCGGCCGAGTTCGTCAACCAGGTTCCCGTGCACTTCGCACGCAGCTACAACGTCATCGCCGTGGCCTCCGAGACCGGCGCGCTGCGTGTTGCCACGTGCTCGCCATACGAGACGAACGCGCTCGACGACCTCGCGACGATGCTCGGTGTCGAGGTGGAACCCGTGCTCGCGCCGCGCGTCGAGATCACGAACCTCATCAACCACGCCTACAAGCGCAAGGCCGACGTGGTGGACGAGGCGCTCGACGACCTGGACAGCGGTGACGTGGGGCTGCTCACCGCCGACATCGACGTCGCCGAGGACATCCTCGACGTCGCCAACAAGGCGCCCATCATCAAGCTGGTGAACATGATCCTGTTCCAGGCGCTCAAGATGCGCGCCTCGGACGTTCACCTGCAGCCCTACGAGGACCGTCTCCAGGTGCGCAACCGCATCGATGGCATCCTGTACGACATGGAGGCCATCCCCAAGCGCGTGCAGGACGCCGTCATCAGCCGCATCAAGATCATGGGCAAGATGGACATCGCCGAGCGCCGCCTGCCGCAGGACGGCCGCGCAACCATCAAGCTCGGCGAAGGAGACGTGGACGTCCGCATCTCGTCGGTGCCGACCAGCAACGGCGAGCGCATCGTCATGCGCCTGCTCGACATGACGGCGCGGGTACTGCGCATGGAGGAACTGGGGCTCGATGCCGAGAACCTCACGATGCTGCGCAAGTACGTGCGCTACACGCACGGCATCATCCTGGTCACCGGGCCCACCGGCTCGGGCAAGACGACGACGCTCTACGCCGTCCTGCAGGAGATCAACTCCGCCGAGAAGAACTGCATCACGATCGAGGACCCCATCGAGTACCACCTCGACTCGATCAGCCAGATCCAGGTCAACAACAAGAAGGGCCTGACGTTCGCCACCGGACTGCGCAGCCTGATGCGCCAGTACCCCGACGTGATGATGGTCGGCGAGATCCGCGACGAGGAGACCGGCAAGATCGCCACGCAGGCGGCGCTCACCGGACACCTCGTGTTCTCGACGCTGCACACCAACGACGCCGCCGGTGCCGTCGCACGCATGCTGAACTTCGGCGTCGAGCCGTACCTCGTGGCGTCGTCGGTGCTCGTCGTCGTGGCGCAGCGCCTGGTGCGCATGATCTGCCCCGAGTGCAAGGAGTCGTTCGTGCCGACGGGCACGGATCTCCTCGAGCTGGCCGACATCGGGCTGTCGGTGGACGACCTGCCCGGGGGCGAGCTCCATCGCGGCACGGGCTGCGCGAACTGCTTCCAGACGGGATACGTGGACCGCACCGCGATCTACGAGATCCTGCCGGTCGGCGAGGAGGTCAAGGAACAGGTCATGGCCCACGCATCGGCCTCGGCCATCAAGCGTGCCTCGATCGATCGCGGCTGCCGCACGCTCCGCATGGACGGCTCGCGCAAGGTGCGCGCCGGCGAGACGACGGTGCAGGAAGTGCTGCGCGTGACGCAGCTCGACATGCTCTGAAGCGGGGCCATTCGTAGATGCCGGTCTACCAGTACAAGGGCTTCGACGCGGGCGGCGCCAGCCGCACCGGGATCGTGGATGCCGACTCCCCCAAGGAGGCGCGCATCCAGCTCCGCGCGCTGCGCGTGCACGTCACGGATCTCGAGGCGATGGACACGCTGCAGGTGTCCACGTCGCGGCGCTTCCTGCCGGCGTTCCTGCAGCGCCGCCACCGCGAGTCCATCACCCTGCTCACGCGGCAGCTAGCGACGATGCTGCGCTCGGGCATCCCACTCGCGTCGTGCCTGACGGCGCTCGTCGAGCAGGCCGACCACCCGGACCTCGAGATCGTGCTGCGCGACATCCGCGAGAAGGTCACGCAGGGCGCGGGCCTGGCGGATGCGCTCGCGCACCATCCGGGCTACTTCGACGAGCTCTTCGTCAACATGGTGAAGGCCGGGGAGGCGGCGGGCAACCTGGACCAGATCCTGGGGCGCCTGGCGGACTTCAACCAGAAGCAGGACCGCATGCGGGCCAAGCTCAAGGCGTCGATGGCCTACCCGGTCGTCCTGATCTCCTTCGGCGTCGTCGTCGTCGTCGTGCTGATGACGTTCGTCGTACCGCGCATCCTGAAGCTGCTGCAGCGCGGTAATGGCTCCGAACTGCCCCTCGCCACGGAGATCCTCGTCACGGTCAGCAGCTTCGTCGGCAGCTACTGGTGGTTGCTGTTCCTCGTCACGGTGGCCTGCTACGCGGCCTTCCGGGTCGCGCTGCGCAACGAGGAGATGCTCTATCGCTGGGACCGCTTCAAGATGCGCGTGCCGGTGCTCGGCGAACTCTACAAGAAGGTGAGCGTCTCGCGTTTCTGCGTCACGCTCTCGACCCTGCTCAAGAGCGGCATTCCGGCGCTGCAGGCGCTCGACATCGTCAAGGGCATCGTGGGCAACACCGTCATGGCGCGCGTCGTCGGCGAGATCCACACCAAGATCGTCGAGGGCGCCGACATCTCCGGCCCGGTCAAGAAGTCGGGCGTGTTCCCGCCGGTCGTCGGCTACATGATCGCCGTCGGCGAGCAGGCCGGCACGCTCGAGGAGATGCTCGAGCGCGTGGCCGAGTCGTACGACGACGAGATCGAGATCACGTCCCAGAAGGTGACGTCGATGGTCGAGCCGATCCTGATCATCTCGCTCGCGCTCATCATCGGCTTCATCGTGATCGCCATTCTGCTGCCGATCCTGCAAATCGGACAGGCGGCGGGCGTCTAACGGAGCAGTACCAGTAGGAGCGCGGCGCGCAGGACACGCCGCGCGGCAACCGAGGGCCGCGCCCTCCCGGCAGGAGAAACGACATGCGCAACCCGAACGCAGGGCGCGTGCAGCGCCAGCACGGCTTCTCGCTCATCGAGCTGATGGTCGTCATCACGATCATCGGCCTTCTGGGCGGCATCGTGGGCGTCAACGTGTATCGCTACATGAAGAAGGCGACCATCGCCTCGACGAAGACACAGATGCGCGAGATCGAGGCGGCGATCAACGCCTTCCGGCTCGAGAAGCGCCGCCTGCCCGAGACCCTCGACGAGCTCGTCGGCGAGGACGGTCTCATGAACACCGACACCGTGCCGACGGACGCCTGGAACAACGAGTTCCTCTACGAGCCCCGCGGCAGCCGCGACTACGAGCTGATCTCGTGGGGCGCGGACGGCATCGAGGGCGGCGAGGACGAGGACGCCGACATCGATCGCGCCTCACTGCGCGACAAGGACAACTAGCCCGCACCATTCATGACGACTCACGCCCCTGAACGGACCAGAGCGCCGATCTCGGCGTTGCGCCTGCTCTACGAAGCTACGGCTGGGAATTCGCAGATGCGCCTTGATCTCGACGCTCTGTCCTCGTTCAGGACGGGCCTCGCGGCGCGGGCCGTGGCTCCCGCATCCGCGCCCCGCCTCGGTTCCGCTCCGACCGTCGTCACGGAGTGCGCGAGCCTCATGAGTGGAGCGAGCTAGCCCGATGCCGCGACACGGCGCCGCCCGGGGCTTCACGTTCGTCGAGATGATGGTCGTCATCTTCGTGCTGAGCCTCACGACGGCGCTCGTCGTCACCAACCTGGACGGCGTGACGGCGCGCGCCGAGCTGTCGGCGGCCGGCCGCGACCTCGGCAACAAGATGATGTTCCTGCGCGACCTCGCCGTCGTCCAAGGGCGCGAGTTCACACTCGAGGTGGACCTCGACGGACAGCAGTGGCGCGAGGTCGATCGGCCCAGCGAGACCGACGTACCGGACCCCGACGAACGTGAGGAGGAGACCTACTACGGCAACTGGTACCAGCCGGCGTCGGGCATCGTCATCGACGAGATCGCCTTCGGCCGCGCGGACACCGAGATCGGCGACGTGGTGGAGCTGACCATCAGCAAGAAGGGCGAGCTGTTCCCCTCGGGCTTCGTCGCCTACCTGCGCCACGAAAAGCTCCCGGAGGACGACGGCCTGTCCGTCGAGGTCAGCGGGCTGACGGGCATCGTCTCCTACCACCGCGGACGCATCGAAGCCGAAGAGGTGCGTGAGGAGTACGACTTCTGATGCGCGCGGCGATGCGGCCCCCGCAGCGATGCCCGCGCGGCCTCTCCGGCTTCACGTTGATCGAGCTGCTCGCGGCCATTGCCATCTTCGGCTTGATGGCCTCGACGGTGCTGGTCAACCTCGACGACTCGACGGACAAGGCGCTGGCCTCGGTGCGGGCGCGGGAACTGCGGGTGCTGGCAGAGCGCAAGCTCGGCGAGA
>JAJRVY010000131.1 GCA_024277065.1 Planctomycetota bacterium
GCGCCCGGCGGCTTCGGCGCGCCCGGCGGCTTCGGCGCGCCCGGCGGCTTGGGCGGTCCGGGCGGAGGAGGAGGAGCGGAGTCGGCCATGGGTCAGTACCAGATCACCTGCCACACGTGCAGGGCGATGACGAAGAACAGCAGCACGGAGAGCGGAACGTGCACCCAGCGCCAGAGCCGCATCAGAAAGTCCAGGCGCCGGGCCGCCGCGGACGTCCACGCCAGGTAGTCCCGCGAGCCCGACATCACGGCGAGATCGCGGATCATCTCGGCGTCCTCGGGATGCGCGGCGGCCAGTCTGCCGAGCAGTTCGTCGTTGCGCCGGCGCAGCGTGCCGGGAGTCCCGGTGGACCTGCGCAGTGCCGCGAGCTCCGTCCGCAGAGGCTGCTCGAGTGTCGCGATGATGCCGTTCAGGCACGCCTCGTAGGTCTCCCGGGCAACACCGGCCTCCTCGTAGGGAATGCCGGGATCGGCGTGCGCCATCCGGGGCGGCAGCACCCGGAAGAAGAGCGCGCCCAGCAGTCCGGAGACGAGGACGAGCATCGAGAGGGCGATGAGCGTCCAGCCCACGTGGTGCCAGAGCACGAAGTCGGCGTGCAGCCACACCGCAAGGCAGGCGACGATGCCGACGCCCATGTGCATCTCGAGCCACGGCTCGAGCCGCCCGAACGGTTCCCGCTTGGCGACGCCGACGTAGCGCACCGGCTTCCCCGCGACCGTCAGCAGGCGCAACTCGGCGCGCTGGACCTTGGCCATGCCGTTGCGCTCGAGGATCTCGTGTGCGGCGGCCGTGATGTCGCCGTCGGCGGTGTAGGCACCCTGGCGGATCTTGCGGTTGAGGTCCTGGATCTCGACGAACGCCGCGTCCGCCATGCGCCGCGACACACGCCCGAAGTCGCGGAAGAACGGCAGTTTGATCGACCACTTGCGCGCGCTGAACAGCACGGTGCCCACGAACAGCACGAGGAGTACGTTGCCGGACCAGAGGAACCACGCGCGCTGCGCCCCCGGCGAGCCCCGCGCGGGCATCGCCACGAGGTACCAGCCCGCGCCGAACGGCAGTCCCGTGGCGAGCAGCCACAGCCACGTCCAGGGCCGCCCCAGGAAGCGCACGGCGAAGCGGCGGTGAGCGAGCTGCGCGGCGGGCAGGCTCATCGCACCAGACTCCGCAGATAGCCCTGGGGCTCACGCCGATGGCAGCTCATGCACGTGCGCCCCTGTGGATCGACGCCGGCGTCCTTGATGCGTGGGTCGTTGTACCAGGCATCGCGCTGCGCACGATCGTCGTGGATGCTGGCCTTGACGCGCGCCGCCGTGATGCGTTCGCGGTAGTCGCTGCGCTGCCCGTTCAGGCCGTCGCGCTCGTGGCACGCCGCGCACGCGCCGCTCTTGTCGTGGAACTGCGTGCCCTCCAGCAGGTCGAGGTGCCTGCGCACGCGCTGCACGCGCGGCGGCCCCGCGCCGTCCTCGCGAACCTCGTCGTGGCAGTGCAGACACAGCTTCGCTTCGCCTTCGGAGCTCGCGGGTCCCGTACGCTCGTACGCGGCGTCCTTCTCGGGATCGTGCGAGTGACATCTGGTGCAGTCCGCGACGTCGGCCGCAACCTCGAACCCGGCGTCCCCCCCGGCGGCGTGGCACTCGGTGCATGCGATGCCCGTGACGATGGCGTAGTAGCCCTCTGCCGTGACGTGCGCCTTGTGGTCGAACTGCGGCACGATGCGCGACTTCGTCGTGAGCCCCAGCTCTTCGGACGTCGCGCCCACGTGGCAGTCGAGGCATCCCTTGGCGCCCGCCGCTGCGCCGGTGACCGACCCGGCGCCCGCGACGCGCGCCTCGAAGCGCCGCAGGTCCTCGGACCACGACGCCGTGGCCGCGGTCGGGTGGCAGGCCAGACACTCCGCGTTCGCCGCCTCGCCCGACACGTGCGGCGCGTGCCGGAACCCCTTGCCGGCCAGCCGCGACGCCAGCGCATCCGTGGCGCCCACGTGGCAGTCCGCGCACACCTTGCCATCGGGCTGGTGCGCGTCGCCGAGCGGCGCGCCCTCGGCAGTGACCCCGGGGTGGTGCACGACGGTGAACGCCACGCTCGTCATGTCATCGCGCGCAACGGCGGCCGCGCCGATCGGCAGGCGCCCCTCGGCGTCCGGCAGTCCGCTGTGGCACTTGAAGCACGCCCACGCGCCGACGCCGTGTTTCTCGACCCGCCACGCGGCGTGGCACGGCTCGCACGCGCGGTAGTCCACGAGTTGCGCGCGGCCGACGGGTTCGGCCAACGGCGGTCGTCCCGGGAACAGCTGCGCCGCCGCCGGATCCGTCTCCGGGTAGTGGCAGGTGCGGCACGCCGCCGTCACCTGGCCGCTGACCTCGATCTCGCCGGTGGGTTCGGCGAGATGGACCGCGTGCGGGAACGCAGCGAAGTCCACGTACGGCAGCCCGCTCTCGCGCGCCGGCGCGGCGAGCCCGATGAGCGACGTGCCGGCGGCGTCCGAGACGTGGCACGCCGCACACTGCCCGGCGGTCGCGAGCGTGGGGTCGTAGTCCCAGATCGTCCTGCTCTCGCGGATGTCGCCGTGGCACGCGTCGCACGCGCCGGCGGCCCCCCCGTGATCCTCGTGACGGAAGGGCGACACGCCGCCCGCCGGGCGATCCGGGCGGTACGCGAGCGGCAGGATCCTCTTCGCGTCCATGTGGCAGACGACGCAGCGCCTGCCGTCGCCGGTGACGTCGTCCTGTTCGACGTCACCGCCCGCCGGCTCATGCTCGGCGTGGCAGTCGGCGCACGTCTCCTCGAGCAGTGGACCACCGGGCCGCCCCGCCACGCCGCGCGGCCCGAGTGACGGCGGCGGGACGCTGAACTCGACCCAGTCCTCCTCGACCTGCGTGCGGTGGCAGGAGAAGCACGTGAGGTCACCGGATGCGAGGTGCTTCGCGTGCGGGAACGCGGCGCGCGTGCGCGGCTCCGCGGCGGCCACGGCCACCTGCAAGTAGGCGTCGCTCACGTGGCACGCGCTGCACGCGCCGAGGTGCGCGTCGTCGCCCGGGCCCGCCGCCGTCGCGGCGAACGTGTGGCACACGCGGCACTCGGCGTCCACCGTGCCGCCGCCGCCACGTTGCGGCCGGCCACGCGCCGCAGTGGACGCCGCACGCAGCCCCGCCTCGACCAGCGCGTCGGAGAGGTGCGGCCGGTGCGGGAAGCTGAACGGTCCCACGCCGCGCGCAGGCTGCGGCGGCAGCAGCCATGCCGTCACCAGCGTGGCGGCGCAGATCGCCGCGATCCACCCACTTCTCATGGCGCCCGCGCCCCCCCCTCGCCGGTGCCGCGCGCACGTCCGGCGTCGCCACCCGGAATTGCCCCCACGAAACTCATCCCAGGTTCATCAGAATGGCGGCCACGGCGACCACCGCCGCGATCAGCGCGAAGATGATCCAACCCTTGCTGCTGCTGCCGGCCGTCGCGCCGGCGCCTGATCCGAGCGTCGAGATGACGTCGCGCTGACGCCACATGTCGGCCCAGTCGGCGGGCTCGAGCATGCCCTTCTCCACGAACAGCTCGCCGAGCAGCCGCCCCGTCCGGCGGTGCTCGTCGAGCACCTGCCGGGCCTGCGACGGGGTGATCTTCGACATCGCCGCGGCATGGCTGGCGAGCTGTTCGGTGAGACGCGACGCGTCGTCGCTCTCGGGCTGATTGCAGACGAACAGGCACTCGATGGTGCCGATCGTGACCGCCGTCTCGGGCGCGATGATCGTCGGCTCCGTGATCTTCGCGCCGCTCACGAACGTGCCGTTCCGGGACCCGAGGTCGCGCAGTTCGAACACGCCGTCCTTGAACGTCAGCGCCGCGTGCCTCGACGACACCGAGCCGTGCGGGATCTCGACCTGACAGTCGTGGCCATCGCGCCCGATGACGGCCTCCATCTCCTGGATGGCGACCGTGCGCCGGTCGTGCGCGGCGCCGATCACGAGGCGCGGTGCCGCGGCCTTGAAACGAGCCACGCTGATGAGCGCCGCCTGCATTCCGGCGCCGCCGACGGCGACCGTGTGCTCGGCCTCGAACATATCGCCAGAGTGTCCATCGTCGGCGTCGGCCGCGGGCTCGATGACCTCCACCATCGCGGGGCCGAGCATCAGCTTCTGCCCGCGCCTGAGCGGCACCTCGGCGTTCGGCGTCAGCGTGCCGTCGCCCAGGCCCGTGCCGTTCGTCGAACCGAGATCGGTGACGAAGACCTCGTCCCCGGCGGCGCGCACGCGCACGTGCCGCGACGAAACCTCGGGATCGTTGACGCGGATGTCCACGCCCTCCGCGCGCCCGATGACGATCTCGCCGACGGCATCCACCTCCGCCGTCACCTCGCCCCCGACCGTGACTCGAATGCGCTTCATGGACCGTGTCCTCGCACTCCCTGCAACAGGCACGGGAGTCCGGACTCCGAGATCCGAACGCCCGTCCAGGACGACCGGCACCGACACACACTGCAGCAACCGGCAGATACCCCCGCGCCGCGGCACACGCCCACGGCGACCGCCTCATTGTGGGCCGTGAACTGCGCTCGTGAAAGCATCGTTTCGGGGAGCGGGTATTCGACGCGCGCCCCCCTCTGATCCCGGAAAGTGGCCACAGCGCGGGATCTCTCGCCGTATGCTGCCGACGTGCCGAAGGCGACGCTGACGATCTCCGGGGACCGCGCCGAGCCGCGGGTCTACGAGATTCAGGGCGACACCGTGATCGGCAGATCCGCGCGCGCCGACATCCAGATCGAAGGCGATCTGGTGTCGCGACAGCACGGGCGCTTCTCCTTCCACGACGGCATGTGGCACTTCGAGGATCTCGGCAGCCGCAACGGATCGCTGCTGAACAACGAGCGCGTCACGTCGGCCGACCTGCGCAGCGGCGACGTGGTGATGATCGGCTACGGCAAGATCACCTTCGAGGAGGTCGTCCACACGGGCTCCTCGCTCCTCGCCGTCAGCATCATCGAGAGCGACGCCGACTTCGCCGGCGCGACCGTCGCCGACGACCCGGAGGAGCAGACCGGCGCCACGGTCGCGCTCTCCTACCGTGACCTGATCCTCGTCAACCAGCGCATGAACACCGTCTCGCGCATCAGTCAGAAGCTGGCCACGATCCTCGATCGCGATGAGCTGCTCGGCGAGGTGATCGACACGCTCTTCCAACTCTTCGATCAGATCGATCGGGCGGCCGTCGTGCTGCGCGACGAGATGAACACGTTCCACGTCGTCGCCACGCGCCAGAAGGGAGCGGCCACGGCCACGCTGTCCGTGATGCGCATCTCGACGTCGCTCACCCAGTTCGTCAAGCGCGAGGGCAAGGCCGTGCTCTCGGCGGACACCGCGCACGACGACAGGTTCTCGGGTCGCGAGAGCATCGTCGGCTCGACGGGCCGCTCGATCATGTGCGCGCCGCTGCTGGCCAAGGGCGATTTCCTCGGCGTCATCTACCTCGACACGGAGTCCCTGACGCGGCCGTTCACGCACAACGACCTCAACCTGCTCCAGGGCATCGCCGGCCCGATGGCGATCTTCGTCAAGAACTCCGAACTGGTCTCGCGCATCTAGCACGAGACGACACTGCGCACGAGCCTCTCGCGCTACCTGTCGCCGGACGTCGTGCGCGAGATCGGCGAGGGCGGGCTCACGCCGAATCTCGGCGGCGCACAGGCCACGGGCACGATCATGTTCAGCGACATCGTCGGCTTCACGGCGATGTCGGAGCGGCTGAAGCCCTCGGAAGTGGTGGAGCGGCTCAACCGTTACTTCACGTCGATGCTGGAGGCGATCTTCGGCTGGGAGGGCACGGTGGACAAGTTCGGCGGCGACGCCGTTCTGGCCGTCTGGGGCGCCCCGGTACCGAACGAGGAACATGCGCCGATGGCCACGGCGGCGGCGCTCGAGATGCAGGCGCGGCTCTTCGAGCTGAACTGTGCGCTCGAGGAGGCCGGCGAGACGCGCATCGGCATGGCCGTCGGGCTCAACTCCGGGAAGTTCGTGGCAGGCAACATCGGCGGCCAGTACCGCATCGAGTGGACGGTGATCGGCGACACGGTGAATCTCGCACAGCGTGTCGAGTCCCAGGGTTTCTCGCAGTGCTGCCTCGTGTCGGAGACGACGCACGCGGACTTCGCGAACGACGCGGGCTGCTACGCCTTCCAACCCGTGCACGTGAAGAACCGCGCGGAACCCGTGACGATCTACTCCGTCCGTACGCTGCGCAACCCGCGCGGCGTGACGGCGGCGATTCCCGTGCGACTCCTGTGGAAGGACCAGGACGCCGAGGCGATGATCTACAAGGTCCACACGAAGGGCACGACGCGTCTCTCGGTGAAGGTCGCGGGAACACCGCCCGTGGGTTGCGAGGTCACGGTCGTGTGCGACCTGCCCGAGCGACCGGGAGCGCTCACGGCCAAGGGCACCGTGGCGGGCAGCGCGCCGCTGCTGCTCAGCCACGCCGGGCGATCGGTGGACGTGGACCTGACTGCGGCCGACGACGAACTGCAGCGGCTGTTCAACGCACGCGGCGCCGCCGAAGCGGCGCTGCCGCTGCACGAGATCGAGCGCTAGCCGGGGACACGAATCCGGGGAACGGCAGAGAGATACGCATGCGAATTCGGGTGTTGGGCTGTAGCGGAGGTAGCGCGCCGGGGCGTGAACCGTCGTGCTATCTCCTCGAGCGCGGTGTCGCCGTCGATGCCGGGTCGCTCGCCTCGTCACTGTCACTGGAGGAGCAGCAGGAGATCCGGCACGTCTTTCTGACGCATGCGCACTGGGACCACATCCGCGACCTGACGCTGCACACGATCAACCGCACGCCGGAGATCCCGCCGCTCATCCTCCACGGTCTGGCTGACACGGTCGCCGACATCCGCGCGCACCTGATGAACGATCGCGTCTGGTTCTCGGCGTTCGAGCTCCCGAGCCCGAACGCCCCGTACATCGCGGCGAGCGAGATCGAGGCCGGCGACACGATCGAGTGCGCCGGCTACCGCATCACGGCGATGGCCATGCGGCACACGGTGCCGGCCATCGGCTACCTGTTCGATGACGGGACGAGTTCCGTGATGCTCTGCGCGGACACGGGTGGCGGCGGGTTCGCGAAGTCGCTGCCCACGGGTGGCAGCCCGCTGCGCGCCATCTTCCTCGAGGCGTCGTTCCCGAACCGCATGCACGAGTTCGCGGCCATGACGGGACACTTGACACCCGAGATGCTGCACGAAGAGATCGCGTGCATCGGGGACGACATCCAGATCTATGCGACGCATATGAAGCCCGGGTTCGAGGACGAGTTGCGGGCCGAGCTGGCCGCGCTCGGCCACCCGAACCTGCGCGCGGCGCGCGACGGCGACGTCATCGACGTCTGAGAGGGTGGACGACAGGGCGTATTCGCCCCGGCCCCCACGGGCTGGATACACTGCGCGCTGATCGAGGCCACCCGCTCACAACCGAACCACCGGAGCGTCCCATGTCGCTGACCGCACGCGTACGCGAGATCCTTTCCTGGTATCCGTCGGACAACCCCGGCACCAAGGCCAACCTGGCGCGGTTCATGATGACGGGCCGCCTCGCCGGGACGGGCAAGCTCGTGATCCTGCCCGTGGACCAGGGCTTCGAGCACGGCCCCGACCGCTCGTTCGGCCCGAACCCTCCGGCGTACGATCCGTGCTACCACCCCGATCTCGCGATCGAGGCAGGCTGCAACGGCTACGCCGCGCCCCTCGGCCAGCTCGAGGCAGCCGCCGACCGCTACCCCGGCGTGCTCCCGCTCATCCTGAAGGCGAACAACAGCGACGGCATGGGCGGCCCGTCCGACAACTGGCCGGCAGTCACGGCGTGCGTCGATGACGCCGTGCGCCTCGGCTGCTCGGGCATCGGCTTCACGATCTACCCGGGCTCGGACTTCCGCAACGACATGTACGGCGAGATCCGCGAGATGGCCGAGGAAGCCAAGGCCCTGGGCCTCGTGGTCGTGATCTGGTCCTACCCTCGCGGCAACGGCCTCGACAAGGCCGCCGAGACCGCCGTCGATGTGATCTCGTACGCGGCCCATGTGGCCTGCCAGCTCGGCGCGCACTTCGTGAAGGTGAAGCCGCCCACGGATCACGTGGCGTTCGAAGCCAACGAGAAGATCTACGCGGAACAGTCCGTCGAGTTCGACACGCTCGCCGATCGCATCCACCACGTCACGCAGGCGGCCTTCGGGGGGCGCCGCATCGTCATCTTCTCCGGTGGCGCCGCCAAGGGGCGCGATGCCGTGCTCGACGAGATCCGCCAGATCCGCAACGGCGGCGGCTTCGGCTCGATCGTCGGCCGCAACTCCTTCCAACGCTCCCGCGAGGACGGAGTGGCCCTCCTGCACGACATCATGGACATCTACGCCGAGACGGAAAGGGACGGCCGCAACTAACAGGCTCGAGCGCAACTAACACGCTCGAGGAGGCGGTCCCGCGCACCACCCGGCGTGGGCCCGCGCGGCAGGCGTCGTAGGGTTGACCCATTGTGGTCAACCCGGATGTCCCCGGCGCGCGGGGCTGTCGTAACGTCTCGCGACGTATTCCGGTCGGCGGCGGATGACGGCGGTTGCCAGCGGATGACGGCGGATGCGGGATCGCGGAGACGTGGAGACGCGAGGGCCCGCCCAACCGGCCGTTCGGGGGGCGGGCTGCGCCCGCCTGGGTACGCCGTTGCCAGCGCGGTGATCGAACCTTCGGGGCCGGGACATTGCCCGGCCCCTACACCGGGATACGCGCGATCGGGGGGCGATACGCGTACGCGCAATCGCCGGGATACCCGCGATCGGGGGCGCCGGGTCGGCGTGTCAGGGGGGCGGCGGGAGTTTGGCGACGCCGAGACGCTTGCGGCGCAGGCGCAGCGCGAGGACGCGACGCAGCGTGCCGGGGCCCACGCGCTCCAGTTCGGCGACGGTCTCGACGCGAATGTACTTGGCTGTGTAGAGCGCCTCGAGGGCCGACCGGGGGACGGCGGCGCGGTGACGCAGACCGCTGAGCGCGCAGCGGGCGCCGTCCACGACATCCCACCACCACATCCGGCCGCCACAGAGACGCAGATCCACGTAGAGGGCGGCGGCGAACGCCTTCGCGGCGGCGAAAACGCACCAGGGCCACGGGTAGAGGCGCCAGATGGTGAGCTGCAGGTGGGCGTAGCCCGCGGAGACGAGGCGCATCCAATCGGCCTCACTCTTCTCGACGTGGTGATGGAAGGCCACGACCGGGAAATGCAGCACGGGAGCGCCCGCGGCGAACAGCCGCACGGTCAGATCGAACTCCTCGCCGGGTCCGGTGAACAGCTCGCAGTAGCCGCCCGCGCGCCGGAAGGCTGCGGCGCGCATGAGGCACGCACCGCCCGCGAAGCTCGCGTGCAGGCAGGGATACGAGAGCTGCGCCGAGCGCAGGCGCCACCCGGTGGGTTCATCCTCCTCCGCGTCGTAGAGCGCCATGCTCGCGACGCCGACGTCCGGCTGCGCGTCCAGCGCGGCCGCGAGTTGCCGCAGCACGGTGGGGGCGCGGATCTCACCGTCGTCGTCGAGGTAGAGCAGGAACTCGCCGGTCGCCTCGCGCGTCACGCGGTTGCGCCCCGGCGCAGAACCGATGTTCGCGCTCTCCGTGACGAGACGCACGCCGGGGAACTCCGCCCGCACGACGTCGGCCGTCGCGTCGCAGCCGTTCGCGAGGACGATCGTCTCGCGGTCCGTGAAGTCCTGCGCCAGCACGCTGCGCAGACAGGCGCGCAAGCGCTCCGGGCGCCGGCGCGACACGATCAGCACGCTGACACGCGGAGCGGACATCCGCCGGAGTCTACGTCGGCGCGTTCGCCACGCGATAGAGCAGTGCGCCGCGCAGGATCAGTGCGACGCTGAGCGCCGCTGCGACGCCGGTGACGCCCAGGAGTCCCATCCACCACCAGCCGAGCCCCGCCGCCGTCGCCAGAGAGATCACCGACACTCCGACCGCGCGCGGCAGACGATGGCGCGCGAGCACCACGTAGCCCGTGTGGGCCGTGAGTCCGTGCGCCGCGACGCCGGGCAAGAGCGCGAGCAGCGGCGCGACGGCGGCGGCATACGCGCCGTCACGCACGAGCGGGAGCGCGAACGAGACGGCCGCGCCGTACACGGCGAGCACCGGCACGACGATCACGGCCAGTTCGCGGAACAGACCGCGGTGCGACGCAGCGAGGTCGGCGCTCTCGCCACGCGCCGTCACCATCCCCGGATACACGGCTTGCGCAACCATCTCCGGCAACGCGATGAGCGGCAACGTCAGCGCCATCGCGGCGTAGAGTTGGGCCGTCTCCTGCGGCCCCGAGCCGCGCGCCTCGACGATGCGCAGGACGACGAGTCGCCGCAGCGTCTCGAACAGCATGAACGCGAGGTGCGCACGCCCGATTGCGAACGTCCGTGCGAGGACGCCGGGTGAGAGCCGCTCGGATGGCCCGGCGGCGCGCGACGCGACGCGCAGGGCGATCAGCGCGACGCCGGCGGAGGCGATCAGACTTCCCGTCACGAGCCCGCGGAGGCCGTCGAGCGCGGCGCCGCCGACGGCCAGACCCAGCACGAGTACCTTGTCGGCCGCGTCGATCGCCGCCTTCTCGCGCAGGCGCCCCGCGGCGTGGAGCGAGTGCAGGCAGACGACGCCGAGCGCGATGCACGGGACCTTCCACGCGAATACGCCGAGCTCGTCGGCGGCCGCGCCACCACCCACGAACCAGTCGCGTCCGAGAAGGAGTGCGCCGAGCGTCGCCAATGATGCGACCAGCACGGCCAGCGACGCCGCGCGAAGCAGCGCACCGCGCTGCGCGGGACGCTCGGGGGCCATGCGCAGCAACCCGGTCGCGAGCCCGAGCCCGCCCACGACCACCGCCCAGCGCAGCGTCTCGTGCAGGAGTCCGAAGGCCGCGAAGTCCGCCGGGGCGAGGACGAAGAGCAGCGCGGGGCGCTGCAGGAACGCCGCCGCGAATACGACGCCCTGGCCGACGAACAGCGGCAGCGCCGCGCGCGCGGCGCGAGGGAGCTGCGGACCGGGGCGCGGCGCGAGGCTCAAGCGGCGGGTCTCACGCCTCGGGTCCACTCCACGCCGCGGCCGCGCGCAGGCGGGCGAGCGTGACGTCGCGGCCGAAGATCTCCATCACGTCGAACAGCGACGGGGATGCCGTGCCACCGACCAGGGCGACGCGGGCCGGCTGACCGATGTGCTTCATCTTCAGTTCGCGGGTCGCAAGAAACGTGCGCACCGTCTCCTCGATCGCCGCGGCGGCGAACGGCCGCGTCGCCTCGAGGGCGGCGGCGAGTTCCGTGAGCAGCGCGCGGCTCTCGGCCTTCAGGAACTTCGCGGCGGCCTTCGCGTCGTACGCCACGGGACCGCGACCTGCGAACAGCGACAGCCCCTCCGCGAGCGCCGCCAGCGTGTTGGCGCGGGGCTGCAGCGCCTCGAGGGCGCGTGGCACCCAGGGCAGGTCCGGGTCGATCTGCGCCCGCTCGATGAACGGCCGCGCGCGCGCGAGCAGCTCCGGCGTGGACATCTCGCGCATGCGGCGCCCGTTCATCCACTCGAGCTTCTTGTGGTCGAACACCGCGGCCGCCGGATTGATGCCGTCGAGGTCGAAGAGGGTCTGCAACTCCTCGACCGTGAACTCCTCCTGGTCCCCGTGCGACCAGCCGAGGCGGGCGAGGAACGACAGCATCGTCTCGGGCAGGTAGCCCATCTCGCGGAAGGCGAGGATCGACGCGGCGCCGTGACGCTTGGACAGCTTCTTGCCGTCGGGGCCGTGCACCATCGGCAGGTGCGCGAAGCGCGGCAGGTCGGCGCCGAGGAGACGGTAGAGGTGCACCTGCTTGGGTGTGTTGTTGAGGTGATCATCGCCGCGCACGACGTGTGTGATGCCCATGTCGATGTCATCGACGACCACGGTGAAGTTGTAGACCGGCGAGCCGTCCTGACGGGCCAGGATGAAGTCGTCGAACTGGTCGTTGCGCAGTACGACGCGCCCCTTGACCATGTCGTCGATCAGGACCTCGCCGTCCTGCGGGAGCTTCGCGCGGACGACGAACGGCGCGCCGGGTGACGGTGCCTCGGTGACACCGCGGCACGTGCCGTCGTAGCCGTACCTGCTCTTGCGACGCTCGGCCTCGGCGCGCTTGGCGTCGAGATCGTCCTTCGTGCACCAGCAGCGATAGGCACCGCCCATGTCGAGGAGTTGCGTGAGCCGGGCGCGGTACAGGTCGCCGCGCTCGCTCTGGAAGAAGGGCCCCTCGTCCGGCGTCATGCCGAGCCAGGACATGCCCTCGAGGATCAGGGCCGTGCTCTCGGGCGTCGATCGCTCGCGGTCGGTGTCCTCGACGCGCAGGACGAACGTGCCGCCGTGGCGACGGGCGTAGAGCCAGTTGAACAGAGCAGCGCGCACGCCGCCGACGTGCAGGTCGCCGGTCGGGCTGGGCGCAAAGCGAACGCGGGGTGGGATCATCGATGTCTCTCCGGGCGGCCCGCCGGGGCCGGACCGCGCAAGATGCCACGCGCCGGGCGAGGGAACGAGGGATCGCCGATCAGCGCGCGAGGACGGCGATGGTGACCGTGTTGGTCGCGGCGAGCGATTCGATCAGAGATCGACCTCGATCGTGACGAGGCGCCAGATACGATCGATGCCGTAGCGCAGTTTCGCGTCAACACCGAGCATGCGCTCGGGGCGCTCGGCGTCCGGGGCCTCGAAGCGCATCTTGACCGCCTTGAGCTGCGGCATGTTCTCGATCCTGGCGGCGCCCACGGCCGCAGCGATCGCCTGACGGTCCGGCAGGTTGACGAGCTTGAGCGTGCCCGTCACGCCGCGGAAGCACGCCTTGGCGAACTTGTCCTGCTCGTCCTGCGGGAGGCCGGAGTACGCGGCTGCCTGCGGGTGCCCGACCGATACGAGCCACTCGACGACGTCGAGCCGTGGACGCGCCTTGCCGTAGTCATCCCGGCGTCCGGCGTCGAGCAGTTCGATGAGCGTGGCGCGCGCGCCCTCCGGATCGCCACCACCTCCGCTCCCCCCCTTCCCGCAGGCGGTGAGCGCGCCGAGCGGCGCGAGGAGCAGTGAGATCACGACGACGAGCAACGCGTGACGCATGGAGGTCCTCCGTTCCGTGGCCCCAGGCTATCACGCCACGCAGCGCCGCGCGCGGCACGTCCGTCAGAAGTCGTCGTCCTGGATGTCGATCAGCAGGAAGCCGAGCGCGAAGTCGAGGATCTCGAGCGGATCGACCGACGCATGCGCGCCCACGAGGAACAGGTGCCCACCGACACGGAACTCCGACGGTGAACGGTACCAGCCGCCGACCTCCGCAGCGCCCCCGAGCGGGCCGACGCCGAACGCCGCCTCCGGGCCGACGCGGAACGGCACGTGTCGCAAGCCCTGGAAACCGACGCCGATGGCCACCGTCGTCAACGCCATCGCCTGCACGTACTCCGTCGCCTTGAGCTCGATGCCCAGCCCGAGGCCGACGTCCACGCCGGCCTTGCCGACGTCGAAGAGATCCATGACGCGGTTGGGGAGATAGAGCAGGACGTGCGTCAGGAACCCACGGCTCTCGTCCTCCGCAACCGCCTCCGGAGCCGGCTTCTCCGTGGCCGCCTCGGCAACTGCGCCGTCCGGCGGCGCTCCCCCGGGTGCGGCGTCCTGTGGCGCGAGAGTGATCCCCGGGGCGTCCGCCACAACGGCTCCGGTACCGTGGAAGGACGCGCAGGACGAGAGACCGAGCGCCATCACGGCGAACGTCACGAGAAACAGGTTGCGCATGACGATCCTCCGTGTCCGGGCACTCTCCGATGCCTCGACGCCGCGCCATTCTGACCCACTGCCGGGGACGGGGCCAGTGTTGGGGCCCGCGCAGGAACAGGTTCGTAGGATCGAGGGCGAGCGTGACGGCGCGGGATCCTCGAACGCGCCATTGCTCCCGAACGGCGTGATGCGGGTCACCTGCGCGCGAGCCGGGGGGGCTCTACGATGGCCGGATGCAACGCGTCCGTGGCCCTCTCTGCGCGCTCCTCCTGCTCGCGGCCTGCGGCCCTCACCGCGCGCCCGACATGGACCTGCGTGACGCCCGCGCCCTGGTGGCGGACGGCAGCCTGGACGCGGCGCGCACGGCACTGGCGGAACTCGCCGCGGCGTACCCGGGCGATTCGCGCATCGCGCTTCTCGCCGGCGAGGTGGCCACGTGGCGCGGGTACCCGGACGAGGGCCTCACCTGGCTGCGGCGCGCGGCGAAGGGTGCTCCCGGCGACCCCGAGCCGCACCTGCGCGCGGCCTACGTGCTGCTCGTGCATCCTCCGGAGGGGACGCCCGACACCGCCGCGGCGCTGGCCGAGGCCACGCTCGCGCTGGCCGACTCCGGGGGCGTCGAGAGCGCGGCCTACCGCGCGTGTCGTGGTGAGGCCGCCTTCGCCGCGGGCGATCGCGAGTCCGCGGAAGTGTGGTTCCACGGAGCACTGGAGTTGCGGCCGGACTGCCGCTGGGCGCTGCAACGTCTGCTGCAGATCACGGCGTCGCGGGGCGCCGACGCCGAACGCGCGGTGCTCAACAAGAGGCTGTCCGCCGTCATCCGCGGCGGCCGCATGGGCCACGGCATGGAGAACGCGCGCCTGCCCGCCACGTTCTGCGGCCGCTGAGCGCGTGCCCTCTGCGCTGCCGACGGGTCAGGCGCTCACGTCCCCGTCCCGGCAGGTGGGCGCCGGAAGGCGCGGATGAGGCCGACGCACCAGAAGACGGTGTAGAGCCCGTAGGCGCCGAGCGCCGGGAGGAACCCGCGGAGGGTCTCGGA
>JAJRVY010000132.1 GCA_024277065.1 Planctomycetota bacterium
AGTCGTAGATCGCGCGGACCTTGTCGATGCGCGTGTCCTTCTCTGCGACGAGTTCGGCGACCTTTTGCTTCATCTCGTCGCTCATGATCTGCTGATTGCGGATCATGGTCCACCACCACGCCGCGAACGCGTCCCAGCTCTAGTAGGTCGTGACCTGCACCTGCGGGTAGAGCTCGCGGGCGGCCGGCATGCCGGGTTCGCTGCGGACCTTGGGCGCGTTCTCGACCGTCCACTGGTAGACGCGCGTCGCGCCGTCGTCGCTCAGGGTCTCGGTCGGCTCGGCGTCGAGGTGGCGCGTGTGGAAGTAGAACTTGCGCTTCGCCGGTGTGACCAGCGTGTACGTGGACAGGACCATCGGGACCTGGTCGGCGAAGTAGTTCACGTTGCCGAAGTAGTCGCCGAAGAACGACTGCTCGCGCTGGTCGCGGCGGTACGCCACATCGATGACGTCGCCCGGCTCGAGGGGCGGGAAGTCGGCGAAGCTGAACCCGCGTCCGGACTGCGTCTTGGCCTCGACCACGCTGCCGTCGGGCTTGACGACGCGCGCCATCTTCCACTTGAACGCCTCGCCGCCCCATGACTGGGCGAAGTAGCGGTCGAAGCGCTTGACGCCAGCCTCCGTGAGGATCTTGGCGGCCATGTGCACGTACGTGCTCGACGTGCCGTCGGAGTTGACCCGGTCGAGGATCTGGTCCAGCAGGACGATCCAGCCGTCGTTCTCCATGTTGTCGTAGTCGCGCACCTGCTCGATCAAGGGCTCGATCTCGACGGCGAACGCGTCCTCGAAGGGGGCGGCACCGGGATCGAGGAACTCGACGTAGCGTTCGAGCTCCTGGCGCTTGGGGTTGACACGCAGTGCCTCGCGGAACGTCGCGAGAGCCTCGTCGTTTTCGCCCGCCTTGAGCTGTACACGGCCGAGGGCCGCGAGGAGTGCGTCGTCCTCCGGGGCGACGGCGAGCGCCTCGCGCAGCGTCGCGGCGGCGTCGTCCCACGCACCGGCGCCCTCGTGCAGTTCCGCGAGGCGCCGCAGCGAGTCCGTGTCGAACGGGTCGTAACGGCGGATCTCGGCGAGAACCGCGAGTGCCTCGTCGCGCTCGAGCGAGCGCAACGCCAGTTCCGCCACGCGGCGCCGTGCGCCGTTGCTCCGCGCGTCGAGCGACAGCACGTCGCGCCACGCGCCGAGCGCCTCGTGTGAGAGTCCGACGCGCTCTTCGCCGGCGGCGACGGCGCGCGCGCGCGCCTCCTCGCCCTGCGCGCGAGCGGTCGCGAGCGCCTTGCCGCGCTCGATCTCGGCAGCGGCCCGCAGACCGCGACGTGCGAGCACCGCGGCGAGGTCGAGGCGCGCCTCGTAGTAGTCCGCGTTGATCTCGAGCGCGCGGCGCAGGAGCTTCTCGGCGCGTTCGAGGTTCTGCAGCGAGGTGGTGTAGTAGCCCGCGAGTGCGCGGTACGCAACGGCGTAGCCGGGCTCGAGTTCGAGGGCCTTCTCGCGGCCTGCGCGCTGGCGGTTCTCTTCCTTCTCGACCGCCATCTCGATCGGCGGCGCGGCGGCCTCGGCGTAGTGGAAGCGGTAGATGGCGTTGTCCGGCTCGAGCTCCGTCGCCCGCTTCAGCAGGTTCTCGGCGCGGCGGTCCGTGATGGTGTCGAACTCGCGGCGTTGGTGCAGGTAACCGAGGTGGAACAGGTCGCGCGCCGCGGCGCCGTCCTCGATGCTCTCGTAGTACTGCTTCGCCCCGCCGGCGATGTCGCCCGTGAACGCCCGGGCCTCGGGCGTGGCCGCGAGCGCCGCGTCGGCCTCGTCGCGGGTCATCGCCGTCGTGATGCCGTCGAGGTGGGCGCCATCCGGCGTCGTGAGCCGCGCGCGGACGCTCCAGGGACCCGTCTGGTCGCAGACCTTGAGCAGCAGCACGTTCCAACCCTCGGCGACGACGATGCCCACGACGTCCTGGTCGAAGGCGATCGGGCGACGGACGTCGCGGCTCAGCACCTCGGCGCCGTTCCACCATGCCTTGACGGCTTCGTCGGAGCCGAGCCGCAACGTCGCCGGCCGCTCGGCGGAGCTCTTCACGAACGCCACGACGTAGGCGCACGCCTGGTCGTTCGGGCGCAGGAGGGCGTCCAGATCGAGCCCGCCGAGGGCCCCGCGGACGGGTACACGCCGCCAGGCGACGTCGCGCTCCTTGCCCTCGTACGTGGCATCGAGATCGATGCCCTCCTCCGGAGGATTCGCGACGTCGAAGCCGCGTCCGCGCTCGTTGTCGAACGGACCGCTGACCCACCAGTCGCGGATGATCCCGAGTTCGCCGACGAGCGACTCGGCCCCCTCGATGTCACCGCCGGCGAGCAGGTACTTCGCGCGCACCCAGTCGATCTGCCCCTTCAGCACGGGGCCGAGGGCGGCGGCGTCCTGTCCCGCGAGGTACGTCTCGGTCGCGCCCTGCCGTGTGACCGACTCGGCGAGACCGTCGATCTTCTCGAGCAGCACCTCGGCGCGTGCGAGGTTGGCACGGCGGACGTCGCCCGAGCCCGCGGCCGCTTGTCCGACGGCCGCCTCGAACGCCTGCTTGAAGGTCTCGAGAGCCTCCTCGAAGCGCGCCTGGGCCTCCTCGGCGAGGGCCTGGTCCTCGAGGGGATCGACGGCATCGATGCTGTCCTGCGCGAAGGCCGGCCGCGTGGCGAGGCCGGCGCCTCCCGCAAGCACGACGGCGAGCGTCAGGGCGACGGCGGGCGGCAGCGCCCGCGCGACGCGCGCGCGGACGGGGCGATTGAGAGTCGGCACGGCGGAACCTCCGGAGGCGGGGGGGCGGTCTGCGCTCGATTCGCGAACGCGGAACGCGCGATGATACGGGTGGCAGGGGGGCGCGGGACCCGGAAAGAGGGTTCCGCCGTCTCGCGAGCCGTCACTCGGCGACGGCGGCGACGATCTCGCGGTTGGGGCTCGTGCCCGTGAGGAACGCGTGGCGTTGCGCCGGAGCCATGCGTTCCGCCATCTCCTGCACGAGGTCGTAGGCCTGCCACATGTAGACGCCCGCCGCCTCCGCGTCGCCCAGCGCCTCGGCCGCCATTGCCGCGAAGTAGAGTCCCTCGGCACGGGAGGCGACGCTCAGCGGTCCGTCGCTGCCGAGCACGGAGTGCGCCTTCTCGAGCTGCTCGCGCGCGCGGTCCGCGCGGCCCTCGCGCGCGTGGAGCAGAGCTGCCGTGGCGCGCGCCAGAGCCGCGATGCCGGGCATCTCCAGGGTGGGCGCCAGTTCGAGGGCTTCCTCGAGGCAGACGCGGGCGCCATCGACGTCGCGCACCATGGCGTGCACCTGTCCGAGAGCGAGCAGGCTCTCGCAGACGCCCGGGCGGTATCCGATCTTGCGTCGCAGCTCCAGCGCCTCGGCGAAGCGCTGCCGCGCCAGAGCGGCGTCCCCCGCCTGCGTGGCGTTCTCGCCGAGCGCTTGCAGGATGGCCGACTCGAAGCGTCGATCGCCGACCTCCGCGGTGGCCCGGCGCGCGAGCGCGAGCGCTGCGCGGGCGCCTGCGATCAGCCCCAGCTCTCCGGCGAGCAGCCCGAGCGCGAGCAGGGCGGCGGCCTCGCGCGCGGGCTGTGGCGCGTTCGTCGCGAGCAGCAGCGCTCGCTCGGCGTCGATCCGCGACTCGGCGTAGCGCCCGAGGGCTCGCGCCAGACCCTGGAACTGGGTGTACAGGGGATCGCTCTGCTCCGTCGATCGCGGCTTGACGCGGGGCCCCTCGCGCAGCCCGAAGCCCTCCGCCAGTGATCTCGCCTGGGCGTAGAGGCGCTGCGCCGAGTCGCCGTGACCGCGGTGCGCCTGGACCATGCCGAGCGACGTCGTCAGCAGGCAGCGGCGGAGTTGGCTGCCCTCCGGGACGATCCAGCTCAGCGCCCTGCGCAGTGCGTTGACGGCTTCGTCGAAACGCCCTTGACTGCGGAGCGCCCCGGCCAGGTTGCCGAGCGCCGCGATGGCCGCAGGGCGATCCTTCGTGCGCGCGGCCGTGCGGAATGCATCGCGGCAGATGGCCTCGGCTCGCGCGAACTCGCCGAGGCCGAAGTGGAGTGACAGCCGGCGCTCGAACGTGCGCCGACGCAGCGTCACGTCGTCGGTCGCATCGACCTAGTCCGCGGCGCGGTCCAGGACCGTGCGCTCCTCGTCGCGGAGCCCATCGTGGCCCAGACACTCGGCGAGCGCCAGCAGCACTTCCGTGCGCAAGGCGGAATCCGTCGCTCGCCCTGCCGCGGCGTCGAGGTCGAGGAAGCGTCGCGCGAGCGTGGCACATTCTTCCGACGCGTAGGATGCGAGCCCGTGCGCCAGTGCCGGACGCATGTGGGGCAGCGCGTCCGTGAGGCGCGCTCCTTCGAGCAGGTGGTGCGCGAATTCCATCGCCTGCGGACCCGAGACGGGCCCGTCGCCATGACGGCGAGCGAGCGCCGCACCGATGAGCGCGTGGTACTCCTCTCGCAGCGGGGCCATGAGCTCGTCGTAGAGCGTCTCGCGCAACTGCTGGTGATCGAAGCGGCAGCGCCGGCCGATGCTCCGGATCAATCGGTGCTTGCGCTCCATCCGTGAGAGGCGTCGCAGCAGTGCGAGCCGTGGCATGCCGAGCACGTCGCCGAGCAGGTCGGGTTCGAACTCCATGCCGACGACGCAGGCGACGTCCAGGACCTCGCGGTCCTCGTCCGGGAGGCGCGACAGTACGCCGTGAAGGAGTTCGCGGACGGAGTCCGGCACGTGGATGTCGATGCGCGTGCCGCCCATCGTCCACGAGCCGTCGTCGCGCCGCTTGAGGACGTTCTCCTGCTTGAGTGTGCGCAGCACCTCGAAGATGAAGTACGGGTTGCCTTCGGTCTTCTCGAGCAGCCTGAACCCGAGCTCCTGCACGAGCCGCTCGCTCTGCAGCGCCGACCGCAGCAAGAGCCCGACCTCGCGCGGCCCCAGCCGCTCGAGGTGCTCGTGGTGAATACGTGGTGACCGTGCGGACTGCACGAGCGTCGTGAGGGGATGCCCGTCTTCCAGCGGACGGAAGCTCGCCACGAGGAGCACGCGCGACGCGGGGTCGTCGCGCGCGAGGAACGACAGCAGACTGGCGGCGGTCTCGCCGGCGAGGTGCGCGTCCTCGAGCACCAGCAGCAGCGGCCTCTCTGTGGCGAGGGCGCGGAAACACTCGGCGAACAGCGAGCGGACGACGTCCCGCGAGAGGGGCTCTCCGCCGTGCGCACGGCCCTCGACGAGCGCTGTGAAGGCGGCGATCGGCGTCCCCTCGGGAAGCAGCCGCGCCAGCTCGGTCCGGACGTCGTCGGCGTCCACGTGACGCAGGAGCGCGGCCGAGATCGTCTCGTACGGTCGCCCCGTGCCGGCGAGCGGATACGTCGCGTACGTGAACTCGTGATCGATGCCGTCGTCCGCGAGGGCGGCCGCGAACTCGTCGAGCAGGCGCGTCTTGCCGACGCCGGCCTCCCCCTCGAGCAGCACGACGTGGCGCTCGCCGCCCGTCACGACGTCGAAGACCTCGCGGAGCCGCGCGAGCTGCGCCTCGCGGCCGACGATCGGCGTCTCACGCTCGACCGGGATACGCCGCGCGCGGCGCCGGCCGGTCCGCTCCCAGGCAGTGCGCCCGCTGCGAGACCACCACGTGGACTTCTCGCCACGCGTCAGCGCGTCAAGGACCTCGGCTGCGGTCGCGATGCGCGCGTCCGGGTCCTTCGCCACGAGGTTCTCGACCAGCTGGTCGATGACGGGCGAGACGTCGGGCACGAGATGCGAGATGCGCGGCGGCGTCTCCGTCAGCGTCCGTCGCAGGACGACCTGTAGGTCCTGGTGGTAGAACGGATTGCGGCCCGTCAGCATCTCGTGCAGGAGGACGCCCACCGCGTAGAGGTCCGCGCGCCCGTCGACGGCTCCCGTGTCCCGGAACTGCTCCGGCGCGGCGTAGTGCACCGACCCGAGGAACTGGCCGGTGAGGGACAGCCGGATCGAGGCGTCGCGCACCTTCGCCACGCCGAGGTCCATCAGCTTCACGTGGTGCTCGCCGGTGATGATCACATTCTCCGGCTTGAGGTCCCGGTGCGTGATGCCCGCCTCGTGGATCGCCAGCAGCCCGGCGCAGACCTGCTGCGCGACGGTCGTGGCGAGTTCCTCCGGGAGCCGGCCGAGGTCGGCGATCAGCTCGCGCAGCGTCTGCCCCTCGACGAACTCCATCGCCAGGTAGCTCGTCGCATGTCCCCGCAACTCGGCGCGGCCGGCGTCGATCGTGCGCACGATGTTCGCGTGGCGCAGGCGCGCCCCGATCCGCGCCTCGCGGCGGAAGCGCCCCGCGAAGTCCTCGCTGCTGACGAGGTGGGGGTGGAAGCACTTGAGCGCGACGTGTTCGCCGACGGGGGGCAGCTCCCCGAACGCGCCCTCACCCGTCGCGGCGACCTCGGCGAGGTAGACGGTACCCATACCGCCGGTCCCGATCTCGCGCACGATCGTGTACGGACCGAGGCGCATGCTGTCCGGAGACAGCGGCGCCACGGTCGGCGTGCTGTCATTCGTCATCGCCTGCGCCCCCGAGCGTCTGCGTTCCGCGGCGCCGCTTCGTGCCGGACCGCGTTGCCGCAGACCCGTGATAGCAGCGCGGCGGGCGCCCGATCAACCTTGGTTCGCGGTCCGCAGCCGGAAGTCACCGCGTAGCACGGCGATGGCGACGCGTGACGTCAGCGTGAACAGCAGCGCGCCGACGCCGAAGATGCCGGCGCTGACCAGGATCTCGGTGGTCGAAGGAGAGTACTCGTAGATCTCACCGAGCACCGACGGCGTGTAGCCGGGCACGACCAGACCGATGCCCTTCTCTATGAACACACCGATGAAGATCATCGCGCAGCCGATGTTGAGCGTCACCACGTTCTGGCGTGTCTTCGGGACGAGGAAGAGCACGAATGCCACGACGCTGAAGATCAGGCTCGTCCAGGCCCAGGGCACGAGCGCCGTCTTGTCGCCGAGGCCGAGATACAGGTACTCGAGGTGCTTGAGGTGGTGCGTGTCGGAGTACACCTCCTTGAAGACCTCGGCGACGAGGAAGAACAGGTTGATGAACATCGCGTAGGCCATCAGCTCGGCGATCTTCCAGATGGCCTCTCTCTTGATCTCAAGGTCGGTCACGCGCCGCAGCACCTGCAGCAGTACGATCATCACGGCCGGTCCGCTGCAGAACGCCGAGACGAGGAAGCGCGGCGCCAGGATCGACGCATTCCAGTACGGGCGCCCGGCGAGGCCGTTGTAGACGAACGCCGTGACGGTGTGGATGCCGACGGCCGCCGGGATCGAGAGCAGCACGAGCGGCGTGAAGATGTACTTGTTCGGTTCGCGGCCGCGGTAGTAGCTGACGAGCATGTACGTGACGACGAACAGGTTGAGATAGAAGTAGCCGTTCAGCACGACCACGTCCCACGCGAGCATCGATCGCGGCAGGTTCATGTTGCCGACGAGGGGCATGATGTGGAGCAGGCGGTCCGGACGCCCCATGTCGCAGAGTACGAAGAGCATGCACATCGCGATCGCCGAGATGGCGAGGAGTTCGCCGAAGAGCGCGATCTCCTTGATGGGCTTCCATTTGTAGATGTAGGCGGGGATCACGAGGATCACGGCCGCGGCGGCGACGCCCACGAGGAACGTGAAGTTGCCGATGTAGAAGCCCCACGAGACCGGGTCGCGCATGCCGGTGACGATCAGGCCCTCGTTGAACTGCCCCATGTACGCGACGAGACCCGTCACGATGAGGGCGAGGAGCGCGGCCACCCAGGCGAAGTAGCCGACGGACCCGCGGGTCACGACGCGCACACTGCCGGTGGTGAACTGCGTGAAGGCGTTGACGATGCTCATGGCTGTGGGTGCTCGCCGGTGAGAGGGCTCATCCGTAGAAGTAGAAGAAGCTCGGCCGCGTGTTCAGTTCGGCCTTGAGGATGTAGACACGCTTGCGCTCGATGAGTTGGCGTACCTCGGACGCGGGATCGAGCAGGTTGCCGAAGACGCGGGCGCCGGTCGGGCAGGCCGCGTGGCAGGCCGGGTACTTGCCCTGGCGCGTGCGCTGGATGCAGAACGTGCACTTCTCGACCACGCCGCGGGGCCGTGGCCGGTTGCCGACGACGTGCGTGTTCGGGTTCATCTCCTCGGCGGGGAGGTTGGGCTCGCTCCAGTTGAAGTGGCGCGCGCCGTAGGGGCAGGCCGACATGCAGCAGCGACAGCCGATGCACCAGTCGTAGTCGATGACGACGATGCCGTCGGGTTCCTTCCACGTCGCCTCGACGGGGCACACCTTGACGCACGGCGGGTTGTCGCAGTGCTGGCACTGCACCGGCAGATAGAACATCCCGGGTGCCGGGACGCTCTCGCGATCGAAGTAGCGATCGGCCTCGTCGAGATCGACGCCCTTCTCCTTGGGGATCTCGAACACCTCGATCCACTCGATCGGATTGCTGTGACCGCTCGGACCGCCAGCGCGGGACTGATTGTTCTCCTCGACGCACGCTTCCACGCAGCGCCGGTTGCCGTTGCAGCGGTCGAGATCGAGGCCGTATGCGAAGAGGACGCCGTCGCGGGCCTGTGTGTCATCGACCGACACGTCCTTGCCGTACCTGGCCGAGTACTCGGCCTCGAGATCCGCCAGGTACGTCTCGAGCTGCTTCGGGTCCATTTCGGCGAGGCGCGTCTTGATGAACGCCTCGACGAGTTCGTTCCCACAGCCGGCCATCGCCAGCCCGGCCGCCGCCGCGCCTGCGCCGAGCACGTCACGTCGCTTGAACTTCGGAGTCATCGGACCTCCTTCGGTCGCGTCGGGGGCGGCAGCGGCACCATCTGTGGGAACCGCGGCGAGTGGGGGTTGTGACAGTTCGCGCAGAGCAGGTACTCCTTGCGCCCGTCCCAGGTGCCCGTGCGTTTGCCGTGGATGCCGAGGCGCCAGTCGCGCAGGCGCGGGCCGTGGCACTGGCCGCAGAGCCGGTACGACTGCTCGAACGGGATCGGGGTGCCGTTCGCCAGGTGCAGCACGTCGCGGTCATTCGCGTCATGGCAGTCCAGGCAGCCGCGCTGCGCCTCGGCGTGGTGCAGCACGATGTTCGCGTGCGGCGCCTCCGTGCCCGCCTCGTGGCAGGTCTCGCAGTCGATGCTCGCCTCGCGCTCGGCGTGGCACGTCGTGCAGCGTTGCATGAGAACGGCGGCGCCGGGCTTGCCGAACGGCGCGTTGGAGGGCTGCCCGTGGCAGCCGGCGCAGGCCACGCCCTTCTCCTGGTGCGTCTCGTGCGCCGGGCTCTTGACGGTGACGTCCCAGCGTGACGGGAACCCGTCCGTGAGGCCGGCGAAGTAGGCCGTGGCCCGCTCCGAGCCGCGGTCCCCCGGTTCGTGGCACTCGTCACAGAACTCGGCGTCGGCGGGCGTGGGGGCGGCGTCGTCCTCGTGGCAGTCCTCGCACTCGAGCCCCTTCTCGAGGTGCGCCACGTGCGGGAAGACGGCCTCGCCCTCGTCGGGCGGAGGGGCATCGCCGTGGCACCGCGAGCAGGGGAAGATGCCCTCGGTGAACGGCGGTGGCGCCGCCGGGAACGCGTCCTCGGAGTGCGCCGTGATCTCTGCGGCCAGCACCTCGAGGGCGCCCTGGTAGGGCGCCTTGTGCCCCTGCGCGCCGCAGGCGGCGAGCAGGGTCAGTGCGGCGCTCAGGGCGGCCGCCGCGGCCCAGGTGTGGATGTGCGCCGTGTCCACGCGCGCGAACCAGTTCGGCATGGTGGCCTCCTCGGCTCGGTACACTACGCCGATCGGCGATCTGGGTCCGTGACCAAGGTCACTCGCAACGCGATCCGTGCGAGTCGCCCCTTGGGCTCAAACGGTGACCACGGTCTGAGACGGTGGTCACGATATGGACGTGCGCCGTCGAAGATCTTCGACCTGCGTGAGGCGCGGTCACGCCCTCTCAGTCGGCCAGGATGCCCGCCAGCCGTGCGATGCACGCGGGGTCCGCGAGCAGCGTGGCGTGCGTGCCGGACCCGAGGTCCGTGGCCTCGATCCGTGACCTCCACGCCACGTTGTCGGCCATCACGAGGCTGCGCCACGGCACGAGCCCGTCGCCCGCGCCGGTCGCCAGCGCGAGGGGGTCGATGGCGTCGCCGGTGAGGAGCGCGGTGACATCGACCTCATCGACCGTGCCGAGTCCCGGAGCGCCAGCGCTCTCGGGGAGGGCCGAGTAGCCGAGCGCGAAGTACTGCGTGGCGGACTGCGGCTCGACGGCGTTCAGCGGCGTGAGCGGGGAGGTCAGGTCGAGCGAGAGGCCGTCCAGCCCCTGCACGAAGCTCCCGAACGTCGTGATCAGCTCCGGCGTGACGGGCAGTCGTCCGCCGACGAACGGGATGTCCAGCGTCACGAAGAGCCAGGGATACGTCGGGTAGAGGCGCC
>JAJRVY010000133.1 GCA_024277065.1 Planctomycetota bacterium
CTGCGCTGCCGACGGGTCAGGCGCTCACGTCCCCGTCCCGGCAGGTGGGCGCCGGAAGGCGCGGATGAGGCCGACGCACCAGAAGACGGTGTAGAGCCCGTAGGCGCCGAGCGCCGGGAGGAACCCGCGGAGGGTCTCGGACTCGCCGAGCGCGACCGCGATCGTCTGGTGCACGAGCACCAGCACGAGCACGACGTTGACGGCGCCGAAGCGCACGAGCGAGCGCCCCAGCCGCGCCAGCGCGGCGGCGCGGCGCGGCGGCGTGAGCCAGTACTCACGGTTGGGCAGGTTGATCAGCGCGTTCGGGAAGCGGGGTAGTGCGTGGGCGAGGACGAGGAAGCAGCCGCCGAGGAACGCGTACGTCAGCGACATCGCCCACGCGAACGCGTCGCGCGACATCCAGCCGTTCGGGTTGCCCGCGGCGTCGAACTGCGTGGCAACGCGCTCGGGGAGCGCCGGGTAGTACAGCGCAAGGTGTCCCAGGGCACCGAGCAGCACGACGGCGAGCAGCAACCCGTCCCGCCGCAGGCCGCGCTCCGCCGCGTCGTCACCCGCGCCGTCACCCATGCCGGTCATCCCGTCACACCTCGACGTCGAGCCGCTGCGAGGCGTGCACGAGCACGGCGGTGCCGAGGCGCACGAGGAGATCGTTGTAGCGCGCGAGGTCCGTGCGGCCGCCGTTGGTCAGCCCGCCCACACCGACGAACACGAGGTGCGCGTCACCGGACTCGTCCGCGATGACGTCGAACGGCGAGCCCTTGGAGTGCACGATCGTGACCTTCGCCTCGATACGGCTCGACTCCACGAGTTCCACCATCTCGCGCTCCGAGCCCTCCATCTCGGCCACGCCGGTCACGATGCGCAGGAGACGGATCGTGCAGCCGCGCCAGTCGCGCGTCTCGCGCACGAGGTGCGCCATGAGCAGCGACAGCGAACCGTTGTCGCGGCCGCGCCACCAGATGTCGATGCGCCGCTCGCGGCTCCCGACGATCGACGCCGCATCGGTCGAGAACGGGCTCGAGGACTCCTGCGGATGCAGCAGCACGACGTTGTAGCCGAGCGCGCTCGCGTCGGTCAGGACCTCCATGTACTCGCTCTCGAGACCGCTCGACCAGTACAGCATCAGCGTGTTGGGCCGCAGGTGTCCGATGCCGTGCGTCATCAGCAGCGAGCGGATGCCGTGCGAGTACGTGTCGGCGATGGGCACCTCGTAGAAGAAGCGCTGCTCGCCGGTGCGCACGAAGCGCTCGAGCATCTGCTGCTGCCTGCGCCGTTCGCCGATCATGTCGTGGAACTTGCCGCGCAGGACGACGGCCATGGTCAGGATGCCCTGGCCCGAACTGACCGCCTGGGCGAACTGCGCGATGGGCCGGCCGTCCTCGCCCGGAAGCGTGGCGGCGATCACCACCGGGCGCCAGTTGCGCGGATGCGGCGGGCGCTCACCGAGCTTGATCAGGTAGTCCTTGATGCGCTGGACGTAGAACCCGCGCCGCGCGTCACCCGCCGGGTTGTCGAGATCGCGGTGCATCAGATAGCGATGGAGGCCCACCAGCACGAGCAGCGAGACGACCGTCGCGAGCGGGCTGATGGCGAACATCACGGCCGCGCAGACCACGGCTACGGTCAGCGCCGTACGCCACCCCGTGAGCTTGAAACGCGGGCGGAACGAGGGGTTGCGCGAGAAGCCCTCGACGAACGTGGCGTAGTTCATCGCTCCGTAGGAGAGCAGGAAGAACATCGTGACGACACCCGCCAGCGCGTCCAGGTCGCCGCCCCAGATACAGGCCAGCGCGATGACGAGCGAGAGGCCGATGGCACGCCGCGGCTCGGCGCCCGGCTTGTCCGCCTGCGCGAAGAAGCCCGAACCGGGGAAGAGGCGGTCCATGCTCATCGCGCGCAGGATGCGCGGAGCCCCCATGAAGCTGGCAAGTGCCGACGACAACGTGGCGGCGTAGACACCGGCATCGATGAGCCACGAGAACGTCGAGATGCGCTTCATTGTCGCCGCGCCGGCGTCTCCCATCAGGTGCTCGCGCGAGACCGTGTTCGCGAACACGAACGGCAGGGCCAGGTACACGAGCAGCGACACGCCGACCGCCATGAACGTGCCACGGGGCAGGCTCTTCGTCGGGTTCGCGAGGTCCCCCGACATCGAGACGCCCTGCGTGAAGCCGGTGATGGCTGGGAAGAAGATGGCGAAGACGACCCAGAAACCCTTGCCGCCCGCAGCCTCGCCGAGGTTCTGTTCGAGCAGCGACGGATCCCAATGCTGCGACGCGCCCCAGAAGAACGAGGCGAGCGCCAGCGTGAGGGCCGCCATGATCACGTATTGCAGCTTCGTGGCGATGTCGGCGCCCTTGTAGGCGACGGCGAACAGCAGCAGGCAAACGACGGTCGAGACGATCTGGCCGATGGCCGTCGGCGACAGTGCCGCGATCTCGGGCGGCACGGCCATCCCCAGAATGCTGCCGGGGATCGTGAGGGCGCCGGTCACCTGCGTCAGGGCCTCGGTGAAGCCCACGACGTAGAAGCCGACGGAGATCGACTGGGCGATGTAGAGCACCGCGCCGATGGCACCGCCGAACTCGAGGCCCAGGCTGCGCGAGATCAGGTAGTAGTCGCCGCCGCCCTTGACGCGCGTGTTGGTGGCGATAGCGGCCAGGGACGTACTCGTGAGCACGCTGACCAAGTTCGCCACGAGCACGATCACGATCGTGCGCTCGAGACCGACGTTGCCTGTCACCTGCCCGAAGCGCAGGAACATGATCACGCCGAGGATCGTGAGCACACTCGGCGTGAACACGCCGCCGAACGTCCCGAGCCCGCCGCGCTGCGGCTTCTCGTCGCTCGTGGCTGCTGTGGTGCCTGCGGCGGTACTTGCGCTCACGATTTCATCCTGCCCTGTGCCCCGCTCCGGACAGAAGCATCGACCGACCTGCGCCGCGGCTACAGCCCTTCGTCGCCGCCCTCACGCGGTCTGCGAGCGACATCGTCCGCGGCTCAGAACGGCAGGTCCGCCTGCGCGCCGGAGACGGCCTCGCGCTCCTTCTGGTAGGCCTGCCCTTCCTCACAGATCTCGATGAAGTCGCACCAGCCGCAGAGGGGGTTGGGCGACGGCGGGAAGTCGTCGTCGTCCCACGCCTTCGCGATCCGCGTGCAGATCTCGCGCAGCTCCGTCTCCTTGCGGGCGAGCAGCGCCTCGTCGGGCTCGTAGCCGACCTCGAGTTCGTCGTTGAGGTAGAGGTAGCTGCAGCGCGAGACCTTGCCGCGGAACTTGCGCGCGACGACCAGGGCGTAGGCCGCGAGCTGCAGGTCCTTCTCGGCGATCTCGTCCTGGTCCCTCTGCCGCGGGGGCTTGCCGGTCTTGTAGTCGATGACGTGCAGCGAGCCGTCGTCCAGGCGGTCGATGCGATCGACCTTGCCGCCCAGGATGATGCCGTCGGTGAGCCGCAGCTCGTGGAACTGCTCGGCTGTCAGCGGCACGGCCGTCGTGTCCTGCGTGTTGAAGAACCGGAAGAGGATGTTCAGGCCCTTGCGGCCCCACGCCTTCTCCGACTCGCGATCGTCGCCGAACGCCTCCTCGCGGGACTTCTGCTGCTTCCAGCCGTTGCGCTTGAAGAAGCCACGCCCGGCCCAGGCGTCGCGCAGGAGGTCGCAGAGCTTGTCGTAGGTGCGCTCGGCCAGCGGCACCTTCGTGAGGTCGAAGAACATCTGCAGCGCATCGTGGACGGCGTTGCCGAGGACCAGGTGCGGGCTGGCCTTGAAGTACTTCTTGCGCAGCTCCGGATCCCGCGAGCAGTGGTACTTGCGCGGACAGTTGAGGTACGTCTCGATCTGCGTGGGGAAGATCTTCATCAGGCCCGGATGCTACCGCCCGGTGCCCCCAAACACCGCCGGCGTCCTGAACGCGCTCGCCACCGAAGACCCGCTGCGTGAGGGGACCGCGTAGACTGGCGGCCACATGGAGACACGGGAGGACGCAGCAGGATCGACGGCGCGCGGCCCGGGCCCGCGGCCGTGGTGGCGCAAGGCCGCGCTCGGCCTCATCACGGTCGCGCTCCTCCTCGGGCTGCTCGAGGCGGCGCTCTGGGCTCTCGGCGCACCGACGGGCGCCGGCGGCCGGGATCCGTTCGTGGGTTTCGCCTCGTCGATCCCGCACTTCGCGGAGAGCGGCGGCACCGTGCGCCGGCCGGACGCCCGGCGCACGGTGATGAACCCGTTCGAGTTCGCGGCGGAGAAGTCCGAGGGCACGCTTCGTGTCTTCTGCGTGGGCGGTTCCACGACGTACGGGCGACCGTACTTCGACGCGACCTCCTTCGCCGGGTTCCTGCGCGCGATGCTAGCGGCGGGCAGCGGCGGCCCGAGGGTCGAGGTCGTCAACGCCGGCGCCATCAGCTACGCGAGCTACCGCGTCAGCGGCGTGATGCGCGAGGCGGCGGCCTACGAGCCCGACATCTTCGTCATCTACACCGGCCACAACGAGTTCCTGGAGCGGCGCACCTACGAGGACATCCGGCGCCTGCCGGAGTGGCTGCGCGACGCGTCCGGGCTGGTGTCGAGGACGCGCACGGGCACGCTGCTGCGACGCCTGCTGGCGCCCGCCGGCGGCGGACCGCAGGGACTCGGCGATGACGTCGCGCGCGTAGCCGCCAACGCCATCGGTCCGGACGCCTTCCATCGCGACGACGCATGGCGCAGGAAGGTCGTCGCCGAGTTCCGGCTGGCGCTGCACGGGATGATCGACATCGCGGAGGACGCCGCAGCGCAGACGGTGCTGCTCGTGCCGGCGGCCGACGTCGCCGACTGGAGCCCGTGGGGCAGCCAGGCTTCGGACGCCCTCGCCGTGAACGACGTCGGGCGCTTCCTCGCGCGGCTCCGCGACGCTCGCGAGGCCGTCGCCCGCGGCGCGCCGCAGGACGCCGAGGCCGCCGCGCGCGACTGCGTCACGATGGACCCACGCCACGCCGAGGCGTGGTACCTGCTCGGGCGGGCACTGCGCGAGACCGGCCGCAGCGACGAGGCGGCGGGCGCCCTGCGGCGCGCCCTCGAGGAAGACGTCGTACCGCTGCGCGCCATCGCCGCGCTGCAGCAGGCGGTGCGCGACGTGGGCGCCGAGCGCGGCGTGATCGTCATCGACTTCGAGCGGCTCCTGACGCCGCGCCCGGGCGCGGGCGTCCCGGGCGACGAGTCGTTCGCCGACCACGTCCACCCGTGGCCGAAGGCGAACCTCCTCCTGGCCCGGGCCATCGCCGACGCACTCGCGCAGCGCGGCGCGCTGCGCGGCACGACGTGGGACCGGGTGGCGGCCGCCGCCGCCGCCGAGAGGCACCTCGCAGGTGCTGACCCGCTGCCGCGGGCGCGCGAACTGCTGCGCCTCGCGTTCGTGCTCGGCTCGTTCGAGCGCTACGAGATGGCCCGCGAGCGCTGCGAGCGTGCCGCCACGCTGCTGGGCGGCGACGCCGCAGCGCTCTCCGCGGCCGCGCGCGCGCTGGAGTCGTGCAAGGACACCGTCGGCGCCCTCGACTTCGCGCGCCGGGCGGTGGCCGCCGACGACGCCTCGGCGACGGCCCACACGCGCCTCGGCGTCGGCCTGCTCGGGGCGGGGGACACGGCCGCTGCGCGCGCGGCGCTGCGACGGGCCATCGAGCTCGATCCCGACGCCGTGGAAGCCCACGCGCAGCTCGGCGCGCTGCTCGCGAACGACGGCGACCTCGGAGGCGCGGAGGAGCAGTTCCGCGAGGTCCTGCGCCTGCGGCCCGGCGCCGCCGACTCGCACTACAACGTCGGCCTGGTGCTCGCCCGACGCGGGCGGCGCGGGGAGGCCGAGGCGGCCTTCCGCAACGCCCTCGGTATCGATCCCGCGCATGCGGACGCCAGGAAGCAGCTCGACGGCCTTTTGCGCTGACGCTCGAATCCCGATACGGAAGGATGGGATGGGGCGCGCCTGGGGCCTGCCGCAAGGCCTCGCGCGCGCTCTCCGTCTTCGGGTGCGAGCATCGCCCGGCGCACGCCGGCCGCTCGGGGGAGGCAGCATTGGCCGCGCACGGCAACCGTCAGCACTGCACCGAACTCGTCGTGACCCCCGCCCGGGAGTCGAGCCCGGGGGGCGATTGCGCTAGCGTCCCGGACGTGGTGAGCACTGCGCACGACGCCGTCCCCGAGGGCGCGGTCCGCATCCGGGAGCTCCTGGATGAGGAGCGCAGCCGCGTGCGCTCGGTGCGCCTGGGTGCGCGGGCCGAGATCCTGGCGCGGGAGCCGGGGCAGGAGTTCGGCGCCCTGGCCCTCGGTGTCGAGGCCGTCGCGAGCGAGGCGCGGCACGGCCGTGAGCCTCCGGCGCAGGCCGTCGCCGGCCTGGCGGAGGCGCTCTCGCACGTCGAGCGGGCACTGCCGCTGCGCGGGCACGAGTCCAGCGTCACGACGGTCCGCTTCTCGAGCGATGGCGCGCGCGTCCTGACGGCGTCCGCCGACGGCACGGCGCGGATCTGGTCCGTCGCGGACGGCGCCACGGAGGCGCGCCTCGAGGGCCACACCGGTCCCGTCTCGGACGCCGCCTTCTCGCCCGACGGCACGCGCGTCGCGACGGCCGGCAACGATCGCGTACTGCGTGTCTGGGACGCCGCGTCCGGAGCGTCGCTCCTGCGCGTCGAAGGACACGCGGCGCCGCTGCGCCGCGTGCTGTTCTCGCCGGACGGCGCGCGGCTCCTGACCGTCGCGTTCGACGGCGTCGGGCGTCTCTGGGACGCCGCGAGCGGCACGATCCTGGCGTCGCTCGAGGGGCACGAGGGCCCGGTCGTCGATGCCGCCTGGTCCGCGGACGGCGGCCGCCTCGCAACGGCGTCCTACGACCGCACCGGACGTCTGTGGGACGCTGCGGGCGGGGCGCTCGTGGCCGTGCTCGCCGGACACGAGGACCGCGTCGTGCAGGTGGCATTCACGCCGGACGGCGGCACCGTCGCGACAGCGTCCGAGGACGGTGGCATCGCGCTGTTCGACGGCGTGGACGGCACGCCCCGGGCGCGGCTCAGCGCCGGGCCGGCCGCCATCCGCCGCATCGCCATGTCGCCCGACGGCGAGTCCGTCGCCGCCGCCGGAGCGGACGGCACGGCATGGGTCTTCAGCACACGCTCGGGCGATCTGCTCGCGACGCTCCGCGGCCACGACGGCGCGGTCAATGCACTCGTCTTCTCTCCGACGGGCGAGCGCATCGTGACGGCCGGGGAGGACAAGACAGTGCGCATGTGGCGAGCCGGCGACGGCACGGCACTGACGACGTTGCGCGGACACACCGCCGCGGTCATGCGCGTCGTGCTGTCCGCGGACGGACGGCATCTCGCAACGGCCGCCGGCGACGGCACGGCGCGCATCTGGAACGCCATCGACGGACGCACGATCGCCCTGCTCGAGGGCCACGCCGGGCGCGTCGCGCGCGCGCGCCTGGCCCCCGACGGGCGGCGCGCCGCCACGGCCGGTGACGACCGTTCGGCGCGACTCTGGGACCTCCCCGGCGGCGAGCAGGACGTGACGCTTCTCGGTAACGGCGACCGCCTCACGGACATCTCGTTCGACACCTCGGGCGAGCGCCTCGTCACGGCCTCGGTGGACCACACGGCGTGCGTCTGGGACAGCCACACGGGGGCACGGATCGCGACGCTCGAGGGCCACGGCGCCGACGTCAATCGCGCCCTCTTCGCGCCGGGCGGCAGGACCGTGCTCACCGTCAGCGACGACCGCACCGCGGCGCTGTGGGACGCGGCCGACGGCACGCAGCGGCATCTGCTGCGCGGCCACGCCGACTGGGTGGCAGCCGGCGCGTTCTCTCCCGACGGCGCGCACGTCGCCACCGGCTCGCTGGACCGTACGGCGCGCGTCTGGGACGCGGAGAGCGGCGAGGAGCTCGCAACGTTCGATCAGCACGAGGGCCCCGTCGTCGATGTCGCCTTCGGCCCCGCCGGCGCCGCGCTGGCCACGGCCTCGCACGACGGTCTCGCGCGCATCTTCGACATCGCGGGGGGCGGCGAGCCGCGCATTCTGAAGGGCCACTCGTCCGCCGTCGTGCGCATCGTCTACGCGCGGGGAGACGAGATCCTCGCCACGGCGAGCGACGACGCGACGGCGCGTGTCTGGGACGGCGCGACGGGCGCGACCATCTGCGTGCTGCGCGGTCATGCCGGCCCGGTGCGCGACGTCGCGTTCTCGGCCGACGGTCGCCGCCTCGCCAGTGGCGGCGCCGACGGGACGGCGCGCGTCTGGGACGCGCGCACCGGCGAGCCCCTGATCACGACGCGCGGACACCAGGGCGCCGTGACGTCGGTGGCCTTCTCGCCGGACGGCGAGCGCCTGCTGACGTCGGGCGACGACGGCACGGCGCACGTCTTCGACATCTCCCTCGCGGGGCTGCTCGAACGCACGCGCACGCTGCTCGCACACCAGCCCGAGCTGCACCAGCTCCCGACGACCGCGCGGGCGTGGTTCGACGCCTCGGACGCGCCCGCCCTGCGGCTCCCCGCCGGCGACGCCGCCTGGGATGCCGCGCTCGCCGCCGTCGGCGTCGCGCCGGAGCCCGCGACGCGCGAGTCCGAGGAGGAGATCGAGGCCCGTCTCGTGCCGCAGATCGAGGAGCGCCTGACGCCCGCGATCCGCGAGGCGCTGACGCCCGAGATCGAGGCGCGGCTGCGCGATGAGATCGAGGCGGCCGCGCAGGACGAGACCGTACGCCGCGTGGCGGCGGCGCAGTCCGCGGCGGACGCCGCGCTGGGTGCGGAGCGGACCGCCCGCGCGGACGCAGAGCAGCGTGAGAGCGATCTCGCGAAGCGGCTCGAGGAGGCACTGGACGGCGCGCAAGCGCAGCGCGAGCGCGGCGAGGAGTTGGCCGCACAGGCCGCCGCCGCCGCGGAGGCGTCGCGTGCCGCGGAAGTCGGCGCCGAGGCCCTCAAGGAGCGCGTCGAGGAACTCGCGCGCGAACGCGACGAAGCGCGCGCGGCCGCCGAGGCCGCCGAGAGCGCGCGCGACGCGGCGGTCCGAGCGCGGCACGAGGCCGAGGTCGCGCACACCGACCGCAGCGCCGAGGACGAGGCCCGTATCGCCGCCCTCGAGGCTCGCGCCCGAGAGCAGCGAACGGCACTGGAGGAGAACGAGAGCCTGCTGCGGGACGAATTGGCGGCGGCCCGCGAGAAGGCGGCCGACGCCACGGCGCGCGCACACACGCTGACATCGGCGCAGACGGCGGCCGCCGCCCTCTCGCGCGAAGCCGAGGAGCGCGCGGCCGCCGCCGAGAGCCGCGCCGCGGACCTCGAGGGACGACTGGAGCGTGCCGACGCGGAGCTCACGGGGTTGCGCGCCGAGTTCGAGGACACGTGCGAGGCGCTGTCGCGCGCGCGCAGCGTCGGCGAGGGCATCACCGACGCGGAGAGCGCACGCGACGAAGCGCTGGCCCGCGCCTCCGACGCCGAAGCACGCGTGCGCGTGCTCGAGAAGGCCGTCGAGGCCGCTGCGGTGACGACGACGACGGCGCAGTCCACGTCTGCTGGACGTGTCGCCGAGTTGGAGAACGAGGTGGCCGAGGAGCGGCGCGCCCGCGAGGCGGCGGAGCGCGAGCGCGACAAGGCGGCAGCCGCGCGCGAGCGCGCCGAGACGTGCGCGTCGGAGGCCGACGCCGAACGCGAGGCGGCGGCGACGCGCGTAACGGAACTCGAACAAGGTCTGGCGAGCGCCCGCGCGGAGCAGGCGGAGACGGCGGCGGGAGCGGCGGGCCACGCGCAGACGATCACGCTGCTCGAGGAGCGGCTCGCGGCCCAGGGCGCGGAGCTTACGGCCGCGAAGGAACGGGCGGCGAAGCTCGCCGCAGCGACGACGGACTCCGGAGCCGAGCACGAGCGACTGTCCGCCAGGATCGCCGAGCTCGAGACCGAACGCGACGCGCTGCGCGACGGCGGCGTCGAGTCCGAGACCCTTCTGGCGCGCCTGCGCGCCGAGCGCGAGGACGTGGCGGAGCGACTCGCCGCGGCGGACACACGCGCCGCGGAACTGGAATCGGCTGTGCGCGATGCCACCGGCCGCGCGGACGCTCTCGACGCGCGCTGCACGGAACTGACGACACGCGCGGAGACCGCCGAGGCGGAGACGGCCACGATGCGACAGCGCATCACGGGGCTCGAGTCCGCCGTGGCGGCGTCGCTCGCACAGGCCGAGCGGCAGGCCGTGCGAGACCAGGAACGCGAGTCGGAGCTGGCGACGATCAACGCCGCCTTCGCGAACGCCGAGTCCGAGCTCGCCGACGCGCGCGCGATCCTGCGTGAGGCGAGTGAGCAGATCGACGCACTGGATGCGCGACGCGCGGAGCAGGAGACGCTCGCGGACACGCTGCAGTCCAAGCTCGAAGAGGCACTGCGAAGGCTCGCCGAGCTGGGCGGACTGACGCCGGTGACCGGCCCGCTCAGCCGGCCCGTGAGCCAAGGTGTGAGCCAGAATGAGAGTCAGGGCGTGAGTGCGCGAGACGGCCGTGCCGCGCCGCCACCGATGGCCGCGCCCGCCCCCGGTCCCGTGGAGATGGAGCAGGCCCACGCGGAGGCCCGCGAGACGCTGGCGGCGCTGGCCGCCGGCAAGCCCGCCCGCGAGGCACTCGTGCACGCGATCGCCGCCGCGGGCCCGCTCGCACGACGCGGCGCCGACGTGCCGCGCGAGGCCGTCGCGGCGCTCCGCGCGGCGCTCGCCGTGCAGGCGGTCGAGCGCGTGCCCCTTTCCGGCCACTTCGGCACCGTCAACTGCATAGCCCACGCCCCGAACGGCGCTCACGTGGCCTCCGGTGGACGCGACGGACGCGTGCGCCTCTGGTCCGCCGTGAGCGGCGCCCAGCTCTGGGAGTTCGACGCCCACAAGGGCGGCGTGACGGCGGCGGCGTTCGTGCCCGGCGACGGCCTCCTCGCGACGGCGGGCCGCGACGGCGTCGTGCGGCTGATCGGCGCCGCGGACGCACGGTCGGTGCACGTCCTGCGGGGCCACGTCGGTCCCGTCCTGGGACTCTCCGTCGTGCCCGGCAGCGGTCTGCTCGCCTCGGTCGGCAACGACGGAGTGGCGATCCTCTGGAGCATCAACGAGGGGGCACGGCGCCTGGCGGTGGGCGGAGACGGGCTGCGCCTGGTCGAGGCGGAGCTCGCGCCCGACGGTACGCGCCTGCTGACGGCGGCCACCGACGGCAGTGCGCGCGTCTTCAGCACGTCCGACGGTGCCCCGCTCGCGCAGTTCGGCGAGCACACGGCGCCACTCGTTCGCGCCACGTGGTCGGCGGACGGCGCGCGCGTTCTGACGGCGAGCCGCGACCTCACGGCCGCCGTGTGGGACGCCGCCGACGGCGCGCGCGCTGCGGCGCTCGAGGCGCACAAGATCTCGCTGCGGCACGCCGCATCCTCACCGGACGGGACGCGCCTCCTGACGTGCGGCCTGGCGCCGGCGGCGTGCCTCTGGGACGCCGCGAGCGGCGAGCTCGTCACGGAGCTCGACGGCCACCACAGCCAGGGCTCGGACTTCGGCGTGTTCTCTCCCGACGGCCGGCGCGTCGTCACGACGAGCTGGGACAGCACGGCGCGTCTCTGGGACGCCCGGACGGGAGCGCGCCTGATGACGCTGCGCGGTCATCGCGGCGGCGTCCTGCAGGCCGCCTTCTCGCCCGACGGGGCGCGCATCGCGACGGCCAGCGACGACGGCACGGCGTGTCTGTGGAACGCGGACCCCGCCATCCTCGCGAGCGCCGAGGCGGCGCGCGCCGGCGAGCCCCTCCCGGACTCCTCCCTCGACGCCCTCCCCGTCTCCGAGCTCCTCGCCCGCGCCGAGGCCCACCTGCAACAGGCGAGCGCCGCACCCCGCGCGTCGCAGTAGGAACGCGGCACCTCCCCGCCGCACCCTCTCCGCTACCGCGATCTCGTCAGGCGGCTGAGGGACCCGGCCCCGACGCGGGAGGGAAGCGAGCTTCCTCTTGCATGCGCCCGGAGGACGGTGTCGAGCGAGTGTGGCGCACGGCGGCGCCGGTCACGACCTGACGAGGGCACTCACCGGACCGTCACCTCGACCGTACGCGAGGCATCCACCCGAAGTGCGCGGCCGGTGCGCGGCTCCGGCATGGCCGTGCTGATCGTGCGCCACCGGTAGAACCCGGGGGGCACACCGTGGAATTCGACGCTGTCGGTCCCCTCCTGCAACCTCGCGTAGAAGCGCACGTCACGGCCGCCGTCCTCGGCCGCCAGTTCGATCGTGCAGCTCGCTGGGACGAACCCCTCGAACGAGAAACGAGCGCCGCCGAGCGCCGCCGGGATCGAGACGGAGATCTCGTCGGCGCCCTCTGCGACCGGGACATCGACATCCCCGTACGCATCGAAGCGCACGCGAGCGAGTACGTCGTCCGACCGCCCCGTCGGGAGCGGCAGCACGACTCCGCCTGCAGTCCCAAAGGGCACGAACTCCGTTGGGCTGTCCGCGACTCGGGCCGAGCGCTCCAAGAGAGCGACCGAGACGTTGCCGGCGGCGACTGCCCGTCCGTCTTGGTCCCTGAGCGTGATCCGCACGGGCCGATGGCCGAACAAGGTGATCGTGATCGCGCGCTCCTCGAGTGCTCTGATGGAACCACGCCAGATCACGGTCTGATCGTGGAGTCGGAGTTCGTAGCGGCCTGGGGGTAGAGCCGTGTCCTGGAACAGTTCGACCTCGCCGTCCGGGCCGAGTCTGGTCCGGCCCACCGGCTCAAACGAGTCGTCGCCCGTACGGCGATACGCCAGCACGTCGATTCCAGCACACGCGTTGCCCTCCTCCGTCACCACGCGTGCGACGAACGACGACGCCCTCGGAAGCTCGAGCGGCTGCCCGGACTCCCACATGCCGGCTGGTCGCGTCACCTCCACCGGCAACGTCAGCCATCCCGCGCCGGTCACTCGTGCAACCGGCCAGGCCATGATCCGCAACGGTCGCCCGCTCTCGGCGTGCTCCAGAGCACAGGACCCGCGCGCGTCCACGCCGACGCGTGTCCACGAAGTCCCCGTCGTGTAACTGATCGAAGCTCGTGGGGGCACCGGAGAACCGTCATCCATACGGACGGGAAGACGGACATCGGAACCCCGCCCCCCGAGCGTCAGGGTCACGTACGTCACCCCGCCGGCAACGAGCGTCGCGCGATCGACGCGAGCACTCCAATACTCCGAAGGCACCCGACCAGGCGCGATGGCGAAGAGGTGCACGGAGAAGCCGATGCCCCCGATCCGAAACGCCCCATCCTCCTCGACCGAGACTGCGCGCCGCTTCGTAGCATCAGGCCAACTCGCCGAGAACGCGATGACGCGAACCCCGCGCCAACTCGTGTCACCGGACCAGACAACGCGGCCGGCGACGACGGACGTGGGCTCCACCCAGAGCGTGATGGACGCGCCGGGTTCGCAAGGCGTGGCAGTTCGCGATCCGAGCAGCCCGTCGCGGGACACCGCACTCGCGGCCATCGCATCCCCGCGCCACAAAGCGGGAACCTCGATCTACGCGGTCCCAGACGCGCCCGAGAGAGCGAGAACGGAGTCGCCCGCGAGCCCGGATCCCGACTGGAACCGTGATCGCCGCACGACACGCACGACCACTCCAGCCTCCGGTTGTGCATCGGCGGCTCGCCGTACGACGATCGACACGACACCCGATGCGCGGGAGTCCGAGAGTCTCGCAGCGGGAGTCGAGACGGTTGCAGCGCCGCTGGCGCTGCGCCGCGCCTCGGCAACAGGGCGCGGCGCACCACGACCTTCGAGCGACCGCACACGATGCGCCGGAGCGACGCTCTGCGAGGCCGCGCGGAACAGCGCGATCACCGTGACCAGAGCGAGCGCCACCACCACGGCGCCGACAATCCGTACCGTTCGCCGGGAACCCACGGATCCCACTACAACGAAGTGGCCGTCGCTTCCAGCCGGGCCCTCGCCTTCATCTCGCTCTTGTTGACGACGATCTCCTTCGCCGTGCCCTGGAACGAGACCATGACGGTGGCGCTCACCCAGTGGCTCTGCGTGTCGGGATTCCCCTGATCAACGTCCCAGGTGCCGACTTCCTGCCATCCCGAATCCTGATCCGCGTACGTTCCACCCGCCGCGGAGCCCGTCTGCCCCCACTTGTTGTTGTTACCGCCGGACTGATGCACGAACGGCGTACTGAACATCCCGCCCTCGGCTCCGGGGTTGGGCGTGACGCCTGCTTGACCACTGACTCCCTTGCTCAGCGTCACCACGCACGCCGCGTTCCAAGTCGGGGGGCCCTCCGTACAACCGGCGATCGTCAGGTCGGCGGTGTC
>JAJRVY010000134.1 GCA_024277065.1 Planctomycetota bacterium
CTTGCTGGCGCGCGGTTTGCGCTCGTTGCTCGGAGACACCGAGCGTGCGTGCGGCGCCCGTCGCCGCGAGACGCTCGTCCGGCGACACACACGCGCAAACCGCGTGCTCGGCGCCGCGTGGGATTCCTGCTCACGCTCTGAATTCCACGCGTACGCCCTGTACGCCGCCATCGAGCTGGACGCCGAGCACCTTCCCGCGGCGCTGCGCCGGTACCATCGCGACGCAGCCACGATGGCGGCGCGCGCGAACATCTGCGACGCCCTGTCCGGCCGCCGCGAGCACTCTCCGGAGACCCTCGCGATCCTCATCGACTACCTCGGGGAAGATCCCGGGCTCGGCGCAGCGTTCCTCGCCGAGTACGGCGACGAGGCCGCACTCCCCGCCGTCCTGAGCGCCTTCGACCGGCTCCCGGACGAGCCCACCGGCGACGCAGTGCCCGGCGCCGCGCTTCAGTCCGCGGATCGCGATCGCAGAACCGACCCGGGCCACTCGCTCCGCGGCAGCTTCGCTGGCGACGATCCGGCGCCCGCCGATCGAAGGAACGCCGCAGCAGCGCACGAAGCCGTCCACGCCGCGACGATTCGCTGCGCGGGCGTCAGGCTCCTCGCGTCCATCTCGTGGTGCGGGCCCTCGCGAGATACCAAGCCGCTCCACTCTCTGCGGCGCTCGCGCCACAGCGCCCGCGCGGCCTGCTCGTCAGTGCGTGGCATCACGTCATTCTACCACCCACCACGGCGCCGCCAGCACGACCGACGCCGCACGACCTCCACCACGCCAGCCCGCCCGCCGCATCCCCCGCGCGGCAAGACGCACCCGCCGCGATCGTCCGCACCCGCCGCGCCCCTCGCGTCCGCCGCGCCCGAGGAGTCAGGCTGCACGCGCAGGCGCCGAGCCGGTAACCTGCTCGCCCACGGTGGGCCCGTAGCTCAGTCGGTCAGAGCAGGGGACTCATAATCCCTTGGTCCCAGGTTCGAGTCCTGGCGGGCCTACCACTCGCCGCTCTTGGCGCGCCCTTCTCCCAACGTCTCGCGATCCGCCCGCCGCGCACCGTGAACAACCAGGCGACAACTACGCTGCCACAGGGGGGCACGACGATCAGCGGGTCCTCCCGCTGCTGCATCGCGAGGCGGTATCCGCGGACGAGGTCTCCCATGGCGCCCGGCGTGCCCACTGCGGACACCGGCCGGAAGCGCGTGCGGATCAGGTTGCCATCGGCGTCGTGGTCGGCGATCACGTTGTCGGCCGGCTTCCACAGACCGGCGGGTTGAAGAGGGACCCCCTGGGCACCGGCAAACCGTGGCCTGGGAGAGGACGCCGGAGGGAGTCCCGAAGGGGCGACCGGAGCCGTCTGACAGAGCCCCCGGGGGCGCTGCATCGATCCGGGCCCTCGAGCCGTTCACTCGTGGCGTGGTGCGCTACTTCGACGTGAACGACGACCCACCGAAACGAGGCCGTCCGGCGTGCGAGACGACGCTCACGCTGGACGAGGTCGTCGTACGCAGAGCCCTCTGTGCCAACATCGCTGAGACATCTACCCCACCAATGATTAGTGTGCAGGGCGATGGAGAACTCAACGATGAAGAACAACACCACAGCGCCGGTGGAGACCCCGCAGCCGAAGGAGGGCGAGCGCAGCGAGTCCTCCGTAGGCGGAGGGGGCTCCACCGGCGCGTGCGGCCCGACAAGGCCGGGGGGTGCCCCCGACCCGGAGGTCGTGCCACGCGCGACGCGACGACGCTTCGGCGCCGCGTACAAGGCGCGCATTCTCGAAGCCGTGGATGCGTGCACGAAGCCGGGAGAGGTCGGCGCGCTCTTGCGCCGTGAGGGCCTCTACTCGTCGCACCTGACGAAGTGGCGTCGTGCCAGAGAGCAGGGCCAGCTCGCAGCGCTGGCGCCGCGTCGGCGCGGCCCCAAGCCCGACCCTGATCGTCCGCTGGTGCGGCGTGTCGCGCAGCTCGAGCGCGAGAACGCTCAGCTCAACACGCGCCTGGAGGTCGCCGAGACGATCATCGAGGTGCAGGGAAAAGTCTCACGGCTGCTGGGCTTGACGATGCCCAAGATCAACGGGAAGAACGCGTGAGTGCGGCGGAAGAGTTGGGGCGCCGCGTCGGCGTCGCCCGGGCCTGCCGCGCACTCGGCGTCACACGCTCGATGATCTACAGGCGCCGAGCGGCACGCCAGTGCCCTCGGTCCCAGCAGCCACGTCCCAAGCCTCCGCGGGCGCTCTCGATCGACGAGCGCCTGGCGGTGCTCTCGGTGCTGAGCGAAGAGCGTTTCTGCGACCTGTCGCCGAGCGCGGTGTGGGCGATCCTCTTGGACGAGGAGCGTTACCTGTGCTCGATCCGCACGATGTACCGCATCCTCGCCGCGGACGCTCCGGTGCGCGAGCGCCGCGATCAACTGCGGCATCCGAAGTACAAGAAGCCTGAGCTCCTGGCGACCGGCCCGAACCAGGTCTGGAGTTGGGACATCACGAAGCTCAAGGGCCCGGTGAAGTGGTCGTACTTCTATCTTTATGTCGTGCTCGACATCTATTCGCGGCGCGTCGTCGGCTGGCTGCTGGCGGATCGCGAGAACGGCGCACTTGCCGAGACGCTCATCGAGGAGACCTGTGAGAAAGAGCAGATCGCGCGCGATCAGCTCACGCTTCACGCGGACCGCGGAGCGCCGATGACC
>JAJRVY010000135.1 GCA_024277065.1 Planctomycetota bacterium
ACTCGCGGAACGTGCGGGCCATCTCGCGTTCGTCGCGGGCGGACAGGTGATAGGCGGCGCGCGCGCCGCGCTCGAACGCCGTGCCGCGTTGCGAGTCGCTGCCCATTGCCGCGACGGCGTCCGGCAGGGCGTTCGCGGGTAGACCGAGGTGCTCGAAGACGGCGCGGAGCATGGGCTCGGGACGCGCGAGGAGGTCCTCGTAGCGCAGCGCGGCCGCGTCCGGCCGGACCTCGCGCAGGTACACGTACGCGTGGACCTTGGCAAGCCACTGGATGAGGAACTTGCCCCAGCGGCCGCGCATCTCGACGTCGAGCGGCTTGCAGCCGTGCAGCGCGTACGCGAAGCGCTCCATGCGCGCGCCGCGCCGCGCGACGCGCCGCCGGTGCCGCGCGGCCACCACGCCGCCGAGGCCCGGCACGTGCGCCATGCGGTCGCTCCACCCGCGCGCGCGTCCGAGCACGCGAACGTACGATTCGATCACGCGCCGCGCGTCGCGGTACATGAACAGCGTCGGCGCGTGCGGCACGGCTTCGTCGAGCAACCGCGCGATCCAGGCGACCTCGGAGCGGAACTTGAGAGCGGGACGCGCGTCGTCGCCGGCGAGTCCGCGCGTCGCCAGCCGGGAGGCGCTGCGCAGCATCCGCACGGCGTCGTCGCGCCCCAGTGCGCCGTCGGCCACGCGTGCCTCGAGCGACGTGAAGATGTCCGGCTCCGAGATGCTCGCGACGCGCGGCACCGTGCGTAGCACCGAACTGATCAGCGTCGAACCGCAGCGGCCGACGGAGTGGATGAACAGCGGCGCGTGCGCCGCGGCCGGTCGCTCGTCGGCGAGCGCATGGAACGTCTCGTACGGCATGCGGAACACGCGCACGGCGTGACCCCGCTGGGCCTGGTGGAGGAACGGCGCGGCGAGCAGATCCGCGTCTAGCGGCGTCTCCACGAAGGCGACGCCGCCGTGCCGATGGTCGAGCGCGTAGAGACTGACCGCGGCCCGCGCGCGGAATGCGTCGAGGGTCGTGACACCGTCCGGCACGAGGTCGAAGTCCGCGTCCACGTCGGCGACGGGGGCGACGGCCTCCGGGGCGTGCCGGCGGCCGACGATGCGCAGGGTCTCGAGCGTGTCCATGGCAGCGGGAGGGAGTGTACCGCCGCGTCAGTCGCGCAGCGGCACGACGTGGTCGATGTGCGTCGCGCCGAGGGCCAGCATGACGACGCGGTCCAGGCCCACGGCGACGCCCGCGCACGGCGGCAGGCCCTCTTCCACGGCTGCGAGCAGGCGTTCGTCCGGAGCGACGGCTTCCTTCCCCAAGGCCCTGCGACGGGCGTTCGCCGCGGCGAATCTCTCGCGGTGCAGCGCGGCGTCCTGGAGCTCCTGGTAGCCGTTGCAGAGCTCCATGCCGCCGTAGATCAGTTCGAAACGCCGTGCGACCGGTGGGGCGCTCGCCGTGACGGTCGCGAGCGCCGCCTGCGACGCCGGGAAGTCGTGCACGAACGTCGCTTCGCGCGGGTCGAGCCGCGGCTCGACGCACGTCGCGAAGAGAAGTTCGAGCCAGGTGTCGCGGCCCGTGGGGCGCGCGTCGTCACCCTGGTCGATGCCCTGCGCGCGCGCCACTGCGGCGAGCTGCGCCGTGTCCGCGGCGTGCTGATCGATGCCCAGCAACTCGTCGAAGAGATCCGTGTACGTGCGCTTGCGCCACGTGTCGATGCCGAGCAGCTCCCGCAGGAGCTCGCCGACCTCGTCCATCAGCGCGTGGTCGTCCATGCCCGGGCGATACCACTCCAGCATCGTGAACTCGGCGCGGTGCAGCCGGCCGCTCTCGCCGGCGCGAAAGGCCCGCGCGATCTGGAAGATCGGGCCGCTGCCCGCTGCCAGGAGCCGTTTCATGGGCGCCTCGGGAGAGGGCTGGAGATAGCGCGCGCCGCGCGCCGTCGCGGGGTCGAGGGCGACGGGATCGATGTGTGCGTCCACCACGAGTCCGCGCGCGAGCAGTGGTGTCTCGACCTCGAGCACGCCGCGCGCCGCGAAGAAGCGCCGCGTCCTTGCGAGCAGGTCGGCGCGGCGACGCAGAACGTCCCGCAGCGCAGCGGGCGCGGCCTGGTCGGAGGGCGTTCGCGTGCCCGTGTGGGTCAGCCCTTCGAGACGCGCTCGACGTAGTCGCCGCTGCGCGAATCGACCTTGACGACGTCGCCGATCGTGATGAAGGCCGGGACCTGCACCTCGAGGCCGGTCTGCAGCGTGGCCGGCTTCTGCACGTTCGTCGCCGTGTTGCCTTTGGCCGCAGGCTCGCAGTACTCGACGACCAGTTCGACGTGGCGCGGCGGCTCGACGGAGATGACCTGGCCGTTCCAGAACACCACGTTCACCTTCATGCCCTCGAGCAGGTACTTCTCGGCGCCGCGCAGGGCGTCGGGGAGGACCTCGTGCTGCTCGTACGACTCCATGTCCATGAACACGTACGCGGAACCGGCCTTGTAGCTGTACTCGAGCGACTGTTCCTGGACGTCCGCGCCCTTCAGTTTGTCGCCCGAGCGGTAGGTCTTGTCGAGCACGCGCTCGCGCAGCAGGTTCTTGCACTTGATGCGGTAGATGCCCTGGCCCTTGCCCGGCTTCATGAAGTCCGAGTCGATGATCACGTACGGCTCGCCGTCGAGTTCGATACGCAGCCCTCGCCGTAGATCGCTGGTGTTGTAGTCCATTCGCGTCGCGCCTCGTGTTCGTCGTCGCAGGTCGTTCGGCCGGGATGCTCGACGCCGTCCGCCGGGCAGGGGCCCCCGTCGTCGCTCACCGTCGTCGTCCGGAGAGGCCGCCGCGGCGAGCCGATCACGGGGTTTCGTACGCTCCCGTGCGGGATCGCCGCGTAGCCTCCGACGCCGACGGGCGCCGTCGGGGAGCATCTTGCACGAAGTCCAGCACGCCGCAAACACTGAGGGCTCGCAGAGTGCGCCGCAGGGTGCGCTGCAGAGTGCGCCGCAGGGCTGGCAGAGCGCACTGCGAGTGGCGTTCCGCGACGTGGGCGCGCTCCTTCGCGCGCTCGGACTGCCGCCGGCCGCCGCGGCAGAGCGCCTCGCCGCGGAGCGCTTCCCGCTCGTCGTGCCGCGCAGCTTCGTGGCGCGCATGCGGCGCGGCGACCCCGACGACCCGCTGCTGCGGCAGGTGCTTCCGGTCGCTGCCGAGACGGCACGCGTGCCCGGGTTCGTGGCCGACCCCGTGGGCGACCTCGCCGCGGCCCGCTCGCCGGGGCTGCTCCACAAGTACGACGGCCGCGTGCTCGTCGTCGCCGCGCCGTCGTGCGCCGTCCACTGCCGCTACTGCTTCCGCCGCCACTTCCCGTACGAGTCGGCACCACGCGGCACGGACGCCTGCGACGCGGCGTGCGAGTACGTGCGGGGGGATGACTCCATCCACGAGGTCATCCTCAGCGGGGGCGACCCGCTGCTTCTCGGCGACCGCGTCCTCTTGCGCTGGAGCGCGCGCCTCGCCGCCGTCCCGCACGTCACGCGCCTGCGCATTCACACCCGCCTTCCGATCGTTCTCCCGAGCCGCGTCGATGAGGGGCTCTGCGGCTGGCTGCGGGCGACCCGCGGACTCGGCCTCACGCCGTGGCTCGTCGTCCACGCGAACCACCCCGCCGAGTTGGTGGGGGACTGCGCCGATGCGCTCGGACGGCTGGTGGACTGCGGCGTGCCCGTGCTCAACCAGGCCGTGCTCCTGCGCGGCGTGAACGACGACGAGGAGACGCTGGCGGCGCTCTGTGAGCGGCTCGTCGATCTGCGCGTGTCGCCGTACTACCTGCACCAGCTCGATGCCGTGGCCGGCGCCGCCCACTTCCGCGTGGCCGAGGAGCGCGGGCGCGAACTGCTGGCTGCCCTGCGCCGCAGACTCCCCGGCCATGCCCTCCCGCGCTACGTGCGCGAGGATGCCGGCCGGCCGCACAAGACGCCCATCGTCTGAAAGGGAGTTCCGACGAGGAGCGCGGCGCGCAGGATTCCCATCCGGCACCGTCGTGTGGCTTGTGGGCAGTCGGGCGTCGAGCGCGTACGATCCCCGGCAGTGTGTTCCGCCTGCGATCCGGAGTTTCTCCGAGCCGCAGGGACGAACCGATTCGCGGCAGCAGCAGCAGCAGCAAGGGAGATCGCGTGGCAAGGAAAGTGAACTTCGACTACGAGCGGCGACAGAAGGAGATGCGGAAGCAGAAGAAGCGGCAGGAGAAGCTCGAAGCCAAGCGCGCGCGGCGCGAGGCCGGACGCGCCGCCGATGTGGAGATCGTGGACGCGAGCGAGATCGCGGGGCCCGTCACCGACGACGAGCGTCCGTCGCGACCGCCGAAGCGCACCTGAGCCCCGTTTCAGACGAGCGGCACGGACTCGAACGTGACCGATGCGTCGTCGTCCGCGACGCGCAGGAACCAGGCCTCGACGTCCGTGATTCCCGTGACGGCGCGGATCGTCCGCGCGGCCGCCGCGAGATCCGTTCGTTGCTGGCCCTCGAGGAGCCCGTCCGGCAGCTTCAGACTCGCGCGGTAGAAACCGCAGCCCTGGTGGGCGACGAGTACGACGCGCTGGAGTTCGTGCACCTCCACGAGGAATCGCAGTTCCTCCGCGACGCTCGCCTGCTGGACGAACGCCGCGGGGTGGCCGGCGAGGCACGCCGCCCCGCCGGGGAGCGCCACGCGGTCGTAGTGGGGCAGGTCCAGGCCGTGCGCCAGGAAGTCGTCGAAGTGCTCACCGACGCGTCCGTCGGAACAGTAGATCGCCGCCGCGTGCAGGCGTCGCGGCTGGTAGCGCAGAGGCGAGGAGTAGGTCACGGCCGGAGAGTATCCGGGGCGCGCCCGACGCGCGAGGACGGGACGCCGGTCACCGCATCACAGCGACACCGCATCACAGCGACACCGGCTCACAGCGACGCCGGACGACAGCGACAAGGGTCACTGGGGCGGCTCCGGGATCTCCGGGATCTTCGGCTCGTCGGCGAAGTCGAGCTTGTCCACGGGGTTGACGACCGCGGTCACGACGTTCTGGACGTGGCCCGCGACCCGACGCACGTGACGGAACGCGAGTGCGCACGCGGCGTCGTGCCCGGTGCACGTCTCGGCGGCGAAGATCTCGACCATGCGCTGCTCGCACTCATCGACGGCGTCCTGCGCACGCGCGATGAACTCGCTCGCGCGGCTCTCGTCCTGATCCTCGTACACCTCCGGCGCGTCGGCGAGGAGCGTCGAGACGGCGCGCCGCAGCGACTGCAACTCGTCGTGGTGGCGGGCGCCGGGCGGGGCGACGCGATAGGTCGTCAGGGCGAACAGGTTCTTGGCGTAGTCGCCGATGCGCTCGGCGTCCTTGGCGACCGACATCAGCACCATGAGCTCGGGCAGGTGCGCCGCGCCGTGCACCGATCCGTGCACCAGGATCTGACGCCGGATGCCCTGCTCGAGGTGGTCGATGCGCTCGTCCGTCGCGAGCAGATCCCCGCGGACGGTCGCGGCGTCCGCTCCGTCGAGGAGTACGCTGCACGCTTCGTCGAAGGCGTGCCGGCCCTCCCGGATCATGCGTTCGAGATCACGGGTCATCTTGGACAGACCGCGCTCGCCGTCGCCTGTGAACTGCTTGAACCACTTGAACATGGGCCTAGTCCTTGAATATGAGCATCCCCGTGAGCGGGATGACGATGAACGTGACGACGACGTACACGACGGCGAAGAGACGGTTGCGGACGGTGAGACGCGCGAGTTGCTGCGCGCAACGGACGGGGATGTCACGCACCGCGGAGAACGGGTAGACGAGCGCTGTCGCGGACAGATTGAAGATCAGGTGTACGAGCGCGATCACGAGTCCCCAGGAGCCCGTGACCATCGCGGCGAGCAGCGCCGTGACCGTCGTGCCGATGTTGGCGCCGAGCGTGATCGGGAACGCGTTGCGGAGGGTCAGGACGTTGGCGGCGATCATGGGCACGAGCAGCGACGTCGTGATGCTCGAACTCTGGACCGAGATGGTCAGCAGCACGCCGACGCCGACGCCGATCAGACCGCTCCTCTCGAGCGCCGCGTTGAGGACACGCTCCGCCCGGTCGGCGATGAGCTTCTTCATGTTCTTCGTGATGAAGACGAGCGTCGTGAAGATCCCGCCGAGCGAGGCGATGAACCAGAGCGTCACCTCGAAGCCGGTGGGGTGTTTGGGGTCCGTCGCGAGCGCGTTCTGCACGAAGCCCGTGAACCATGAGACCGCTACCTTGATGGGGCTCTTCCATCCGCTGCTCGTCGCCGCTTCGGCGGCGGCTCCCGCGGCGAGATCCATGCCCGGTTGGATGACGTGCGCGAGCTGCACGGCCGCTTCGGTGAGGATACCGCCGCTGTGGAGTGCGAAGCCTCCGGACGTCAGGAGTTCCAGCGGTAGGAACACCGCGACCGCCATCACGTTGAAGAAATCGTGCATCGTCGCGCCCGCGAACGCGCGTTCGAACTCGCGGGACTGCCGCACGTGCCCCAGGGCGACGAGCGTGTTCGTGACCGACGTGCCGATGTTGGCGCCCATGATCATGGGCACGGCCGTCTCGACGGGCATCGTGCCGCTGCCGACCATGGCGACGATCGTGGACGTCGTCACGGAGGAGGACTGCACCAGGACCGTCGCGAGGATGCCGACGGCCAGCCCCGCGAATGGATTGCTGATGCCGTGGAAGAGGCCCGAGGCCGTGTCCTTGCCGAGCGCTTTGATGGAGCCGCCCATCAGCTTGATCGACGCCAGGAAGAGGAACAGCAGGACGAGGAACAGGAGGATGCGCACGAGAGGCGGCATGCCCCGGCTCCCGGCCGAGCCCGGGGTGGGTCGTGTGTCGGATCGCGTCACGGCGCTGTGCATCCCTTCGTTCGCGGCGAACCGCTTCCGCCCGTGTGAGGGCCAAGGCTAGCCTGAGCCGTGCGTGGGGGCTCACGAAGCGTGCGGGGCGGCAGCGGACCCGCCGCGGAGTTCGCGCGCGCCACGGTGTCCAGTCTGCGGCGCCCGGTTTGGCTTGCCGTACGATGCGCGGCCGCGCGAGCCCGCCGCCCGGTCGGCGCGAGGCCGTGCCCTTTCCCTGCGAGTCCTCCCGGCATCACGACGTGCTGTTCAATTCGAGCCTGTTCCTGCTGTTCGCGCTGATGGTGTTCCCTGCGGTGCTCGCGACCCGGCACCGCGTCCATAACCTCGTTCTGCTCGCGGCGAGCTACGTTTTCTACGGCGCCTGGGACGCTCGCTTCCTGCTGCTCCTCTTGGGATCGACGGTCGTGGACTACCTCGTCGCGCAGGCCATGCAGAGGACGGACTCGACGCG
>JAJRVY010000136.1 GCA_024277065.1 Planctomycetota bacterium
CTCCGCCGCCTCGAGCGCGCGCTGCGCCCGCTCCACGTGCGGGGTCGTGACGATGCGGTCACCGCTGGTGACGCTCTGGTAGGTGGCCATGCCGCGAGGATAGCGTGCAGGCCCGGCGGAGCGGGAGGGAACCGGGTCCGTTCCGGCCGCCCGGCGCGGAACGTGCCGCCGGCTGCGCCGGAGGGCATAGCCGACCTCTGCCGAACATGCTGGCCCAGGGCGAATTCGCCGGGTCAGCTCGGTCACTTCGTCTCAGAGGGTGTTCCCATGAGGAGTGCGAGAGTCAGCTCGTTCGTGGAGCCTGCGGGCAAGGCGGGGCCGCGAGCGCGACTCATGACGGAGTCATCGAGCGGACAGGGCGCAGTCAGCAGGCTCAACGCTTCTCGAGTGCAAGGGCGATGATCTTCAGATCGACGTGGGCGAGGTCGATCTCCTGTTGCGCGGCCTCCACTTGCGTCTTCCGTCGCTCGACTTCGTCCGGCCCGATCAGCCCTGCGGCGTATGCACGTTCCACGAACGTGAGCGCAGTTCGCGCCGCCGCGAGCCTCAGCTCACCGAGATCTCTCGCAGCCTCGGCATCCTCACGCATCCCGAGGAGATCGATCCGCTCCGCTGACTCGCTCCGTGCAGCGAACCTCTGGCGCAGTCGGATCCTCGCCTTGATCGCCGCGACCGCCACGCGGGTGAGGCCCACGCGCAGTTCGGCGGCGGCCACTTCGGTCTGGGATGTGGCTCCGACTTCGTAGCGCCTGCGAACCGCCCGCACGGATTCGTCGGCGCGCACGAGACGTTTCTCCGCCTCGGCGAGATCGAGATCAAGGCGCTCGGCGACGAAGTCCCGGCCATCGACGAGGGGAGCAGAAAGATCCTCCTGATGCGGGCGCTTCGAGGCTCGGACCTCCTCGAGTTCGAGGACGAGGCGACTGCGAACGAAAGCGCCCTCCTCCGCTGCGGCGCGGGCCTGCGTGAGGTCGTGCGCGGAGATGACTCCGGCTCGGAAGAGGCGCTCGACTCGCGCAAGGCGCTCCTTCGAGAGAGAGGCCCGGCGCGCGACGGAGGCCAGCCGCACCTCGGCGCGGCGGATGATCAGTGCCGCTTCCCTGGCACTTCGTGATTCCTCGGCGGCGATGGCACCGCCCACGCCCAGCAGGGCGGAACCGACCGCGAGGAGGACGATCCAGACGACCCGCGGCGGCCCCGCGAAGCGGCGGCCGAACGCGTCAGCCGTGCGGAGGGTGCGGGCGAGATCGTGCTCGACGCGATCCACGAACTCGGGGGTGGGAGTGTGGGGGGCGGGTCCACCACGTGAGGCCGTCCAACTGCTCGGCCGTGGGCGGCGGGAAGCAGGCGCTCGCGAGGCGTCCGACGACGCACGTCACCGCGCACGAGAGGGGCGCAAGCCACAGCGGGTGATGTCCGCACCACGCCGGCCACTCGAAATTGGCCGCGAAGATGACGCCCGCCCCGGCGACAGCGACGCCGACCAGCGCCCCCTTCTCGTTGGCACGCCGACTGAGCGCGGCCAGCAGGAAGAGCCCCAGCAGCGGCCCGGCGAAGTAGCCCAGCCAGCGGATCAGGAGGTCGAGCAGCAGCGAGTCCTCGGCAGCCGCGACGACGCCGGCCACCGTGGCGACGACACCGAAGACGACGGTCAGAAGGCGCGCGAGGCGCAGATCCTGCGCGTCGCTGCGCGGCCGCCGCGAGAAGCGCCGCACGAAGTCCACCAGCGTCGCTGTGGACATGCTGTGGATGGCCGAGTCCATGCTGGACATCGACGCCGAGAAGATGGCCGCCACCAGGAGGCCCGAGAGCCCCGCGGGCAGGCGCTGCACGATGAACGCGGGCAGCGCCGCGTCGCCGCCGTTCTGCTCGACGGCCGCCGCCACCGCGGCGCCCGCGTCACCGGCGCTCTCCACCCAGACCGACAGGCACGCGCCCAGGAAGAGCGTCAGCGCCACCGCCACGAAGCCGATGCCCCAGCCGAGCAGCGCCGCCTTCGTGGCCGCGCGCCCGTCCTTGCACGAGAGATAGCGCTGCACCGCCTGCTGGTTCGTGGCGGCGATGGAGAACGCCAGCGTGCCGTAGGCCACCAGCGCCCCGAGCGCGTTGAAGGGCGTACCGAGCGCGTAGCCGGGCTCGACGACGCGCAGATGCCCTTCGGCGGAGGCCCGCTCGAGCACGGCGCCGAGCCCGCCCGGGACGTCGCCGCCGAGCAGCAGCACCGACGCGGTGACCCCGACCACGACCACCGTGAACTGGATCAGGTCGGTCCAGACGACGGCGGCGAGACCGCCGGTCGCGCTGTAGACGACGGCCGCGGCGCCGGTGACGACGATGGCGACCTCGACGTCCCAGCCGAGGATCACCGACAGCGCCAGCGCCGGCCCGTACACCAGAATGCCCGCACGCAGCACCGTCTGGGCGATGAAGAGCGCGCTCGCCACGCATCGCGCGACGACGCCGAAACGTCGCTCCAGGTACTCGTAGGCCGTCGTCAGTCGCAGCCGCGAGAAGAACGGGATGAACAGCACGCACGCGCCCGCGATCGCCAGGAGATCGCCCATCTGCAGGGACAGGTAGCTCATCCCGCGCTGGAAGCCGAAGCCCGTGCCGCCGATCAGCGCCGCGCTGCTGAAGGAGGTGGCGATGAGCGACACGCCGACGGCCCACCACGCCATGCGCCGCCCGCCGAGCGTGTAGTCCTCGGCGCTTTTCTGGCGCCTGTTGGCCCACGCGCCGATACCGATCACGACGGCGCCGTACGCGGCGAGCAGCGTCCAGTCGAGGGCGGCGAGGCCGTTCACCCGGCTGAAGGTAGCGGTCGGCACCCCCGTCCCGGACACTGGCGTGATGCGACGCACTCCGCGGTCCGCGCGTGTCCCGCTGCTGACGGCGCTGCTGCTGCTCGCCGCGTGCGCGGAGGAGCCGCCGCCGCCGCCGGGGCCGCCGTCGTGCCCGATCCCCCAGCCCGGGATCACGCCGCGGGACGGACTCGTCGTGCGCGGCGCCGTGCACTGGGGCCATCCGCCCGACGACGAGCCGCTCGTCGATCTCGCGGCGCTGCCGGGGAGACTCGCCCCGACCGCGCAGAGCGACGGACCGCGCGGACGCGCGACGATCGTCATCGGTGAGTGGGGCCCCATCGCCCCGCGCGAGACGCGGATCGCCCCGCCCCGCATCGAGAGCGGTGGCGAAGCCGTGCCGCCCGGGCGCCCGCAGCCCAAGCAGCCCAAGCAGCCCAAGTAGCGCGGAGCGCCATGATGGCGCGCGGGAGCGAACGCGATCAGCGTGGGACGCGCAGGTCCGTGAGGATGCGCGCAGCGGCGACAGCCCGCACCTTCGGGCCGAGCGGAAACGTCTCGTCTCCCGCATGGATCACGTCCAGCCGCGTGAGACCGAGGTCGGCGAAGGCCGAGCGCATCGAACGCGTGATCCGCGGAGCGGTGGTGCGCTTGATCTCGAACCCGTAGCGGTGGCGCCCGCGTATGATGAGCAGATCCAGTTCCGCACCGGTGTGTGTGGCCCAGAAGTAGCACGTCTCCGGTCTCGCGCGCAGCCGATGGATGACCGCTTCGAGCATGAACCCCTCCCACGACGCGCCGATCTTGGGATGCCGCTGGAGGTCCCGCATCGAGCGCACGTCGAAGAACGTGTGGAGAACGCCGCTGTCGCGCACGTAGACCTTCGGAGACTTCACCTGACGCTTGCGGATGTTGACCGCCCACGGGCGGAGGATGCGGACCATGTACGTCGCAACCAACGCATCGAGGTAGCGCCGCGTCACGTGATGCGAGACGCCGAACGCACGGGCGAGTTCCGAGCCGTTCCACGTCTGGCCGTGGTAGTTCGCGAGCATGGCCCAGAAACGCTCGAGCGTGCCCGCCGCAATGGAGATCCCGAGCTGGGGTACGTCGCGCTGCAGGAGCGTGCGAACGAAGTCGCAGCGCCACTCGTAGCTGGCGACGTTGGAGCGCGCGAGAAAGGACCGCGGAAACCCACCCCGGAGCCAGAGCCGGTCGAGCTTCTGGACGCCCACCTCCTCCAGGGAGAAGCCACCGAGATCGTGATACGAGATGCGCCCCGCGAGGGACTCCGAACTCTGTAGCAGGAGATCCGGCGATGCGCTCCCGAGGACCAGGAAACGCGCCGGGGCTCGCGGCCGGTCAGCCAGGACCAGGAGGGTCTGGAACAGCTCGGGCCGGCGCTGCACCTCGTCCAGAACGACGATCCCCCGGAGGTCTCGAAGGCCGAGTTCGGCGTCATCCAAGCGCGCGAGATCCTGGCGCCGCTCCAGGTCGAAGAACGTGAACCGGCGCGACTGCCGCTCGACGAACGTCCGCGCGAGCGTCGTCTTGCCCACCTGCCGCGCGCCGAGGATGGCGACGACGGGACTGCGGGTCAGCAGACGCCTGATCGACCTCAGATGGCCCGAACGAGCGATCATGACGAACAGAACTTACATTGAAACCTGGATGTCTACCGTCCATTTTTCAATGTTCCTTAGGGCCCGCGCAGGAATAAGTTCGTAGGACCGAGGGCGAGCGAGACGGCGCGGGGCAAGGCGCCTCGACGAGGCGACTCATTGCGGAGCCGAGTCGGGGAGGAGAGGCAACGCCGCCCCGCGTCGTCGCAGCCGACCGAATCCCGAAGTTATTCCTGCGCGGGCCCTTACTTCAAGTCCAGCCCCGGAACTGTTCGTTCCCGCCCCGTTCTCGAGGAACTCAGAGCGTGAGCAGGAATCCCACGCGGCGCCGAGCACGCGGTTTGCGCGTGTGTGTCGCCGGACGAGCGTCTCGCGGCGACGGGCGCCGCACGCACGCTCGGTGTCTCCGAGCGACGAGCGCAAACCGCGCGCCAGCGAGCTGTTACGCCCGGCGGTCCCGCTGCGGCGTTGGCGCTCCTCCATGACTCGCTCCATTGAGTCGGGTTCGTCGCGCCGCCTTGCAGCGAACCCGTCGGACGCAATCGGCGCGCACCCGGGATTCCTGC
>JAJRVY010000137.1 GCA_024277065.1 Planctomycetota bacterium
GCAGGAATCCCGGGTGCGCGCCGATTGCGTCCGACGGGTTCGCTGCAAGGCGGCGCGACGAACCCGACTCAATGGAGCGAGTCATGGAGGAGCGCCAACGCCGCAGCGGGACCGCCGGGCGTAACAGCTCGCTGGCGCGCGCTCGGCCGTCGTTTCCGGGACGCACCGGCCTCGCGCGTCCTACACTCGGGGCCCGCGCAGGAATGACTTCGGGATTCGGTCGGCTGCGACGACACGGGGCGGCGTTGCCTCTCCTCCCCGACTCGGCTCCGCAATGAGTCGCGTCGTCGAGGCGCCTTGCCCCGTGCCGCCCTCGGTCCTACGAACGCATTCCTGCGCGAGCCCTTAGGAATCGGACCTGTCGTCCGGCGCCCCGCCCGGAGGAGAGACCCCGCCATGGCCGAAGTGAACGACCGCGTGATCGATCTCGAGACGAGGCTGCAGTCCCTGCAGGAGTCCCTTTGACGTCCCCGGCGGACTGAAACGTATCGCCGCCCTCGAGGTGGCGATGTCCAAACCCGGGTTCTGGGACGATCCCGACGGCGCGCGCAAGACGGTCAAGGAACTCAAGTTCCTGCGTGGTCGCGTGGGCCCCGTCGTGAAGCTCGCCGCGGCGGCGTCCGACGTCGCCGTGCTGCTCGAGTTGGCCGAGTCCGAGGACGACGCCGACACCTTCGAGGAGGTCGAGCGCGAACTGGCGCAATGCGCCGCGGAGCTCGACGAACTCGAGTTCAAGCTCGCGATGCGCGACCCGCACGACGTCTTTCCCTGCTTCCTCTCGGTCCACGCCGGCGCCGGTGGCACCGACGCCGCCGACTGGGCCTCGATGCTGGCCCGCATGTACGTGCGCTACGCCGAGCGCTGCGGCTGGTCGGTGGAACTCGTGGACGAGGTGCCGGCCGAGGAGGCCGGCGTGCGCAAGGCGGTCTACAAGATCTCCGGCGAGTGGGCCTGCGGGTACCTCAAGAACGAGATCGGCGTGCACCGCCTGGTGCGGCTGTCGCCGTTCGACGCCGCCAATCGCCGCCAGACCTCCTTCGCGTCCGTCGATGTCGTCCCCGAGATCGAAGAGGGCGAGATCGACATCAACGAGAAGGACCTGCAGATCGACACCTACCGCGCGGGCGGCGCGGGCGGCCAGCACGTCAACAAGACCGACTCCGCGGTGCGCATCACGCACATCCCGAGCGGCATCGTCGTGCAGTGCCAGTCCGAGCGCAGCCAGCACAAGAACAAGCGCTCGGCGATGGCGTTGCTGTCGGCGCGTCTCTACCGGGCGCGCGAGTTGGAGCGCGAGGCCGAGCTGAAGAAGGCCTACAGCGCCAAGGGCGACATCGACTTCGGATACCAGATCCGGTCGTACGTCCTGCATCCGTATCAGATGGTCAAGGATCTGCGCACGGACCGCCAGACCGCCGACACGCAGGGCGTGCTGGACGGCGACATCCAGGCGTTCATCGAGGCCCACATGCGGACGAAGACGCAGGAGAACGCAGCCGCGGACAGCGGCGGGGAGGGCACCAAGTGAGGGTGAAGCGCGCTCTGCTCAGCGTCTCGGACAAGACCGGGATCGTGGACTTTGCGAGGGGGCTCGCGGAACTCGACGTGGAGATCATTTCCACGGGCGGCACGGCCAGCCTGCTGCGTTCGGGGGGACTGCGGGTGATCGACGTCGCCGCGGTGACCGCGCAGCCCGAGATCCTCGGGGGGCGGCTCAAGACGCTGCATCCGCATATCCACGGGGGCATCCTGCACGACCGGGGCGACGAGGCGCACGCCGCCGCGCTGGCGCAGCACGGCATCGAGGACATCGACCTCGTCTGCGCCAACCTGCTGCCCTTCGAGCAGACCGCGCAGCGCGCGGACGCCACGCGCCAGGAGGCTCTCGACCACATCGACATCGGCGGCTCGGCCCTGATCCGTGGCGCTGCGCGCAACCACGCGTACGTCGTCGTCGTGAGCTCGCCGCGGCGTTACGGCGACGTGCTCGATGCGTTGCGCGCGTCCGCCGGCGACGTGCCCGCGGCGCTGCGCCTCGACCTCGCGAAGGCCGCCTTCCGCCTGACCGCGCAGTACGATGCCGCCGTCGCCAACTACCTGGCCGAGCAGCACGACGACCTGTTCCCCAGTTTCTACGCGCCGTTCTTCGAGAAGGTGCGCGACCTGCGCTACGGCGAGAACCCGTTCCAGCGCGCGGCGCTCTACACCCAGCGCGGCTCGCTGGGGCCGTCCGTCGCGTCGGCCGACGTGCTCTGGGGCAAGGAGCTGTCCTACAGCAACGTCGTCGATCTGGACTCCGCGCTGCGTATCGTGCGCGAGTTCGCCGATCCGGCGTGCGCCGTGATCAAGCACGCCAACCCGTGCGGCTGCGCGGTGGCCGACACGCCCGCCGCGGCGTTCGCGCTCGCCCACGGTGCCGATCCCGACGCCGCGTTCGGCTGCGTGCTGGGCTTCAACCGTGTCGTGGACGTCGAGACCGCGAAGGCCGTGGCGGCGCCCGAGAACTTCGTCGAGTGCGTGCTCGCTCCGGGCTTCGAGCCGCAGGCGCTGAGCGCGCTGACCTCGGGACAGCCGTGGGGCAAGAGCGTGCGCCTCGTCAAGGTGGAGGCGCTGGACCAGCCGCTCGGGGGCCGCGACCGCGAACTGCTGCGCGTCCTGGGCGGGGTTCTCCTGCAGGAGTACGACAGCCGCGGCGTCCCGAGCGAGGGCGTGCGGTGTGTCTCGACGCGCAACCCGGACGACGGCGAGATGCGCGATCTCGAGTTCGCGTGGATGGTCGCCAAGCACGTGCGCACCAACGCCGTGGTCATCGCCAAGGACCGCGCCGTGATCAGCGTGGGCGCCGGGCAGATGAGCCGCGTCGATGCCGTGCGCCTGGCCGTCACGAAGGCCGGCGAGCGAGCGGTGGGCGCCGCGCTCGCGTGCGACGCCTTCATCCCGTTCGCCGACTCGGTGGACGTCGCCGCCGCCGCCGGGATCTCCTCCATCGTCGAGCCCGGCGGCAGCCGCAACGACCACGAGGTGATCGCCGCGGCCAACGCGGCCGGCGCGGTGCTTGTCTTCACGGGGATGCGCCACTTCAGGCAGGGGTGAACGGGAGCACGCCGCCGCCGCTCCCCGGATCGCGCGCCGCCGCGTCGCCCCAGGCCGCCGACGCGACCCCGGCACAGGCACAGGCACCGCGCGTCTCGGCGGCGGCGGCGTGGCTGACGGGGCTCGCCGCGTTCCTCGCCCTCACCGGGTTCTGCTGCATCGGGCTCGGGGCGTATGTCGTGCAGGTGGGCGCTGCGCAGCACCTCGAGATTCTGCGCACGGATGTCGGCGGCCTGCGGGAGAGAGCCGCCCGCGGGGCCGCCGCCGAGGCGCTGCTCGACGAGATCGTGCAGCATCTCGAGTCCGTGCGCGCCACGCGCCGCTCGTACCCGCCCGCACTCCCCGAGGCCCCGCCCGAGGATCCGTGGGGGACGCCGCTGCACTACGAGTCCGAGGGGGGTGATCGCGCGTGGCTGACCAGCGCCGGGCCCGACCGCCGATTCGGAACGCAGGACGACCTCGTCCGCACTCTCGTCGGCGGCTGATCGACGATCGTCACGGCGCTTGCCTCGCACGCTCGGCAACCGCCGCGCCGATCGCCGCTCCGCTCTTTACGTTGGCGCGTGCTCGGGCGCGGACAGCCCCAACGCGAGCGCCCGCCCCTCGCCCGCGACCCTGCGCGCGCGCAGGGGTCGGCGTCACGGTTCTTGCACTCGCGGACTCGCGCAAGAACCGCGCCCCCGACCGGAGCGGGATACGTCGTTCGGCTTGCCTCGCAAGCTCGGCAACCGCCGCGCCGATCGCCGCTCCGCTCTTTACGTTGGCGCGTGCTCGGGCGCGGACAGCCCCTCCGGCGTCGCCCGCCTCGCCCTTGCGCCCCCTCCGGCATGCCCACCTCGCCGTCGCGACCCCCGGTGTAGGGTTGACCCATTGTGGTCAACCCGGAGGTCCCTGGCGCGCACGGCTGTCGTTGCGCCTCGCGACGTATTCCGGTTGCCGGTGGATGACGGCGGATGCGGGATCGAGGGAATGCGGCGACGCGAGAGCCCGCCCGACCGGCCGTTCGGGGGACGGGCTGCGCCCGCCTGGGTAGGCCGTTGCCGAGGCGGTGATCGGACCTTCGGGGCCGGGACATTGCCCGGCCCCTACACCGGGATACGCGTGATCGCCGGGATACGCACGATCGGGGGCGCCGGGCGCCGGGTTGGCGTGGCGGCAGGGGCGAGGCTGGGGGGGGGCGGGATACAGGCTCGGCTTGTGTTTGCAGGCCCGCGCTCTTGGTCGGGGGCGACGCCGCCCCGGAGCGGGTGGGGGGGGCGGTGGGGCCGAAAATGCGGTCCTCGTGCCCGCCCTTCGCTACGATGTGTACACCCTATCGGTGCAGAGGCGTCCCGGCGGAGTCCGGGACACGGCATCGCTGCGGCCGCGGGCGATCCCGCCCGGCGCAGAACCACGGAAGCGGCCGGCAACCAGAACGCCTGAGCAGGAGAACCCTGAACGGCGTCGCCTGGGAGCCAGGTCGAGCCGGGCTGCGTGGAACGAGGGCTCCCCTGTCCCATCGGACAGCGGGCGCTCGCGTCCCTCGCGTCCCGCCCAGTGACGACACGGAGGCGAACATCAAGGACAGCGACACAGCGGCGGGCTCCGGCTCGACCGCGGGCCGCGCGGCAGACGCCGCAGGCTCGAACCAGGGTGACGGGTCGCCCGAGAAACGGCGCCGCGGGCGCCGCGGTGGCCGCGGGCGCGGCCGGCGGCGGGCGGGGGATGAGTCAGGCGCGGAGCGGGGCGAGCAGCCCGACGGTCGCAGCGGTGGCGACGATCCACGCCGCGAACCGTCCTCCTCGGACCGCCGGCGCACGGCGACGGACGATGCGCCGCCGCAGAAGCGCACACGTCGCCGTCGCGGCGGGTTGGCGCGTGCCGAGGCGCCGCCGCGCGAGGGTGCGGCGAACGAGGGCGGGGGTGCCGCGCGCGCCCCTTCGCAGGACGTCGGCGACACCCGCCGCCGTCGTCGCCGGCGCTCCGGCGGGACGCGGGCGGCGGCCGACGTCGAACAGGGTTCGGCCGCAGACGGCCGGCGCGCCGACGAACAAGCCGGTGAGCAAGCCGGTGAGCAAGCCGGTGAGCGAAACGGTGAGGGCAATGGGCGCCGCCGCCGCGGCACCCGCGACGGGGACCGGGACCGTGACCGCGCGCGAGGCAGTGACCGTGACGGCGACCGGGATCGGGAGCCGCGTCCGCGGACGTCGTCTCGCCGCGGCGAGCGCTCCTCTCCGCGTGGGGCCGGCCGCGACTCCGGGCGCTCGGGATCGCGGGCGCGCCGCACGGCGCCGCCGCGCGCGCGCAGCGTGGACGACTACTTCGACATCGAGCGGCTGTACGCCTGCCAGCGCGCCATCAACTACCACTTCCGCGACATCTCGATGCTCGAGAACGCGCTGACGCACAGCAGCGTCAAGAGCGCCGATCGCCCGTCCTACGAACGCCTGGAGTTCCTCGGCGACTCGGTGGTCGGTCTCGTGATCGCCGATCACCTCTATCAGCTCAAGCCCGACTTCGACGAGGGCGAGCTCACGAAGGTGAAGTCCGACGTCGTCAGCACCGACGGTCTCGCCGCAGCGGCGAGCGTGTGCGGCCTAGAGAGCTTCCTGGCCATCGGGCGCGGCATCCAGATGAAGAACGGCCCGCCGAAGTCGCTGATCGCCGACGTCTTCGAGGCCGTCGTCGGGGCCATCTACCTGGACCGGGGCTACGAGGCCGTGCGCCTCTACGTGCTCGATCACCTGCACCCGTTCATCGAGGACGCGCTCTCGGATCGCAGCGCCAAGAACTTCAAGTCGGTGCTGCAGCAGGTCGCCCAGCGCGAGTTCCGCGAGACGCCCCACTACGAGGTCGTGCGCCGCTCGGGCCCCGACCACTCGCGCACGTACGAGGTGCTCGCCGTGCTCGGCGCCCGTCGCTACAAGTCCGCGCGCGGGCCCACCAAGAAGGAGGCCGAGCAGGCGGCTGCGAAGCGCGCGCTGCAGGAGATCCTGCGCGAGAAGTCGCGCCGCGGGGGCCGTTCCGGCGGCGCTCGCTCCGGTGGCCGCCGCCGTCGTTCGCGCGGGTCGTCCGGACAGTAGACGGCACCCGATGGGTGAAGGCGCGGCCGGACGGGCGGAACTGCTCGCCGGGCTCCGGGGGCTGCCGTTCGCCCGTCGCGCGCTCGACGCCGCGCGCGCGGGCCGCTCACTCGCCGTCGGCGGGCTCGTCGGCAGCTCGGCGGCGGCGCTGCTCGCCGCACTGGACGAGGGCCTGCCGCGGCCGCGGCTGGTCATCGCCGCGGGGCCCGAGGAGGCCGCGGTCCTGCGCGAGGATCTGCTGTACTTCCTGTCGTGCGCCGCGCCCGGCAGGGAGAGCGCCGCCACTGACGCCCGCGTCGCGCTCTTCCCGGCCTTCGACGCGACGCGCGCCGACGCCCGCGCCCGCGAGCGCGGCCGGCTGGGGGAGCGCACCGACGTCGCCGAGGGGCTCGCGTCCGGCACTTCGCCGGACTGGATCGTCGCGCCCCTCGCCGCCGTGCTGCAACCGGTGCCCGGGCCGGAGACGCTGGCCGCAGCCGCGGTGCGTCTGCGGGTCGGTGACCGGCTCGACGTGGCGGCGCTCGGCGCGCGACTGGCCCGGGCCGGCTTCGAACGCATGCCGATGGTCGAGGCGCCCGGCGAGTGGGCGCAGCGCGGCGGCATCGTGGACGTCTTCCCCCGCGGCCGCGACCTGCCGCTGCGCGTGGAACTGTTCGGCGACGAGATCGACAGCCTGCGCCGCTTCGACCCGGCCACGCAGCGCTCGGTGCAGACGCTCCCCGCTTGCGCCGTGCCGCTGCTCTCCGTCGCCGAGGCGGCGGGCATCCCCGCGACGCTGGACGGGGCCGAGCGCGTGCGCGCGCTGAAGCGGGCCAAACTGCTGCCCGATCTCCTGCCCGGCGGCGCGCTCATCGTGCACGTCGAGGAGGACGCGGCGGCGGCGTGGCTGGCGCGCTTCGAACGCTCGCGGCCCGAGGAAGAGCTCGGGACGATGTACGCGCGCCTCTCTCTGCGGGCTCTCGACTTCCCTTGCCTGCGGCTCACGCGGCAGCCGCCGGCGCCGGGCGAGCACAGCGCCAACGCGCGTCTGCTGACGGCCACCGGGCTCGCGCGCGACCTCGTCACGTTCCGCGCCGCCGCCGCCGCGCTCCTCGCACGCAACCGGGACGTGCGGCTGCTGTGCGCGACCGCCGGTGAGGTTCGCCGTCTCGAGACGCTGCTCGAGGAGAGCGGCCTGCGCGGTGCCGCGGGCCTGCGCGTCGAGGAGGGACGTCTCGCCCACGGTTTCCAGATCCCCGAGCTGGGAATCGCCCTGCTCAGCTACGACGAGCTGTTCGGCCGCACGCGCCTGCCGCGGCCCACCGGGCGGCAGCGTGCCACGGCGCCCGCCCCGCAGTGGACCGAGCTGCGCATCGGCGATCCGATCGTGCACATCGATCACGGCATCGGCGTCTATCGCGGCCTTGTGCGACGGGAGCACCAGGGCGTCGATACCGAGCACCTTACGCTCGAGTTCGCCAGGGGCACGCGCGTCTACGTGCCCGTCACGAAGGCGTCGCTGGTGCACCGCTACGTCGGGGCGGGCGAGAGCGCGCCCAAGCTCTCGACCGTCGGCGGCAAGGAGTGGGACAAGCGCAAGATCACCGTCAGCAAGTCGGTGGAGGGCATCGCCGTCGAACTGCTCGAGACGCACGCGCGCCGCGCCGCGCGGCCGGGCATCGCGTTCCCGCCCGATGCCCCCGAGCAACTCGAGTTCGAGGCGACGTTCCCCTTTGATCTGACGCCCGACCAGGAGAAGGCGCTGCCGGCGATCAAGGCCGACATGGAGGGCGAGACGCCGATGGATCGCCTGCTCTGCGGGGACGTCGGCTTCGGCAAGACGGAACTCGCGGTGCGCGCCGCGTTCAAGTGCGTGCTGTCCGGCCGCCAGGTCGCCGTGCTCGTGCCGACGACGGTGCTCGCGGAGCAGCACGGGCATGTGTTCCGCGAGCGCTTCGCGAGCTACCCGATCAACGTCTCGGTCCTCTCGCGCTTCCGCACGGCGAAGGAGCAGCGCGAGATCCTCGCAGCGGCCGCCGAGGGACGCACCGACGTCGTCATCGGCACGCACCGGCTGGTCTCCCCGGACGTCACGTTCCGCGATCTCGGGCTCGTCACCATCGACGAGGAGCAGCGCTTCGGCGTCCGCGCCAAGGAGGCTCTGCGCCACGTGCGGGCCACCGTGGACGTGCTGACACTGACGGCGACGCCCATCCCGCGCACGCTGCACATGGCGCTGCTGGGCCTGCGCGACATCAGCTCGCTGACGACGCCGCCGTTCGGGCGCCGGCCCATCGAGACGCGTGTGATCGCCGCCGACGACGGCGTCGTGCGCGACGCGCTGCTGGCCGAGCTCGAGCGCGGTGGTCAGGCGTTCTACATCCACAACCGCGTCAAGACGATCGAGCGCGATGCCGCCAGGCTGCGCCATCTCGTGCCCGAGGCGCGCGTCGCCGTCGTCCACGGCCAGATGAGTGACGGACTCGTCGAGCAGCGCATGGTGGACTTCGTGGAACACCGCAGCGACGTGCTCGTGGCGACGACCATCGTCGAGTCCGGGCTCGACATCCCCAACGCGAACACGATGTTCATCGACCGCGCGGACTGGCTCGGCCTGGCCGACCTGCACCAGCTCCGCGGGCGCGTGGGGCGCTACGACCGCCGCGCGTACTGCTATCTCATCGTGCCGCCGGGGACGCTCGCGACCGACGCCGAACGGCGTGTCCGCGCGGTCGAGGAACTGTCCGACCTCGGCGCGGGGTTCCGCATCGCGATGCGCGACATGGAGATCCGCGGCGCGGGCAACCTGCTCGGCGCCGAGCAGTCCGGGCACATCGCGTCGGTCGGCTACGAGCTCTACTGCCAGCTCCTCGCCGACGCCGTCAAGCGTGTGAAGAAGGAGCGCTCCGCGTTCCGCACGGCATGTCACGTCAGTCTGCCCGTGACGACCGCCATCCCGACCACCTACGTGCCCGACGACCGGCAGCGGATCGACGTCTACCGGCGTTTCTCGGCGGCCCGCTCGCGCGCGGAGATCGACGCCCTGCTCGCCGAGTGCGGCGACCGCTTCGGCGCGCCGTGCCGGGAGGTGCGGCTGCTGGCGCGTCTGGCCCGCGTCCGGCTCGCGGGCGAGACGCTGGGCGTCACGCGCATGGTGGCCATTACACACGACGGCGAGGAGCGCATCCTCCTGCGCTGCGTCGAGCCCAGCCGCGTGAAGCGCCGCCTTGCGCGCCTGCACGATCGCCTGCGCGTCGTGGACAGGGTGCACTGCCACCTGCTCCTGCCGGCCCAGGGGCTCGGCGGCCGCGATCTGGTCGATGCGGTGCTCGCGGCGGTCGAGCGCGGCGCTCCGGCGGCCGTCGCCGAGCCCGGCGTCGATGACTCCTCGGGCCGCGCGGGACGAACCCCGTAACCTCCGCCGCCATGCGACGCCTGCTGCCCCTCTTCGTTCTCCTGGCCGCGTGTGGATCGACGCCGCCCGGCGGTGAGATCTTCGACCCGGAGAACATGGGGCGCCCGCTCGAGCTCGAGCAGCGCGAGCAGGCCAGGGCCGCCGGGGCCAAGGCTCCCGAGAACGCCCCGGACGAGCGTTCCACGAATCGCGTGCTGGCCTACGTCAACGGCGAGGTCGTGACCTACCGCGACGTCCTCCTGCGCGTCGGCCCGCAGCTCGCCGTGCTCGGTGAGGAGGACCAGAAGGAGATGCTCGAGCGCGAGACGCTGCTCAGCATCCTGCGCGACCGCGTCGTCTACTACGCCGCCGCGGAGCGCGGGGTCGAGATGTCGCGCGACGAGCTCGACGCCGAGCGCAAGAAGCGGGTCGCCGAACTCCAGCGCAGCGGCGGCACGCTCGCGGCGTTCCTCGCCGAGCGCGGCATGACGCGCCGCGAGTTCGACCAGGAGATCCAGCGCGGCTGGGTGACGCAGCGCTTCATGCTGTCGGCGATGGGTCTCGGCGGCGGTGACCCGCGCGTGCGCCCGATGACCGACGTGTTCGTGGCACCGGGCGAGGTACGGGCCTACTGGGAGCGGCGCCAGGACCTCTTCCGCGAGCCGGCGCGCGCCAGGTTGCGCTTCATGGCCGTGCGCGCGAATCGCGCCGCCGCCGATCGCGCCGCGGCCGTGGAGGCGGCCCGCGTCGCCGCCGAGTCGGCCCGCGAGCGACTCGTCGCGGGCGAGGACTGGGTGCCCGTCTACCGCGAGACGATGGGGGAGTACGCGGAGGAGGACGCCTACGGCCTGCTTGAGATCCGCCGCGGCGAGCGCGCGGCGTGGATCGAGGACTTCGCGTTCGAGAGCCCCCGCGGCGCCGTCTCCGAGGTTATCCCGAAGGGCGCCACGTTCTTCCTCATGCAGGCCGAGGGCAGTTCCGCGGCGCGCGTCGTGCCCTACGAGGAGGTCTACGAGCGGATTCGCGGCCGGCTGGGTCAGGTGCGGCGCGGCATGGCGGCCTACGAGGTCGAGCTGAAACTCCTCGAGACGACCTCGCTGCAGCCTCCGGAGATTGCCGAGCGGCTGCGCACGATGCTCCGCGCCAGCCGCCGTAAGATGATGGACGAGTTCGACCTCTGACGCGGCGTTCGCAACCGCCCGCGGCCGGCGCAGGCGGTTTTTCGGGAAGCATCCTGCGAACCTTTTGCGACCCCTTTCGTTGAGGTGGTCAGAGGGCGCGGCTACGATCGCTGTGATGGGCTCAGCCCGAAGACGCCCCGAGATGAGTTCGGGCGTTGTGAGTACATCTCCTGTGAGTACGAGCCCTGTGCGTACGGGCCCCGTTGCGGGATCGCAGGTCGTCCACGGGTGACATGACCGGGATGCAAGCCGGGACGTAGGTTCCCGAGAGGTGAAGCACGATGTCTACGATCGACGGAACCGGCATGAGCCGACGCGAGCTCATGATGACGCAGCAGAGCGACGACTTCGGCGACCTGCTGTACGCCCAGATGAAGAACGCCCCCTGGGTGCTCTGCTCCATCGGCATCCACGGCCTCATCATCGGCTTCCTGCTGCTGCTCCCGTCCTCGCAGAAGGAGATCGAGACTCCCAAGCGCATCGAGATGGCGCAGCAGGAGATCCCGCCCGAACTCGAGGAGGACATCGAGCCCGAGGTCGAAGAGGACAAGCCCATCGAGGAGATGGAGAAGCAGGTCGAGGACCCGGTCATCAAGGACGCCAAGGTCTCGGACCACAACGAGACCGACAACGACATGGACGACGACCAGTCGCTCGGTGATCCGCGCTTCAACTCCGACGCACCCTTCGAGGGCCCCGGCAACAACGGCACGATCGGCATCGGCGGCGGCGCCGGCGGCGCCTTCGGCGGCCGTCGCGGCGGTCGCCGCAACCTGCGCGCCGGCGGCGGCGGCGGCAAGACCCAGACCGCCGTGGACTACGCTCTCGAGTGGCTCAAGAACCACCAGAGCCCCGGCGGCAACTGGGACTCGGACGGCTTCGAGGACATGTGCAAGCTCAACAAGTGCGGCGGCCCCGGCGAGTCGGTGTACGACCCCGGCCTCTCGGGCCTCGCACTGCTCTGCTTCCTGGGCGCCGGCGAGACGCACAACGCCGGTCAGTACAAGGACACCGTCAAGAACGGCCTGCGCTATCTGAAGCAGATCCAGGACTCCGAGGGCTGCTATGGCCCGCGCACGTCCCAGCACTTCCAGTACAACCACATGTGCGCCGCGCTCGCGATGACCGAGGCGTACGGGCTGACCGGATCGCGTCTCTTCAAGGACGCGGCGCAGCGCGGCGTCGATTTCGTCCACGCCTCGCAGAACCCCTACTTCGCCTGGCGCTACGGTGTCCGCGACGGTGACAACGACACGTCCGTGACGGGCTGGGCCGTGATGGTGCTGAAGAGTGCCAAGATGGCCGAGCTGGTCGTGGACGGCGGTGCGATGCGCGGCGCCGTGAGCTGGATCGACAAGATGACCGAGCCCGAGTTCGGCCGTGTAGGCTACCAGCGTCGCGGCGGCCCGCCCGCCCGCACCACCGAGATGATGGAGAAGTACCCAGCCGACCAGAGCGAGTCGCTCACGGGCGTCGGCGTGCTGGTGCGCATCTTCGCCGGCGAGGACCCGCAGAAGAGCGAGTTCGTCCAGAAGGGCGCCGACCTCATGGCCAAGCGTCCGCCGCGCTGGGATCTCGATGCCGGCACGATCGACTTCTACTACTGGTACTACGCGACCCTGGCCATGTTCCAGGTCGGCGGCAAGCACTGGAAGGGCTGGAACGACGCGATGGAGACCGCCATCGTGAACAACCAGCGCACGGAGAGCGGCCGCGACGAGCACGGGTCATGGGACCCGCTGGACCCCTGGGCGGCCGAGGGTGGTCGCATCTACTCGACGGCCGTCAACGCGCTCTGCCTCGAGGTCTACTACCGCTACGGCCGCGTGTTCGGCGCCTCATCGCACCGCTGATCCCCGAAGACACACCACACAGCAGCTCCGCACGGGCTTGCCCGTCGCACCCGAGCGAGAACCCCGAGCCGCCCCCGGAAGCCTGTCCGGGGGCGGCTCCCTCGATTCCAGCCTCGCAGCACGCGTCAGCCGTCGAGCTGCGCCAGTGCCGCCTCCGCCACCCGGGCCGCCGACATGCCGGTCATGCAGCGGTTGTCGGTGCACGGCGAGACGCGGCGGTTCCAGGCGTGGATGCAGGGGCTGCACGCGAGGCCCAGCGACAGCGCGCGGTTGCGGTCGTTCACGGGGCCGTAGAGCGCCGGCGTCTCCGGCCCGAACAGCGTCACGCAGCGCAGGTCCGTGAGCGCCGCGAAGTGCGGCGGGCCGCTGTCGGCGCTGACCAGCAGCCGCGCCACCGTGAACAGCGTCAGGAGATCGCGCAGGCTGGTGGCACCGATCAGCGACACGCATCGCGCGGCGCCCCCCTCGCCCCGGGCGAGGTCCGCCAGAATGCGCTCCCCGAGCGCCGTCTCGTGCGCCGCGCCGGTCAGCACGATCCAGGCGCCCGGCCGCCGCTCGCGCAGGATGCGGCAGACCTCGGTGAAGCGCGCGGCAGGCCAGCGCCGCAGCGGCAGGAGATCGCTGGAGTTCGGGTTCACGAGCAGGATCTCGGCGCCCTCGGGCACGCCGGCCGTTGTCAGCAATTCCCCGAGCGCCGCGCGATCGGCGGCCGTCGGCGAGAACGCCGGGAGCGTCAGGTCGGCGAGCGCCGGCGGCGCCTCCTTCAGCAGCGGCACCTGATCGGCCCGGGCCGCCGCCGCGCGCACCATCGTCACCATGGACTGCGCGATGTGCAGGTACGGGTTGAACGTCAGGCGGTGCGTGTACAGGTCGCCGCAGTACAGGCCCTCGGCCGCGAAGCGGTGGAAACCCACGCGCACCGGCGCCCGCGCCAGGTACGTCAGGACGGCGCCCACGCGCTAGAGGTACTCGAGGTCGATGACGACGTCGAACCTCTCGCGGCGCACCCGGCGCACGGCTGCGAGCAGCCCGAAGATCGTGCCGCAGAGCCCGCTGGACGGCACGCGCAGCACCCGTCCGGGCGCCAGCCCGGCTGCGGTCTCCGCGATCGCGGCGTTCTCGTCGAAGCAGAGCAGCCAGGGCTCGGCGGGCGGGAAGATGCGCCGCACCTCGGCCATGGCCGGCGCGGCCAGCACGATGGCGCCCATCTCGGAGAGCTTCACGAAGAGGACGCGTCGCACCTCGGCGGGAGGCCTGGTGGCGGGCTCGGGCAGGATACTGCGCACGCGGGTCAGGAGCCATGCCAGGGGCCGCCCGATGGACCGATCGACCGCCCGCATGGTGGAGACGCGCACCCGGGAAGGATACGGCCTCGGTGCAGGCCGTGCGCCCTCCGTCCGGCCTCGGGAAGCGCCGCTCCTTCGGCTAGACTGCGAGGCCCGCCGCAGCTCACCACCCGGAGGCAGTCGTGACGATCTCGCAGAAGGTTGCCGAGGCGCAGAAGGCGTCGTCCTGGATCCGACGCATGTTCGAGGAGGGCGCCCGGCTCAAGGCCGAGCACGGCGCCGCGAACGTCTTCGACTTCTCACTCGGCAACCCCGTCGTCGAGCCGCCCGCCGAGGTGATCGAGGCGCTGGTCGCCGCCGCCGGCACCAAGGAGCCGGGCGCCCACCGCTACATGCAGAACGCGGGCTATCCGCACGTGCGCGCGGCGATCGCCGAGCATCTCGCCGCCAAGACCGGCCTGCCCTACAGCGGCGACGGCATCGTCATGTGCACCGGTGCCGGCGGTGGGCTCAACGTACTCTTCAAGGCGATCCTCGACCCGGGCGACGAGGTCATCGTGCTGACGCCCTTCTTCGTCGAGTACGTCTTCTACATCGACAACCACCGCGGCACGTGCGTGCAGGTGCCCACCGACGCGCAGTTCCTGCCCGACATCGCCGCCATCCGCGCCGCGATCACGCCGCGCACCAAGGCCGTGATCGTCAACAGCCCCAACAATCCCACCGGCGTCACGTACCCGAAGAGCGTGCTCGACGAGCTGGGCGCGCTGCTCACCGCCGAGTCGCAGCGTCTCGGGCGGCGCATCGTGCTGATCACCGACGAGCCGTATCGCTACATCACCTACGGCGTGGACGTACCCTGGGTGCAGTGCAGCTACGAGGACACCGTCCTCATCACGTCGCACAGCAAGGATCTGGCGCTGCCGGGGGAGCGCATCGGCTTCATCGCGCCGACGCCGGGCATGGAGGGCCTCGCGCAGCTGGTCGGCGCGCTGACCTTCACGAACCGCATCCTCGGGTTCGTCAACGCCCCGGCGACGCAGCAGCGCGCCATTGCCTCGCTGCAGGGCCACTGCGTCGATCCCGAGATCTACCGCCGCAAGCGCGAGCTGATCCTGCCCCCGCTGCGCGCGATGGGCTTCGAGATCGTCGAGCCGACCGGCGCCTTCTACATATTCCCCAAGAGCCTCCACGAGGACGACGTGGCCTTCGTGCGCGAGCTCCATGAGGAGCTGATCTTGACCGTGCCCGGCCGCGGCTTCGGGCGTCCGGGGCACTTCCGGATCAGCTACTGCGTGGAGGACGCCGCGATCGAGGGCGCGCTGCCCGGCTTCGAGAAGGTCGCCGCGCGCTATCGGTAGTACGGCCCGGTCGATCACGGCCCGCCGCGACGGGGCCACACGCCGACGCTCCCCCTGCGCGCGCCCCAACGCCGAAGCCCGCGAGGCGCGTGCCTCGCGGGCTTCGGCCGATCGCCGAGCGGGCGCCTCTCAGTCGCTCTTGGCGGCGGCGGCGGCGCGGTTGCGCGCCTTGGCGAGGCGGCTCTTCAGGCGGCTCGCCTTGTTCGGGTGGATCAGACGACTCTTGCCGGCCTTGTCGAGGTTCTTGCTCGCCGCAGCGAGCGTGGCGTCGGCGCCCTCGGGGTCGGTCTCGACCGCGATGCGCGCCTTCTTGACCGCCGAGCGCATCGACGAGCGCCCTGCGCGGTTCACGAGGCGCTGCGCCTGCGCCTTGCGGAGGGTCTTCTTACGGTGCTTGGAGTGGGCCATCTGTGTGTCCTGATCGAGCGACTCACCGCCGCCGTAGCCTCGGCTACCGCGCGCCGGTCATCCCGTTCGCGTCATCCTGTCTGCGTCACCTTCTGGGCGACATCACGATAGGAGACGTCCACCTCGTAGATCGAGAGGTAGCGCTCCCTTGCAGCGGCAACATCGCCCTGCTTCTCGTGGAGAAGCCCGAGGTTGTACACGACCCGCTTGCCCTGGTCCGAGTTCAATCCGGGGCTCTCCTCGAGCGCGCGTTCGAGCTGGCGCGCCGCGAGGTCGTAGAGTTCCTTGCGCAGGAAGCACTCGCCGAGGAACGACAGCGCCTCGAAGCGCTTGCGCGGATCCTTGACGGCTTTCTGGAACTCGCCGATGGCCTCGTCGATCTCGCCCGAGACCAGCAGCGCCTGCCCGAGCTGGTGGCGCAGGCCCAGATCGGTCGGGTGCTCGGCCACGCGCGTGCGGAACTCGACGATCTGGGTGTCGAGCAGTTTGCGCCGCAGGAGCTTGGTCTTCTCGACGTTCTTCTCCTTCTTGGCGATCGCGAGGGCACGCTGGCAGCGGCTGATGCGCAGGTCGCCGAGCTTCACGCGCGCGTCGAAGTCCGTCGCGTCGAGCTCGAGCACGCGCCCCCACGCCTCCACGGCCTCGTCGTACTTCTGGCTCTGCATGTACGCGATCGCGAGCTTGCGCAGCGTCGGCGTGTGCGTCGGGTTCTCCTCGACCTGCGCCTTCAGCTTGGAGAGATAGTCCCCGGCGCCGGACGCCGTGCGCTGCAGGCGGTCGTCCTCCTGCAACTGCTTGGCCTGGTCCTTGTTGCGCAGGAGGTCGTGGGTCGTGCGCGCGGTCTCGAACCCCGTGCGCACGATCGAGATCTCGGCGGCGAGGTCCTTGCGCAGCTTGATCGCCTGCTGGTTCTTGCGGTTGAGCGAGAGCGCCTTCTCGAGGTGCCCGAGCGCCGCGTCGGGCTCCCTGGCGCCGAGCAGCCGCCCCAGGTTGACGAGTGCATCCTCGTTCTTTGGGTGCGTGGCGACGAGTGCCTCGTACGTGCCGATGGCGCCGTTCAGATACCCGGCCTTCTCCAGCGTCTCGGCCAGCTTGTGCGCCACGCTCGCGTTCTTCGGATCGGTGCGCAGGTACGACTCACAGGCCGACGCCCGCTTCTCGGCGTTGGGGTTCAGCATCGCCGCCCGCGCCGGGGCGGTGGAGATCCTGATCGAGAAGGAACTCGGGTAGGCGTTCTCGGTCTTCTTCATGGCCGCCATGCGCACGCCGCGGCGGCCACGGCGGTTGTCCGGATCGATCTCGAGCGACTGGAGGAAGATCTCGATCGCGAGGTCGTACTTCCTCGACTGGAACGCGGCTTCCGCCTTGGCGATCTGCTTGCTGACGTCGATGGCCATCGAATTCTCCGGTGTCTGACGCGCCCCGCCCGAGGCCCCGGGGGCGAACCGCTGATCGTAGCAGCGGACGCCCCGCGCCGCGCGAATCGCTGCTGCCGCAACCGCGCCCACGAGAGCGGAATGTTCCGGCGCCGGGCCGCGCTCTCCGTATGCTGGACGGTCCGTTCGACGCCGTACCGGAGAGCCGTAGATGTCCGAGATCCTGCCCATCGTCAAGTACCCCGACGCCTTCCTGCGCACGCGCACGAAGGCCGTGGCCGAGATCGACGACCACGTCAGGGACATGGCCGAGCGCATGATCCACACGATGATCGCCGCGCGTGGCATCGGACTCGCCGCCACGCAGGTGGGCTGGGACGCGCGCGTCTGCATCGTCTCGGACACCGGCGAGCCAGGCGACTGCCACATCCTCGTCAACCCCGTCGTCGAGGAGACCTGGGGCAGCGAGGCGATGGAGGAAGGCTGCCTGTCGTTCCCCGGCGTCAACGCCGTCATCACGCGCGCCCAGGGCGTCAAGGTGCGTTTCACGGGACTCGACGGCGGCGAGCACACGCTCGAGGACGATGACCTGCTCGGTCGCTGCTGCCTGCACGAGATCGACCACCTCGACGGCGTCACGTTCCTCGGCAAGATGACACCCGCCGACAAGCTCGCCAACCGCCGCGCGCTGAAGCGTCTCGAAGAGCGCGCCAAGGCGACCGCCTAGGCGAGGCCGGCGCGCATGCGCACGATCCACGGCACCGCGGGCGGCGACGGACGGGGCCTCGATCCCGCGCGTTTCCGCAATCCCGTCGTCACGATCGGCGTCTTCGACGGCATGCACCGCGGACACCGCGCCGTGCTCGCGCGCACCGCCGAGATGGCCGCCCGCAAGAACGGCGAGGTCGTCGTCATCACCTTCGACGTCCACCCGCGGGCCGTGACCACGGGCGAGCCGCCGCCGCTCATCACCGGCCTCGCCCATCGCCTGCTGCTCCTCGCGCGCGACGGCGTGGACGCCGCCGTCGTGCTGCGCTTCGACGAGGCGCTGCGTGAGACCTCCGCCGAGGACTTCGTGCAGCGCGTGCTGATCGACGGTATCGGCGCGGTGGGGGTGGTGCTCGGCCACGACTCGCACTTCGGGCACGACCGCCGTGGCAACGCGCAGTTCCTGCGCCGCCTGCTCGCGCCGCGCGGCATCCCGGTCGAGAGCACCGCGCCCGTCACGCTCGACGACGGCACCGTCGTCTCGTCCTCGGCCATCCGGCGCGCGGTGGCGAGCGGCGATCTCGCTGCCGCCGGCCGCCTGCTGGGCCGCCCGCCCGCGCTCTTCGGCACCGTTATCCGCGGCGACGGACGCGGCCGCGAGTTGGGCTTCCCGACCGCCAACCTCGACATGCACCACGAACTGCGCCCGGCCCGCGGCGTCTACGGCGGCAAGACGACGATCGACGACCGCACCTGGCCCGCGGTCGTCAACATCGGCGCCCGCCCGACGTTCACGGCCGCGCCGACCCGAGCCGGCCCCGGCGACGACCCGCGCGCCGGGCCGGGCGTCGGGCCGGGCGTCGGCGACGGCACCGACGACGGCGACACCGTCGAGGTCCACGTCATCGGCTACGAAGGCGACCTCTACGACCGCAGCGTTGAGGTCATCCTCTTCGAGAAGCTCCGCGACGAGACGCGCTTCGACGGCCCCGAGCCCCTGCGCGACCAGATCACCCGCGACTGCCTCGACCTCCTCGGCCGCCTGCGCGAACGCACCTGGTCCCTGGCCTGACTGCGGCCACGCGGTCCCGCGGCGCCACGTCAGCGCCACAACCACGCCGCGCTCGGCGGGACACCAACGCCCCCGTCTCCCGCCGTCCCCCCGCAGCCTCCCCCGCGCCGATCTTGCGCCCCGAACGCCTCGCGCTAGTCTCCCCGTTCCCGGTGGGGAGGTAGCTCAGTTGGTAGAGCACAGCACTGAAAATGCTGGGGTCGGCAGTTCAAGTCTGCCTCTGCCCACCACACAGAAACGCACCCGCGGCAGCCATAACTCGCGGCCAAAAAACAACTTCGGGCGCTCCCTCGGGAACGCCCGTCGCCGTTCGTGCCGCACTGGCCCGCGCCAGAGTTCCGTCAGAAGACCCAGATACACTCCCTTGGACCCGGACAGTTGGGGTACCAAAGGGTACCGAGCCCGGCGCTGCGGCACCGAGCTGATGGCGTCGCCGGACACCCGACGTGGGGTTCGGGCCGACCTAGCAGCCTGTCGGGATAGTGCCCCTGACAAGCCTACGGCCTCGCCCCACCAAGCTGCCTGGATCTCAGCTTCCCATCGACGAATCAGCGGCGGGGAATCCGGCGGCGCCGCGAAGGCGCGCCGAGAGGCCCATCCACCGGCTCTGACCGCCTCCTGAGCCGTCCAGTAGGGCGAATCGGGCCGCGAGAGCGGTCAGACCGCCGCGCGCAGCGGTTTCGCCGCCGTCGCCCCGGCCAACTTCAGCAGATTGTGCGCCGTACAGAGCAGCGCCCACTCCGATCGCACGTTCACCAGCCCTCGTCGCAGGAATTGTCGGAATCCGCGGGCCTCTTTGATCTGTCCGAAAACCGGTTCCACGGTGTGCTTGCGTAATCGGTACGGACTCTCCCACCCTCCGGCCCGCAGTTTCTCCCGCATCGCGCTCGCCAGCGGCCCCTGCTTCTTGTCCGCGTGCGCCGTCGCGCTCGCTGTCCCGTGCTTCTGCCGGCCCGTCGCCAC
>JAJRVY010000138.1 GCA_024277065.1 Planctomycetota bacterium
CGAACGACGCGAACGGTGGGTCGGGGGGTGGGCGCCGTGACCCTCTCATGCGCCCAGTCTGGCGCGCATCCCGGCCGCGAAGCAGGATCCTCTCGCGCGGAAGTCCTGCGCGCCGTGCACGCCTGCTGTAGGATCGGCCTTGCCTGTCCGGTCCCCCCCTGGAGGTCTCCCGTGAAGAAACTTGATCCGGGGACCGGGTCCGGCGGCCCTACCCTGCCGCCGCCGCCTGGGTTCCTCATCTCGCCGAAGGCCGGCGTCGTCGGCCTGCTGGTCGCTCTGGCATTCGCCGCGGTCACGTACGTCGTGCTCGGGCTCTTCGTCGCCGGGGAGGATTCCCCTTCGCCGGCGGCGCCGCCGCCGATCGTGCCGACCATCGAGCGCGTCGATGAAGGCGAGCTGGCCGCCATCCTGCCCGAGGAGATCAGCCGCGAACTCAGCGAGGAACTGCGCACGTGGTTTCAGGCCATGGATCGGGAGCCGATCTCGGATCGCGAGCCCGTCGATGAGCCCGAGTGGGCGGCGCATCTGCTGTCGGACGGCGTGCGGCGGCGCATGGATCGCCTGCCGCCGCGCGTCTTCGGCACGCTCACCAACATCCCGCGCGTCCTGGACGAGCCGGGGCCCTACCGCGGCACGCTCGTCGCCGTCTGGGGCCGCCTCGACAGCAGTGACCAGGTGCGCCTGCGGCTGCCGGACGGCGACCGCGACGTCGCCCGCCTCGCCCTGACCGACGCGGCGGGCCTGCCCTGGGTCGCGACCGTCACCGTGGGCCCGCCGGAGTCGATCCGCGTGGGCGACTGGGTCAAGGTGGTCGGGGCGTTCACGAAGCTCTGGCCGCAGGAAGGCCGGCCGACGTTGCATGTCTTCGCGACGCGCATGCCCATTCCCTCGTTCGCGCCGATCGACTACGACGCGCCGCGCATCGAGTGGCTGGAGATGGTGCGCGACGAGACGCCCGACGTATCGGCGACCCTCGAGGACGTGCCCCTCTACGGCATGCTCAACTACGTGCGCGGGCTCGGCGTGGACGGCTATCGCGAACTGCGCGACGCTGGCAAGCTCGACGTCGCCGACCTGACGGGCACCGACGGCAGCACCCCGCTCGTGCAGGCGCCGAGAGCGTGGCGCTTCCGCGCCGTGCGGCTGCGCGTGGCGCCGCTGCACAAGGAGTTCGTCGTCGATCGTTCCCTCGGTGAGAACCCCGGCAACATCCACTTCATCTACCGCGGCTACGTCGTGGACGACCAGAACACGCCCATCCTCTGGATGTCGCCGTTCGGGCGCGACGCGTTCGACTTCAAGGGCGCCCGCATCGTCGAGGTCGAGGGCTTCTTCTTCAAGCGCCGCCGCGTCGAGGGCTCGAACGACAAGCCCTACTATCTCCCGATCCTGATCGTGACCGACATCCAGCCCGTCGAGATCGGTCCCGTCGGCCCGTCCACCGACCTCAGCGTGATCGTTGCCGTGGTCGTCGCGGGCTCGGTGCTGATGCTCATCGTCTTCGCGTTCGTGTGGCGGCAGACGCGTCGCGAGGCGGAGCGCGTCCACGCGCGCTCGTTGCAGCGCCAGTCGCGCCGCTTCGGGGGCGCCGGCGAGCCGTGACCGCCCCGCGCGTCTTCCCCGTGAACGTCGAGCCGTGCCCGCACGACGTGCTGCTGGGAGACGGCCTCCTCGATCGGATCGGTGAACTCGCGGCCCAGGTGACCGCGCCGGCCGTGGCGGCGGTCGTGAGCGACGACAACGTGGCCGCGCTGTACCTGGAGCCGGTGCTGCGCTCGCTGCGCGAGCACGGCTTCGACCCGCTGGCGGTCGTCGTGCCGGCCGGCGAGGGCAGCAAGTGCGTCGCCACGTGCGAGCTGCTGTGGGCACGGTTCGCGGCGGCGGGCATCGATCGCCACGGGGCCGTGTTCGCCCTCGGCGGCGGCGTCGTGGGCGACCTGGCGGGGTTCTGCGCGGCCACCTGGATGCGCGGCGTTGCCGTCGTGCAGGTGCCGACCACGGTGCTGGCCATGGCGGATGCCGCGATCGGCGGCAAGACCGGCGTCAATCTGCCCGGCGGCAAGAACCTTGTCGGTGCGTTCCACCAACCGCACCGCGTGATCGCCGACGTGGCCACGCTCGCGACGCTCTCGCGCCGCGACGTCGCCGCGGGCCTGGCCGAGGTCGTGAAGTGCGCGCTGCTCGAGGATCGCGCGGCCCTCGGACGCCTGGCGGCGGCGGCCGCGGATCTGCTCGCGGCACGGCCCGCGGCGCTTCTCGACGCCGTCTCGCTCGGGGCGGCGGTCAAGGTGGGCATCGTCACCGAGGACCCGCACGAGCGCAGCGGCCGCCGCGCGCTCCTCAACCTCGGCCACACCGTCGGGCACGCGCTCGAGAGCGTCGCGGGCTACGGCGCGCTGCGTCACGGTGAGGCCGTCGCCATCGGACTCGTCGCCGCGGCGCGGGTCGCCGCCGCCCGGGGACTCGCTCCGGAGGGTCTCGTGGGCGACGTCGCGCGCACGTTCGAGGCACTGGAACTGCCCGTCGCCCTGCCCCCGGGCACCGACCACGCCGCCATCGTCGCCGCGACGCGTCTCGACAAGAAGTCGCGCGGCGGCGTGCGCCGCATGGTCCTGCCGCTCGCGGACGGCGGCGCCGCACTCCATGACGTTGACGACGCCGAGTTGCTGGCCGCGCTGGCCTGACGAGGCTGGGGACGAGCCGGCGCCCCCGTCTTCCTCGTTCACGCGTTGTGAGAACGTGACGCGGCTGCGGTGTGGTCGTCCCGCGGGCTCGTCGCCATCCCGTACGATGCGTCCGTGACGACGCCGCCCCGCCGCCTGACGCTCGCGCTGCTGCTCCTCGGCGCCGGCCTGGCCGCGGGCCGCGATGCCCCGGCGCCGGAGGCCCCCGATGCCGCGCCGGTCGTCGCGCGCCGGCTCGCCGCCGCGGCCAAGGCGCGCGCCGCGGGGGATCGCGCCGAGGTGCGTCACCATCTCCTGCGGGCGCTCGCGATCGCGCCCGCGGATGGCGACGTGCTGTCCGCGCTCATCGCCCTCGACGGCCCCGACGGCGAGTCCGGCGCGCTCTGGATGCTGCACGCGGCGCTCGCGGGCGCGGACGACGGCGGCCGTTTCACGCCGCCCCGCGACTGGCCGCGGTCGCTCGCCGCGGATGCCGCGTTCGCGCAGGCGGCGGCGCGCGGCCACGCCAAGGCGCTCGATGCGATTCGCGTCGCCGTGGCCAGACAGAAGGGCGCGACGGGGCACGGCACACTGCTCTGGCTGCGCGGTCTCGCGCGCGAGCTGTCCGCCGGGTCGCCTTCCGGGGCGTCCGCTCTCGCGGGCGGTCTCGAGGCGCGCTTCCTCGCCGCCGAGGCACGCACCGCTCCCGACACGGACAGCGTCGTCCGCGCCTTGCTCGGCGTGGTCACGACGGCGCGCGGGCGGGGGGATCTGGACACGGCTCTCGAGGCGGCGCGGACGGTCCGCGGCCTCGCGCAGCAGGCCGGCCAGAGCAAGACGGCCGGCGCCGTGCCGGGAGGTGCGGCGCAGCGCGCGGCGCGCGCCATCGCCGAGATGCGCCGTGAACTGCGTGAGCGCGAGGACGCCGCGGCGGCCGCCGCAGCACAGGACGCCGACGGGGCGGCGCCCGAGCGGCCCGTCTGGGACGTGCCGTCCCTCGAGCAGGTGGAGGCCGCGGAGATCGACGCCTGGAACGTGCGCCACGGCCGCTGGAGCGCGCCCGGCGTGGCGCTGTCGCTGCAGGCACGCTACCGCGTCGAGACCGTCTGCGGACTCGTCACGCTTCTGACCGTGACGTCCGACATCGAGCTGCACCATGCGCGCCTCGTGCGCTGGTTCGGGGGCGATCCGTTCGAGCGACGCCAGGGCCTCGTGCGGCTCTGCCCGGACTATCGCGACTTCGAGGGCGAGGGGCAGCCCTTCTGGTGGGCGGGCGGCTTCCAGGCCGGTGACGTCACGACGATGATCGCGCGCTTCCCCACGCGCGGCGGCCTCGGCGGCACGCTGGTGCATGAACTGAACCACCGCTTCGACGGCGCGCTCTACCCCGGGCTCCCCGCGTGGCTGTCCGAGGGCCGCGCGGTCTACGTGCAGAGCGGATCGCTGCGCCCGGACGCCGCGGACGTGAACGAGGACGTCACGGCCTGGATGCGTCTGTGGGAGGCCAACGCGAAGGGCTACACGCGTCCGGACGGTCTGCGCGATCTCCTGCGCGGCGAGATCGCCGACTATCGCCACAACTACGACGCCGGATACGCGTTGTTCGCGTTCCTGCGGCGCTTCGCGGACTTCGCGCCCGCGCAGGACGGCACGCCGCTCTTCCGGCCGCGGATCACGGCCTACCTGCGCTCATTCCGCGCCAAGCCGCGCACGGAGCCGGTGGCGCGTTTCGAGTCGTTCTTCTGTGACGGCGAGGACGGGCGCCCCGCCGACTTGGGCGCCTTCGCCGCACTGTTCGGCCGCTACGCCGCCGAGGGTGGGTCGGGGGCGACGCCCGCCGCACCCTGGAAACAGACGATGCTGGATCGCGCCCGCCGTGCGCGCATCGAGGCGAACCGCGGGCGCCTGGTGGCGCGTCCGATCTTCGACCGCCCCACGTTCCAGCCGGGCCGCTCGCGCAGCGATCCCCCCGACCACGGCCAGTACCACGCCGTGGCGGCGGCGCGCATCCTGCTCGCGGAGGGACGCAAGCGCGCCGCACTCGAGGCCGTGCACTGGGCACTGCGCGCCGACGAGGCCGACGCCGCAGAGCTGTCCTCTGCGGCGGAGCAGAACGCGGCGGCGGGCCACGCCGACGTGGCGTGGACCCTGCGGCTGCTCGCACACCACGTCGATCCCGTACTGCACACGCCGCCGCCCGGCGCGCCGGGAGGAACGGCGGCGGCGCCCTGGCGCGCGGCGGCGGCCGTCGCGGCGTCCTACGGTGAGGCCGCGCAGGCCGCCGCCGTCGCCGGCCGTCCGCGGCTGGCGCGTGCCCTGCGTGCCGAGCACGATCGGCTGGCGGCGTGGCTGGGCCTGCCGCTGCTCGGTGAGGGGCCCGGGCGCGACGGCGCCGCGGACGGTGCCGCGGACGGCGGCATGGACGGGGGCACGGACGGGGACGGTGAGCGCGAGCCGCACGCGCCGGAGCTGCGACCCTACGTCTCGCTGCTGCGCGGCGGCGTCGTGGAGACGCGCTGGGCGCCGCTCTACAGCGAGCCTGGGCCGTGGTACCGCCCGACCGTGGACGCCGTCGAACTGGGACGGCGGCGCGAGGGCGCCGAGAGCTCGAACGCCGTGCGCGACGCGCGTCGGCGCCGTGTCTTCGTCGAGTCGGCTGCGTGGATGCAGGGTGCGTACACGGTGCGGACGCGCGTGCGCTTCCTCTCGGCGTTCGCCGGCGGCGAACTCGTCGTCGGCAAGACGCACCGCGACCGCGGGCTGCGCATCTCGTTCGGCGGCGGGGACTGGAACTACGCCGTCGGCAATCGCGACAGCGGCACGCCGCTGTCGGAGATCGCGATCGGCGTGTCGGATCTGCGGCCCTGGGGGCGGCGCGTGGCGGCGCTGCGCAAGACCGTCGTCTTCCCCAGCCCGCGTGACGTGTTCGAACTCGAGGTGCGCGTCGCGGGGCCGTACGTCACCGTGCTCGTGGACGGCGCCGTCCAGTTGAGCCACCGGCGCCCGACGGGGACGCCGATCGAGGGGCGCGTCGGCTTCGGGCTCTCGCGCGGCCTCGTGCGTTTCGAGGAGCCGGCGGTGCGGCGGCATCGCACGCTCGGCGCCGAGGCGGCGGTGCCCGGCGCGCGTCTCGACGAGGCGCTCGATCCGCGGCGGCACGGCACGTTCCCGTGGGCCACCGTCGCCGGGCGCCGCGTCGCCGGACTCCCGCTGTCGCCGCGCGGCACGCTGTTGCTCTGGTATCCGGACGGCACGCCCGAGAGTCTGCTCGAGCCGCCGGCGGTCGGCGCGGCGGTGGAGACCTATCTGCGCTGGCTGGGCGACCTGCGGCGCGAGATCGCGGTGTACGTGGCGGTGCCCGGGGCGGTCGCCGCGGACGACGAACTCGTGCGCGATCCGGCGACGGCCCACGAGAGCATCGCCGCCGTCCTGCGGCACGCGGGCCACGCGGACGTGCGTGAGACGCTGCGCGCTGCCAACCATCAGCCCGACGGGTCGGTCATCTACCGCGGCTATCCGGAGGTGCCGCTCTGGCTGATGATCGACGATCGGGGCGTCGTGCGCTCGGCCGCGCCGCTGGACCCCATGGGCCCGGCGATCGATCTGGTGCGCGCGCTCGCGGGGCGCTGACGCGGCAAAAAGAATCCGGGGTGCCGCCGTAACCTTCGGCCCTCTCGCGCGACCTAGAGGGTGTGGAGCACTCCGATTCGATCGCTGGAACGGCGCCGCAGGCGGAGCCGGAACGCGCCCCGGATGCTGCGCCTTCTGTCGCGCACTCTGGCGCCCATGATGTCGCGTCACCTTGCGGCAAGAACGCCGAGAAACGAGCCTATGATCCCGAGATCGTGGCGCGCCTGCGCCTCGTCTCCCTGCCCGGACTGTCGCCCAGAGTGGCGTCCCGGATTGTCGCGCATTTCGGGGGCGCGCGGGCGGCCCTGGCGGCCGGCGCGGGCGGTTGGCAGGCCGTGCGCGGCGTCGGTCGGGCGCGCGCCGCGCTCGCGGCGACCGTGCCGTCGCGGCAGGACGTGGCGTCGGAGCTCGACCGGGCGGCGGCCGCCGACGCGCACGTCGTCTGGCCCGGCAGCGAGGACTGGCCGCAGGGTCTGGACGACCTCGCCGATGCGCCGCTGCTCCTGTTTCGTCGCGGCGAACTGACGGCACCGGATCGGCGGGGTGTGGCGATCGTCGGGTCGCGGCGGGCATCGACGTACGGGCGGGCGCAGGCGCGGCGGCTGGCGGGTGATCTGGCCCGCATGGGAATCACGGTCGTGTCGGGGCTGGCCCGCGGCGTGGACGCGGCGGCACACCGCGGGGCGCTCGCGGCCGGTGGTCGCACGGTCGGCGTGCTGGGCGGCGGGATGGCGCGCTTCTATCCCCCCGAGCACGTGCCGCTCGCGCGCGAGATCGCCGCCGGGCGCGGCGCCGTGCTGTCCGAGTTCCCGCTCGACGTGCCGCCGCTGCCGCACCACTTCCCGCGCCGCAATCGCATCCTGGCGGCGATGGCCGCCGTCGTGGTCGTCGTCGAGGCGGGGGAGCGCTCGGGATCGCTCATCACGGCCGACCACGCGCTCGACATCGGGCGCGATGTGCTCGCGGTGCCGGGGCGCGTGGACAGCGCGAACTCCACCGGCACCCACCGCCTGCTGCGCGAGGGCGCGGCGCTCTGCGCGGGCGTCGTCGATGTGCTGCGCGCCCTCGGCGTCGAGCCCGAGGACGAGAACGAGAGCCCGGGCTCCGCCTGCGCAGGC
>JAJRVY010000139.1 GCA_024277065.1 Planctomycetota bacterium
CTACTACCCCACGCACCTCTCCATCGCGAAGGGCGGTCGCCTGCTCGTCTCGGACTCGTTGCAGTTCCGGGTCGTCGTCCTCTCCCCCGAGGGCGAGACGCTCGCCACGATCGGCGGAGAGGGCGACGGCAGCGGCGATCTGCAGCGGCCCAAGGGCGTGGCGATGGACGGCGACGGCAACGTGTACGTCGTGGACGCCCTCTTCGACAACGTCCAGATCTTCGACCAGAGCGCCGCATTCCTGCTGGCGTTCGGCTCGGCGGGCCCCGACGAGGGGGAGTTCGCGCTGCCGGCGGGGCTCACCATCGACGACCGTGGCCTGATCTACGTCTGCGATGCCTACAACTCGCGCGTACAGATGTTCCGATACCTGGGTGGAGGTCCACGATGAGAGTTCACCTCGGAGCGCTCTGCCTGCTGCTCGCCGCGGCGACGGGGGCGTCGGCGCAGGACATCGCGAGCACACCGCACAACCTCTCGACGAGTGGGACCGGGTCCGTGCGCGCCACGAGCGAGAACCAGATCTGCGTGTTCTGCCACGCCACGCACAACGCCAGCCCGCGGGCGCCGCTGTGGAACCGCCGCGATCCCGGCGGGGCCTACACGACGTACGACTCGCCCTCGCTCAAGGTCAAGCCCGGTCAACCGACCGGGGCCTCGCGCCTGTGCCTGTCCTGCCACGATGGGACCATCGCGATGGGGGAGGTGCTGAGCCGCACCCAGGTGATCGCGATGTCCGGAGACGGCTTCGTGCCCGCGGGGAGAGCGCGGCTGGGGCAGGACCTCTCCGACGACCACCCGGTCTCGTTCTCCTACCAGGCGTCACTCGCCGCGCGTGGACCGAGCCTGCGGGTGGCGCCGACGGCCGGAGGGCGGCCGATGGTGGACGCAGCGGGGGACGTGCAGTGCACGTCGTGCCACGACCCCCACGACAACACGTTCGGGGACTTTCTGCGGGCGGACCCGCGCTCCGGGGGGCTCTGCACGAAGTGCCACGACGAGAAGGGCTGGGCCGCGTCCTCCCACGCGACATCCGCGGCGCGCTGGAACGGCGCCGGGAGCGACCCGTGGCCGTTCTCGGCGTTCGACGACGTGTCCACGAACGCCTGCCGCAACTGCCACGTGCAGCACGGCGCGCAGGGCCGCGAGCGCCTCCTCTCGAGCGACATCGCGGACGACGTCTGTCGCGTCTGCCACGCGGGCACGGTGGCGAACGCCGACATCGTCGCGGAACAGAACAAGTTCTCGGCGCACGGCAAGACCACAACGAATCTGGCGGGCGGTATCGACTCGTTGCCGGACGGCCGCAAGCGCCCTGCCGCGTGCCGCAACTGCCACAACTCACACCAGGCCAACGGCACGCCGGGCACCGGGCGCACCGTCTCGGGCGCCCTGCTGGGCGTCCCGGGCCTGAGTTCCGCGGGCTCGGCGCTCGAAGAGTCCACGTATCAGTACGAGGTCTGCTACGGCTGCCACTCCGACGACGCCGACACCGAGCCGACCCGCATTCGGCGCGTGGCGGACCAGGCGAACGTTCGCCGGCGCTTCAACACGGGGAACTCCTCCTACCACCCGATCGAGGCCACCGGGAAAAACCCTGACGTGCCGAGTCTGAAGCAGCCGTACACGACGGGTTCGCTGCTCGTCTGCACCGATTGCCACGACAACGACAGCGGCCCCGGCGTGGGGGGGGCGGGCCCGAGCGGCCCCCACGGCTCGCGCTGGAACTATCTGCTCAAACTGCGCTACGACACGGGCACGACCGTCATGGAGAGCACGAGCGCCTACGCACTGTGCTACGACTGCCACGAGCGGGCGTCGATCCTGAACGACGACAGCTTCGGGGAACACCGCAAACACCTGCGCGAGCGGATTCCCTGCGTGGCGTGCCACGATCCGCACGGCATCGACCGCAACACCGAGCAGTCAGGTGACTACACCCACCTCATCAACTTCCGCGCGAGTGACGTCAGTCCCTCGTCGAACGGGCGGCTCGAGTTCATCGATGACGGGCGCTTCAAGGGGCGGTGTTCCCTGCGGTGTCACGGCGAGGACCACAAGGACGAGAACTACTGACCGCGCCGCGCCGCGCCGCGCTGCCGCAGGACACCTGGCGCGTGACCTTCGTCACAGCCTCAAGTCCCGTCTCGTACTAGACTTACCACTCGGCGGAACTCGCGCACGATCCAGCTGCCGTGCGGACCGTTCCCCGTCGCAGGAGACGGAGATATGAGCACCAGCTCAACGGGACGCGTGGCTACGCGCCGCGCCCATCGCATTCTCGTGGCCTTCATTCTCGCTCTGGCCACGATCTGGCTGGCGCCCCTGGGCACCCCCGGGGACGAGGCCATCGCCGGAGGCCGCAGGGACCACAAGGCGCGCAAGAAGCACGAGGACAAGGGCGACAAGGGCGAGCGCGACAAGGACAAGGACGACGACGGCCGTCACGACCGTGATCGCGATGACGATGACGATCGCGACGACGATGATCGCCGGGGCCCCAAGGACAAGAGCGATCTCGACAAGGACGGCGACGTCGATCTCGACGACCTCGACCTCTTCGCCCGGCGCAAGCTCGAGCAGGACTGGCAGGACGTGGACTGGCCCACGTGGATCGACACGAACGCCCGCTGGGAGAAGCACTACGCGCGCCTGTTCACGTTCATCCGCGAATACTTCTCGCTGAGCGCAGGCGGCGATCCGCTGCGCGTCATCTACGAGCTGACACGCCCGGCGCGGCTCGCGCCGCTCGGCAGCGATCGCTGGGTCGTCTCGGATCCAGGCGTCGGCGCCGTCTTCATCCTGTCCGCGGATCTCTCGCCCTCGGGCGAGATCGGTGGCTTCGAGCATCCGCTCGGCGTCGCCGTCAGCACGGCGGGAGAGATCTACGTCGGCGAGGACGGCCGCGACCGTATCGAGGTCTACTCCGCCACCGACGGCGGTCTCGTGCGCACGATCGGCGACTCGCTGGTGCGCAAGCCCGTGGACATGGACTTCGACGACGACGGCAACCTCTACGTGGCCGACGCCGAGTCCGCCGTCGTGTGGGTGTTCGGCCCGGGGGGTGCCCACGCAGGCACGTTCCGCAAGGGCCTGCTGCAGGAGCCGATCGCCGTCGAGGCCGCAACGCGCACGACGAGCACCGGCGCCACCGTGACCGAGATCTACGTCCTCGACAAGGCGGACTACTTCGTGAAGGTGTTCGACACGGGCGGCAAGTTGCTGCGGTACTTCGGCGGGTTCCCGAGCAGCAGCGGCTGGTGGAACGTGACATGGGACTGGGAAGGCAAGTTCGTCGCGCCGCAGAGCGTCTTCCTGGCCGCCGACGGCTATCTCCACGTACTCGACACGTACCTTCTGCGTGTGCAGATCCTCGACCCGGTGAGCGGCGCCTACATCTCTGACTACGGCAGCGACGGCACGGGGCCGGGGGACTTCAGGCTCCCGCTCGACGCCGAACCGAGTTGGGACGGCAAGGTGTTCGTCAGCGACGCCGACCTCTCGCGCGTGGAGGTGATCCGATGACCTCCGCGATCCACCGCATGGCGCTCACCGGCCTGTTCATCCTGGCAGCGGTCGCGCCCGCTCTCGCACAGCAGTACGCGCGCCCCGATGCCACGACGCGACTGTCGCAGTTCAGCGTCTCCGGCGCCAACACGGCGCACGAGGCGACCGACGAGACGAGCGCCGACGACACGGACTACGCCTACACGACGGA
>JAJRVY010000140.1 GCA_024277065.1 Planctomycetota bacterium
GACGATGTCCCGGGCCTGCGCGTCGCGTTCCTCTCGCCCGACGCCGTGGCGGTGGTGCAGGACGACGCCGAGGCGATGCGCGCCGCGGCGCTGCATGTGTCGCTCCCAGGGGCGTCGCTCCCGGGTACCGCTGGGGACGCAGTGGGTCGTGACGCCGGCGGCGAGCCGGCAGCGCAGCCGGCGCCCGGCCCCGCCGAGGAGTAGGCGCGCGCGGCGCCGGTGGTGGGATAGGGTTCGCGCAGGAACGAGTTCCTGGGACCGAGGGCGAGCGAGACGGCGTAGGGCAAGGCGCCGCGACGACGCGACTCATCGCGGAGCCGAGTCGGGGAGGAGAGGCAACGCCGCCATGCGCCGTCGTAGCCGACCGAATCCCGGAAGTCGTTCTTGCGCGGGCCCATAGCCTCGCGGCTGCATCCGACCCCAGCGAGGCGCACCCCGTGAACGACGCACCCGAGACCCCGCCCGCCGCTCCCCCGCCACCGCCCGCCACCGCGCAGCAGGGCGCCCGTCGCATCCCCACCTACTTGGACTACCTGCGCATCGAGGAACTGCTCGCGCTCCAGGGGGGCACCGAGGGCGACGAGGACCGGCTCTCGAACCACGAGGTGCTGTTCATCGTCGTGCACCAGGTCTACGAGCTGTGGTTCAAGCTCATCCTGCGCGAGATCGAGGCCGCGCGCGACCTCATGAGCCAGGATCCCGTGCCGGATCAACAGCTCAGCCGGGCCTCCGCCGCGCTGCGCCGGGTGCGCGAACTCCTCGACCACTGCGTGTCCCACTTCCGCGTCATTGAGACCCTCTCGACGCGCGACTTCCTGGACTTCCGCGACAAGCTGCTGCCCGCTTCGGGCTTTCAGTCGGCGCAGCTCCGCGAGCTCGAGATCCTGCTCGGTCTCGCCGACGACAAGCGCATCCACCTCGGTTGGGAAGGCAGCTACATGGCGGCGCTCGACTCCCACGACGGTTCCCCGAGCCCGGCGCGAGCACGCGTCGAGCGCCGCCGCGCGGACACGCCGTCGCTGCGCGAGGCGGTCGATGACTGGCTCTGGCGGACGCCGATCCGTGGTTCGTCGCCCGCGGGCGCCGGGGACGACCGCGACGCCGCCGTCGTGCGGTCGTTCATCGAGGACTTCCTCACCGCGCAGCGCACGGAGCTGGACGCCACGCTGGAACTCGCGGCCGGGCAGGCGCGCAGTGACGACGAGCGCGCGCGCCTGGCCGGGCGCTACGACAAGGAGGGCGCGAGCACGCGGTCGTTCCTGCTGGCCGAGGGCGTCGCCGACCCCGTGGCGCGCGCGCGCCGCTCGCGCATCCGCGCCGCGCTGCTCTTCATCGAGAGCTACCGGCAGTTGCCGCTGCTCGCCTGGCCGCGCGACGTCGTCGATCAGATCGTCGCGCTCGAGCAGGCGTTCGTGATCTTCCGTCAGCGTCACGCGCGCATGGTCGAGCGCGAGATCGGCCGCCGCGTCGGCACCGGTGGCTCGGCGGGCGTGGACTATCTCGACGAGACCGCGCTGAAGTACCGCATCTTCGATGACTTCTGGGCCGTGCGGACGATCCTCGTGCGGCGCGACGCCGTGCCGGATCTCGCCCTGACGGAGTTCTATGGCTTCCGCTCAGGAGCCTGACGGCGACGCCACGCCGACGTCGGCGCTGCTCTGGCGCGGGCTCCTGATCGGGACCGTCGCCGGGCTCGCGACCGGTCTCGCGGACGCCCTGCTCGCGTTGCGCGCGGGCAACGAGATCGTCGGCGCCGCCGACGTCCCCGGCGTGATGCTCGGCTACGCCGTCGCGTTCGCCGCCGGCGGTGTGCCGGCGGCCGTGCTCGCACGGCGATTCGAGTGGTCGCGCCGCGCGCTGTCGCTGCTCGTGGCACTGGGCGCCGGGCTCTTCCTCGTCGGCGCCTACGTCAACGTCGTCTTCATGGACGACTTCACGTCGGCGCTCTCGCTGGTCGTGGACATCGCGCTCCTCGTGGCGGGCTACCTGCTCTTCCGCCGGCTCTACGACGGCCCGGGCGACGATCGTGTGGGCGCCGCCAAGTGGACCGCCGTCGCGCTCGCGTCCGTCCTGATCGGCGGCGGCGTGCGCGTCGTCGGCGGCCCGCGGGACGACGGCCCGGCGGTCCGCGCCGCCGCGCGCGAGGGCGTGGCGCACCCCAACGTCCTCGTGTTCCTCGTCGATACGCTGCGCGCCGACGCGCTGTCGTGCTACGGCTACGAGCGCCCGACGACGCCGGAGATCGATGCCTTCGCCGCGGGCGCCACGCTGTTCGAGGACTGTCGCAGCACGACGTCGTGGACCAAGCCGTCGGTCGCATCGCTGATGACGTCGCTCTACCCCGCGTCCCACGCCTGCGTGCAGCAGCGCGAGATCCTCGTGCCCGAGGCGCGCACGCTACCCGAGGTCCTGCGCGCCGCAGGCTGGCGCACCGCGGCGTTCATCGACAACCCGTTCGTCACGCCCGAGTTCGGCTTCGGGCAGGGCTTCGACTCCGTGGACTACGTGCGGCCCTCGGTGTTCGTGAGCGGAACGCTGCTCGGCAAGGTGCTGTTCATGACGCGCGTGCTCTCGCTGGTGGGGGAGCCGTTCGGCGTCGGGCGCCACGCGGATCGCGGCGCCCGGGCGCTCGTCGAGGACGGCCTCCTGCCGTGGATCGACGCGGCCGACGGCGGCGGCGAGGGTGACGCCGCGCCGTGGTTCGCCTACGTCCACGTCATGGAGCCGCACCTGCCCTACGATCCGCCGCGCGCGGACGCGGAGGCGTTCGGCTTCCCGGTGGGCGCGGCGTACGCCGCCACGCCGCCCTACAACGGCGTGCTGCCCTTCCAGGTCGCGCCCGAGCCCGTGCCCGGTGTCCGCGAGAGGCTCCGCGCACAGTACGACGGCGAGGTGCGCGACGCCTCGCGCTGGTTCGGTCGCGCGCTCGACGGGTTGCGTGAGCGCGGCGTTCTCGAGAACACGATCGTCGTGTTCCTGGCC
>JAJRVY010000141.1 GCA_024277065.1 Planctomycetota bacterium
CGACGGCCACCGCCTGCTCGAGCGGCTCGGCGAGGGGGGCATGGGCGTCGTGTACCTCGCCGCGGCGCCCGGCGGCGAGCGCGTCGCAGTGAAGCTCCTGCGCACCCACCTGAGCGCCTCGACGCGACATCGTGAGCGGTTCCTGCGCGAGGCGCGCATCGGGGCGGGCGTGCACCATCCCGGCGTCGTGCGCGTCCTCGGCGCGGGGGGCGCCGCCGCCGCGGGCCGCGGCGTGCCGTTCCTCGTGATGGAGTACGTCGAGGGACAGGCGCTGCGCGCGCTCCAGGACGAGATGGGCGCGGCCCCGGAGGACCTCTGCCGCCACGTGGCGCGGGAGCTGGCCGATGCCCTCGCCGCCGTGCACGCCGCGGGCGTCGTGCATCGCGACGTCAAGCCCGACAACGTGCTCATCACGGCGGAGCACGCCGTCAAGCTGACCGATCTCGGCGTCGCCCACGTCGCGGACGCCTCCGTCGTGCTCTCGCGTACCGGCGCGTTCATCGGGTCGCTCCACTACGCTTCGCCGGAGCAGTTCCGCGGCGACGGCGCCCCGCTCGACGGCCGCGCCGACCTGCACGCGCTCGGCATCCTGCTGTACGAGCTTGCGAGTGGCGAGAACCCGTTCGCGGGAGACGATCTCGCCACCGTCATGCACCGCGTTCTCGAGGTCGTTCCACCGCGCCTCGGCGAAGCATGTCCGCAGCTCTCGGCGTTCTTCGAGGAGGTCGTCCACACGCTCCTCGCGAAGGGACCGGCGGCGCGCTTCCAGACGGCCCGCGAGCTGCGCGATGTCCTGGACGCGGGCGAGGACTCGGAGTGGTGGCAGACGCGGCGTGCGGCGCTGCGCGCGCGCGAGGGCGGCCGCCTGCGCCGCATCCGGCTGCCGCGCGAGACCGCCCTGCACGGCCGCGACGAGCAGATCGCGCTGCTCGAGGACGCTTTCCGCGCGGCGGCGGCGGCGGGGCGGCTGGCCGCGCTGCTCCCGGGGGCGCCGGTGCTCGTCGCGGGGCTCGCGGCGCTGGTGCGCGGCGAGGCGCCCGGTGCGGACCGTCCGGCCCTCGCGCGCGACGCTGTCGAGGCCGCCGTCGTGCGCACCGTCCAGGCTCTCGCCGCCGAGCGGCCGGTGCTGCTCGTCGTGGACGACCTGCACTTCGCCCCGGCGGAGGGCCGGGCCCTGTTCCGGGCCCTGGCGCTGGGCGTGCGCGACCGGCGCGTTCTTCTCCTCGGAGCATCCCGGCCCGGCCTGCCGGAGCGTTTCGTGGCGGGCGTCGCCGCCCTGCCGCACGCGCAACGCGTGACACTGCGGCGCCTCGGCCCACGGGATGTCGGGCGGCTGCTGACCGATGCCTTGCGCTCCGAGCGCCTGGCCGACGAGCTCGGCCGGCAGCTCGCGCGCAAGTCCGACGGCAACCCTTTCTTCGTCTTCGAGATCCTGCGCGGGCTGATGGAGTCCGGCCGTCTGCGGCGGGGGGCTGACGGGTCGTGGTCAACGACGGGCGTCATCGGCGGGATCGACGTGCCCTCGTCCGTCACCGACCTGATCGAGGCGCGCATCGCGGAGCTGTCCGAGGACGAGCAGGAGATCCTCGACGTCGCGTCGTGCTGCGGCTTCGAGTTCGAGCCGGCGCCCGTCGCCGCGGCCCTCGGGCAGGCGCGCATCCCGGTGCTGCGCACTCTGGGCCGCATGGAGCGTTGCCACCGTCTCGTGCGCGCGTCGGGACCGCGCTTCGTCTTCGACCACCACCAGGTGCAGGAGTCCCTGTACGCGCGGCTCTCGCCGGCGCTGCGCGCGGAGTATCACGACGTGCTGGGGGAGGCCGCGGAGCGGCTCCTGCGCGAGGATCCCGCACGGGCGGGGAGGGCCTCGACGGCGAGCGGCGTTCCGGGCGCCGTCGCGGGGCGGTTGGCGGGGCACTTCCTGCGGGGCGGCTCGCCGGACCGCGCGCGGCCGTACCTGATGGCCGCCCTCGCGCACGTCGAGGCGCGTTCGAAGGACGAGGCCGCCGAGCTCTGCCGTCTGGCGCTGGGCGCCGCCGATGCCCTCGAGCAGCCGGCGCGGCTGGCCGTGCTGCGACGGGAGATCGGGTACCTCGAGCACCTCGGGCGGCGGCGCGAGCATCTCGCGGCGCTCGTCGCGGCCGAGGCGCTCGCCGCGCAGATCGGTGACCGCGCCGCGTTGCTGGAACTGCGGGCGGGACGGGGCTGGTACGACCTGCGCGGAGGGCGCGCCGAGGCGGCCGAGAAGACCCTCTCAGAGGCACTGAGCGAGGCGCGCGCGGGTGGTCTCACGCGCCTCGAGTGCATGCTCCTCGGCCATCTCGGGGCCGCGGCGGCGGAGCGCGGGCATTTCGACGTCGCACGCGAGCGGCTGACGGCGGGGCTGGAACTCGCGCGCGGCCTGGGTGACCGTGAACTCGAGGCCAACGCCCTCGGCGGCCTCGGCAACGCCGCCTGGTCGCTCGGCGACTTCGACGCGGCACGGGCCTGTGACGAGCGCGCTCTCGAGCTCGCGCGCGAGATCGGGGATGCGCGGCGCGAGGCCGTCGCCGTCGGCAACCTGGGCTCGATCTGGGGCTCACGGCGGCGCGCGAGATCGGCGCCGTGGCGATCGTCGCGGCGGGCGAACAGGTGCTCGGCGACATCCTGCACGCGCTCGGTCGCGAGGAGGAGGCCGCCGCGCATCCCGGCGCCCGCCGGCGGGGAATGAGAGCCTGGACGACCACGACGCCGACGAGATGGAGGCGGTCGTCGTGTGGCACGTGCGACAGGCGTCGGGAGAGGTGCGGCCGGCCGCTCTGCCCGGATGAGACACACGCCGCCGTTGCGGATTGCCGCTTTGTCGTGCGCGAGGACTGTACGCTCCGGGTTCGTACCGTGCGTTCGATCGAGGGCCCGACGACCGGGGCCGGCAAGGAGGCTCCGCCATGGCAAAGGGTCAGAAGAACATCTCCAAGAGCAACAAGCCGAAGCTGAGCATCAAGGAGAAGAAAGCCAAGAAGGCCGAGAAGAAGGCCGAAAAGGCGCGCCGCTGATCGCGTAGCACGCGGAGGGTGGCGCCGACGTTCCCGACGGGACGGCGATGCACGGTCGAGCCCACCATGACGCCCCGCACGTTGCCTGACGATTCAGCGCGGCCGAGGACCGGCGGATCCGACGGCTCGCGCCCCCCCTTGGAGACGACGCGGAGGCGCCGCGCGACTCGCCCGCGCAGGTAGTCGGGAACCGTTCCCGCACTCTCTGGGGCACCGCTTCGGACGCGAGACCCGCCGCGAGCGAGCGCGCGGCCGCAAGCCCACGTTCCCGCACCGCTCTACTTGCCGATCTGGATCGTCTCGCTGCCGCGGACGCCGGCGAAAAGGGCCTGCCTCCGCGCGTTGCGGAACTTCATCTTGATCTTGGCCTTGAAGCGGCGGTCGGCGTTGGCGCCCGACGTCACGATGCCCTGCGCCTGCACGCTGAGCGCTCCGCGGAACGAGTCGCGGCGGCTGCGGATGCGCGCCTTGGACTTCATGCGTTGCACGACGAGCAGCCCGTCGATGGTCACGGCCGGACGCTTGTTCAGCCTCTTGATGAACCTGTTGCGACCGGCGATACCGTCGTCGAACTCCTGGAACGTGTAGGCCGACTCCTCGAGATTCAGCGCGGCCTCGTCGGTCTTGTCGCGCCGCGTGTCGTAGCGACAGGTCAGCGTCGAGTTGGTGTTGCGGCCGGTGCCGATGGGGGCGAAGACCGAGAAGTCGAACGCCGCCGTCTCGTTGCGGCGCGGTGCGGCACTCCCGAAGCACGAGGCGCCGAAGTCGCCGAGGAAGCCGCCGCCATCGACGACGTAGAGCCGCTCCTTGCCGCGGGCGTCGCCGCCCTTCACCTTCCACGCGTACGTGATCTGCGCCACCGGGCGCGTCGAGTTGACTTCGGGAAGCCAGGAGATCGACGTCTCGAGCGCGAACGCCAGCGTCACGGACAGGCCGATCACGAGCGCGGCGGCCAGGGTGTGGAACACGGTTCGGGTCATTGGGCGGTCTCCCCACAGGATACGGATACATGGACAGGATAGGACTCGGATCACGTTCTGGGAAGAGGATGCGTCACGTTGCCTGAGAAGGTGTTGACAAAAGAAAAGGGAGCGTCGGCTTGTTCGTGGAGCCTGCCGGCAAGGCGCGGTCGCGAACGTGACTCCCCTGTACGAGTCATCGAGCGAGCGCAGCGCCGTCCGGCGGGCTCCACGGACGAGCGCAACAGCGGCGCGCGACTTGCGCCACTGGACGCTGCGACAATCCCAGGCTCGGATCCGCGCAAGTCGCGTGACCGGCGCCGCGTTTCTCTTGTCAACACCTTCTGAGACGGCGTGGCAGGCGGGGCTCGCGATTGCGGGGGCACGACGAGTGCGACGTCTGAAGCTGCGACGTCGCAGCGACGCTCGTGGTGCCTACTGCGACGTCGCATGCGACGCTCTGCACGCCCAGATCCGTTGGCAAGGCGCTTGCGCCCTCTTCGCTGTCCCCGGGCGCGGCGTCCGGAGCGAGAACCGTGGATGACGGGAGGCTGGAGATGGACCCGAACAAGCTGACGCACAAGAGCCAGGAGGCGCTGCAGGCCGCGCAGACGGCGGCGGTGCGATTCCAGCACGTCGAGGTGGACGGGGAGCACGTGCTGCTCGCCCTGCTCCAGCAGGACGAGGGCGTCGTGCCGCGGCTGCTCAAGAGGGCCGAGGTGCAGGTCGAGCCGCTGACGCAGGCCGTCGTGCGCGATCTGCAGAGTCGCCCGCAGGTCACGGGCCCCGGCGCCGAGCCTGGGAAGGTGTACGTCACGCAACGCCTCAATCAGTTGCTCGTGCGCGCCGAGGACGAGGCCAAGAAGCTGCGCGACGACTACGTCTCCGTCGAGCACCTGCTCCTGGCGCTGGTCGCCGAGGGCGCGAAGACGGCTGCCGGGCGTATGCTCGCCGACTTCCAGGTGTCCCGCGAGCGCGTGCTGGGGGCGCTGAAGGAGGTGCGCGGCAGCCAGCGCGTGCAGTCGGCCGACCCCGAGGCGACCTACGAGGTACTCGAGAAGTACGGCCGCGACCTCGTCCAGTACGCCCGCGACGGCAAGATGGACCCGGTCATCGGCCGCGATGCCGAGATCCGGCGTGTGATCCGCATCCTCTCGCGCAAGACCAAGAACAACCCCGTCCTGATCGGCGAGCCGGGGGTCGGCAAGACCGCCATCGTCGAGGGCCTCGCGCAGCGCATCGTGCGCGGCGACGTGCCCGAGGGACTCGAGGACAAGACCGTCTTCGCGCTCGACATGGGGTCGCTGGTGGCCGGTGCGAAGTTCCGCGGCGAGTTCGAGGAGCGGCTGAAGGCCGTGCTGCAGGAGATCAAGGCCGCCGACGGGCGCATCCTGCTCTTCATCGACGAACTGCACACCATCGTCGGCGCCGGCAAGGCCGAGGGCGCCATGGACGCCGGCAACATGCTGAAGCCGATGCTGGCCCGCGGCGAGCTGCACTGCATCGGCGCCACGACCCTCGACGAGTACCGCAAGCACATCGAGAAGGACGCCGCGCTGGAGCGGCGTTTCCAGCCCGTGGTGGTGGATCAGCCGGGCGTCGAGGACACCGTCTCCATCCTGCGCGGGATCAAGGAGCGCTTCGAGCTGCACCACGGCGTGTGCATCCAGGACGGCGCACTGGTCGCCGCGGCGGCGCTGTCCGACCGCTACATCTCGGACCGCTTCCTGCCGGACAAGGCCATCGACCTGATGGACGAGGCGTGCGCCATGATCCGCACCGAGATCGACTCGATGCCGGCCGAGCTGGACGAGGTCACGCGCCGCGTCCTGCAGCTCGAGATCGAGGAGAAGGCCCTCGAGAAGGAGAAGGACGAGGCGAGCAAGCGGCGCCTCGAGACCCTGCGCAAGGAACTCCAGGACCTGCGCGGGCACGCCGACACGATGCGTGGTCAGTGGGAGGCCGAGAAGCACTCCATCGGCGATCTGCAGGGGCTGCGCCAGGCCATCGAGATCACCAGGCACGAGATCGAGAAGGCCGAGCGCGAGTACGACCTGAACCGCCTGGCGGAACTGAAGCACGGCAAATTGCCCGAGCTCGAGAGGCAGCTCCACGCCAAGGAGGCGGAGATCGCGGGCGAGGGCGACGGGCGGCTCGTGCGCGAGGAGGTCACCGACGCGGAGATCGCCGACGTCATCAGCCAATGGACGGGCATCCCTCTCAGCAAGCTGCTCGAGGGCGAGCGCGAGAAGCTGTTGCGCCTCGACGAAGTACTGCACGAGCGCGTGATCGGCCAGGACGAGGCCGTACAGGCGGTGGCGGACGCCGTCATCCGTGCCCGCGCCGGCATCAAGGACCCGCGGCGGCCCATCGGTTCGTTCCTCTTTCTCGGACCGACGGGAGTCGGCAAGACCGAGCTCGCGAAGACGCTCGCGGAGGCGCTCTTCGACACCGAGGAGAACATGATTCGCATCGACATGTCGGAGTACATGGAGAAGCACTCGGTCAGCCGCCTGGTCGGCGCGCCTCCCGGCTACGTCGGTTACGAAGAGGGCGGGCAGCTCACTGCGGCCGTGCGCCGCAAGCCGTACTCGGTCGTGCTCTTCGACGAGATCGAGAAGGCGCACCCGGACGTCTTCAACGTGCTGCTCCAGATCCTGGACGACGGCCGCGTGACCGACAGCCAGGGGCGCACCGTGGACTTCAAGAACACGGTGCTGGTCATGACGAGCAACATCGCGAGCCAGCGTCTCCTCGACGGCGTCACGAGGACGGGTGAGATCCTGGAGTCGGCGCGCGACGCCGTGATGGCCGAGCTGCGGCACGCGTTCCGGCCCGAGTTCCTGAACCGCATCGACGAGACCGTGCTCTTCAGTCCGCTCACGCTGCGCGAGATCGAGAGCATCCTGGATCTCCTGATGGTGGACCTGCGACGGCGCCTGGCCGGCCGGCGCGTCACCGTCGAACTGACCGCCGCGGCTCGCCGTCACGTCGCCGAGGCGGCGTTCGATCCCGTCTACGGCGCGCGGCCTCTCAAGCGCTACCTCCAGCGCGCGCTCGAGACGCGCCTCGGCCGCTCGCTCGTGGCGGGGGACATCCAGGACGGCGACCACGTCGTCGTGGACGTCCACGAGGGGCTGCTCACGGTACGCAACGAGCGGGCGCCGGGCGCCGTGCCCGAGTCCACGGAGGAGGCTCCGGCCTGAAGCCGTTCGGTCACCGCGCCGCGCCCGAGATTCTCGTGAACGGAGGCGCTATTCGGGAACCCCTCGCGCGTCCAACTGGTTGATGACGGAGAACGCGTCGAAGAGATGCAGGAAGAGAAGCCCACCGTGTCGCCCCCCACCGCGTCGTTTGGCGTGCCGCCCATGCACCGCCCTCTGCCCCCCACGGCCCTCGTCGCCGCGGCGACGCCCGTGTTCTGGGACCTCGATCCCGCACAGCTCGTCGAGGTCGTCGTGGGCGCCGTCGAACGCGTGCTCTCGCAGCTCTCGGCGTCGGTGCGTGACGTCGTGCGTGACGAGATCGAGGCGTGGCGCTGCTGGGCGGCCGGCCGCCTGTCCACCCGCGACCTGCGCGAGTCGGCCCGATCCGTCCTCGCGGCGCTCGAACGAGGCGGCCGCCACGATCTGCCCGCCGTGTGCGTGGCGGTCGCCGCGCAGACCGTCGAGACCGCGGCCCGCATCGAGGGCGTCGAGAGCGACGTCCGCCGCCGCACGCTCCTGTGGTCGGCGCGCATGTCCGCCGAGCGCGCCGTCCGCGCGACGGAGCTGGCTCGCTCAGGGCGTTGACCGGGTCAGAGGAAGCTCTCGGGGACGATGATCCGGTCGCCGGGCCGCAGGAGCGGGTCTTCCATCGTTGTCGGGTCCGCCTTATCGGCGCGGTCCGCGTAGCGGTCGGCAAGGCCCTGCGTTCCGATCTGCAGGATGCGCAGATCGTGAACGTCGATCCCGCCACCCTCGTGGACGACGGAGATGCGCTCGGCGCCAGCGTGCTTCGCGAGCCCGCCGCACTCCGCGAGCGCCATCGAGAGTGTCAGGTCCTTGCGCCAGACGACCGCGCCCGGTGCGCTGACCTGGCCGAGCACGTAGACCCGTCGCGTCTCCGCGACCTCGAGGGGGGCGAGCAGGTCCTTCGCGGTCAGCAGCTGCGGCGGCGCAGGAGCCCGCGTGGCGCGGACCTCCCCGGCGAGTGCCGCCACGTCCACGCGCAGCCCGGCGAGGTCGCGGTTCAGGTCTGCGCGTGCACCGGCACCGGCCCAGAGATTGGCGGCCGTCCCGGCGATCAGGACGACGATGAGAATGACGTTGATGCGTTGCAGCACGATGCGCTCCTTCATCTGGATCTCGCGGCACGCCGCGGCCACGCGCCGGGTGTCGCCGAACCGCAGCTCGGCATCGCGCAGCGCCTCCTCGGGCGACATCCCCGCCGCCTCGTTGTCCTGCGCGCGCAGCGCAACGTGCGCCGCGAGCTCTTCGCGGATGTCGGCCTCGATCGCGGCGCGCGGACGCATGTCCGGCGCGCGCGCGAAGAGCCCGAAGCGTTCGAGCAGGCCGGTAACGCGCGGCACTCCGGCGTCGGCTCCAGAACGACCTCGATGGCTGTGGTCATGCGGCGCCACGTGGCGACGTGCGCGCGCGACCGGGCGGCACGCTATCGTCGTACCCGTCGGCCACCCGAACGTCGTGGCGCGCGTGCGCGACCGGGTGGCTCGCGGTCCAGACGCGCCGACTCCTGCGCGTGGGTTCGTGGCCCGCGTGCGACCGGGTGCGACCGGGCGGCGCATCCCCCCATGGGGTCGTAGGGGGCGCCCTACGTGGCGCCCCCGAACGTCCCCGGCGGCCTCGCGCCCGGCCGGGAGCAGACCGTGGCGGCCAACGCGAGGTCGAACCCGCCGGGTCGGCGGGCCGGCCGCGGGGGCGCGCTGGAGAGACCCGACGCCGGACGCCTACTTCTCGGCGGTCTTGTCTTCCTCGATGACGATCGGGGTGAGCGGCTCGATGTAGTGGCGCCGCAGCGCCACGGAGGCCTCGACGATCTCCTTGTCGATCGTCTCGCGACGCGAGAGGTTCTCTCCCGCCTTCAGACGCAACAGGTAGTCGTTGACGCCGCCGATCTCGCGCGAGTACGCGATGTAGAGCTCGTACATCAGGGCCGTCGCCTTCGTGCGATACTCCTTGCGGAGTTCCTGCATGAGGTCGTCCAGCGGCGGCGGCACACCGTTCTCGCTGGCGGCGTTGAGCTGTTCGAGGCGCGGCGTGACGAAGTTGTCGAGCTCGGTGTCGAGCTTCGCCGCGACGTCGTCCAGCACCGCGTCGGTGTGGCTCGCGAGACGCTCCTCGAGCGTCGTGCGCAGCGCCGACGGGGCGGACAGCAGGGCGTCCTCGCCGCGCTTCATGAGCCCCGGCGCCGCGTCGATGGCCATCGACGTGAGCTTGTCGCCCAGCTCCGGCAGGCGCGACTGCACCTCGGCGCGCGCGATGTCCGTCACGGCGGCCGCGTCGAGTTTCGAGAACGAGGCGTGGAGCCACGTCATGTAGCAGGCGGCGGCCACCGCGAGGATGGTCGTCACGACGATGCGGCGCCTGGCGCGCTTCTCGGCGTGCTGCGCCGTCTCGCGGAAGGCCACGATGAGGTCGGCCATCTTGGATGTCTCAGCCATCACTGCCTCCTTCCGCCGTCTCGGCGAGGATCGCGTCGTCGATGCGCGACAGCCAGAGGTGCGCGTAGTAGCGCACGAGCTGCTCGCGCGGCATGTCGTCGAAGCGGTTCGGACCGTAGGACTCGATCGTCTGGCCGAGGACCGTGAAGTCGGCCATCGCGCGCTCGTGGAACTCCGTGAGCACGGTCTCGGTGTCCTGCTGGATTTCGCGCGCCCACTTGTTGCGCAGGCGTGCGAACTCCTTCTCGTCGAGGTCCGGGTAGAGCGCGCGCAGCCTGTCCACCTGCTTCTGCTCGACGCCCACGATGGCCGCGGCGACCTTGTTCTCCGTGCGCCGGGCGAGGCCCGCGCTCAGGCCCTCGAGCTCGACCTGCACGGCCGCGCCGAGCGCCGGGAGAGCCGCCTCGAGGCGTTCCTGGCCCAGTCGCGCGTAGTGCGGCGCGGCCTTCTCGACGACGCGGCGCGCCGTCGCTTCGAGCTCCGGGCGGAGCTGTTCCATCTGCGGCGCGAGCGACGCCTGAAACTGCTCGGCCGTGTACATCGAGCGGCCCTTGACGTACAGCGCGCCGATGGCGACCACGAACACCGTCGCGAGCCCGAGGGTCGCGAGCGTCTGCGCGCGGTGGCTGCGGCGTGCGTTCTCCTGTGACTCGCGCAGGAGCCGGTCCAGCTCCGCGACGTGACTCTCACCCTGTCGTTCTTGCATGAGCACCCCCTGGGAGCGTTCACGCGGGCCGTGCGCCGGTCCAGTGCAGCTCTGGGGTCGGCTGGGCGACCGCGTGGATCGACCCTCTCGTTCAAGGTCGGAATACGGGCGAGTTTCACTTGAACCGGGACGGCTGCCGGTCGGTTCCATGGCCCCGGCACGCAGATGCGTGTCGGCGGCGGACCGGGAGACCTCCGCAACGTGGGGCACGAGGGAAACGGGGGAAACGAGCGCAACGAGGGAGAGGTGCCTTGATGAAGACCGAGACCGTTCTGATCGTCATGGTGGGACTGACGCTCGCCGTGACCGTCTACGCCGCCGCGAACCAGGGCACGGCGGTCGTGGGCGGCGCCGGCGGCGACGGCGCGCGCCTGGCTGCCATCGAGGAGCGCCTGGCGACCATCGAGCGCATCACCGATCAGACGCGCGACGACGTGCGCCGCGCAGCGCGGACGGCCGGCCCGCGCCGCGCTGCCACGTCCGCCGCGTTCCGGCCGGTCGCGGCCGCCGGGGCGGCGCCGGGCGGTGGGGCGCAGAACACACTGGCCTCCGACGAACTGCGACAGGTCGTCGCGGACAGCATCAAGAACACCGTCGCGGAGCAGATGGAGCGCATCGCCGCCGAGAAGCGCAACCGTGGCGCGGACGGCAAGTGGAAGCCGCCGATCGACGAGATGGCGACGGCTCTCGAACTCACCGAGGCGCAGCGCACTTCGCTCGAACTCATCTTCGACGGTGCGCGCGACGAGTCGTTCGCGCTGCTCCGGACGGAGCGCCCCGACGGCGGCAACCTGCTGGACGACTTCGCTCGCGATCTTCGTGAGAGCGAGGACCCCAAGCAGCCCTGGGTGCGCTTCTTCGGGGCTTTGACGACGAAGCAGGTGCCCGGTCGCAACCAGACCTACTTCGAGGCCTTCGGTGAGGCCGAGACGCGCATCCGCGAACGCGTCAACGCGAATCTCGACGCGCGCCAGGTGCGGCGCTTCGACTCCCTGAACGTCGATGTCTTCGACGTGAAGACCGGGTATGACCCGGTCGGCGTCTACGTCATGGAAGCGCTCGGCGACGGCGCCCGCTGACGGCCTGCTCGATGGCGCGCGCCGCCACCGCTGCCGCGGCCGCGCCGTCGATCCTCTCCGCGGCGGCGCAGGCCGCGCGATGGGCGTGCGCATCGCCGATCAGGCCCCGCAGGGCGACCGCGGCCGTTCGCGCCCGGTAGCGTTTTGCCGTCGTGGACGTGCCCGCGCCGAGAGCCGTGACGCGCGCCGCGTTGTCGAACTGGTCGAAGCCCAGCGGCACGACGAGCTGTGGGACGCCGGCCGCGAGTCCCTGCGCCGTCGTGCCGATGCCGCCGTGGTGCACGAACGCCGCCGCGTGTGGCAGGAGATCGCCGAACGGCGCGTACGTCTCGTGGCGGACTCCGGCGCCGGTCAGACCGGAGACGGCGTCCGGCTCCGTCGTGACCAGGAGCGCGCGCCGCCCCAGCGCGCGCGCCGCGGCCGCCGACGCCGCGAAGAAGGCGTGTCCGTGACGGTTCGCCGAGCCGTGCGTGAACACGATGGGACGGCCGCCGCCACGTAGCCAGGCGTCGAGAGCGCGGTCCGTCGGCGCCTGCTCGCCGCGGTCGAACAGCGTGAAGCCGGCGTGGACGGCGCCTGGCGGATGATCCGGCTGCGGAGGCGCGAACCACTCGGGGTAGAGCGCGATCAGCGCGTCCGCCTCGTGCATGCGGTCGCCGAACACGCGCCTTGCCGGTGCGAGGCCGCGGCGCGCGCGGAACGCGTTCAGACGTGGGCAGACGACGCGGTCGATGACGATGTCGGACGTCCGGTAGGAGAGGCGCTTGCACCACGCCGGTGCGCCGATCGGCATCCACATCCCCGGCAGGCGCGGCGCGGCGTGGACGGAGCGGAACGCCGTCGGCTGCAGGTGCACGCGCACGAAGGGCACGTCCGCGAGTTCGGCCGCGCAGCGCCCGGCGAAACCGAGCGTCGGCGCGACGATGACCGTCTCGTCGCCCGGGTTCTCGTCCAGGATCGCGTCCGTCGTGCGTTCGAGCGGGCGCGCGACGGCGCTGCCGAGAACGAGGAGCGGGCCTCGCAGCGGATGCCAGAGATCCCCGTTCGCGGTCATCTCGTCGAAGTCCTGCTGCGTGCTGCTCGCGACGCAGCGCAGGCCCGCGGCCTCGATCGCGGGCCGGAAGTGCTCGTTAGCGAACAGCGTGAGCTCATGTCCACGGCGCATGAGCTCGCGGCCGACGGCCACGAACGGGTGGACGTCGCCGGCGCTGCCGACGGTCTCGATCAGGATACGCACGTGCGAACGACCTCCTGTGGCGAGTGGAACACGACACGGCTCCGCTGCCGACGGGGTTTGCGGAGTCCGGCTCGCTTGACCGCCCGGCGCCGACCTGATCTCCTCACGCCGGGATGCGTGACGAAGTCACCGGGGAGCTACTGCGGCGCGGCAGGACGGCGTTGCGCCTGGGGCTCGTCGTCCTCTTCTGCTCGACGATCGCGTACTACGCGCTCGGCTGCGTCGTCGGCATGAACGCGCGCCACGAGAAGAGCCTGTTCTCGCTGTCGGACGACCAGTGGGAACTCTCGGAGTGCCTGTACGCGTCGGCCATCACCGTGACGACGGTCGGCTACACGGACATCCTCGGGACCGACTTGTGTGAGACCTGGATTGATGCCGACGGGCGCCGGAGCTGGGTGTCGAGCACCGATGCCCATGCCGAGCCCGGGTTCGACGAGGCCACCGCGGAACTCGAGACCGACTGGAGCTTCTGGACGCGCGCCCTGACCTCGCTGCAGGTCATCGTCGGCATGGCCTTCTTCCTCTACGTCATCGCGCAGGTGACGACGTTCTTCTCCGAGGGTGGGCACGCGCATCTGATGACGACGCTGCGCACGCGCCGCCAGATGGCGAGTATCCGCGGGCACGTCATCGTGTGCGGACTCGGTCGCACGGCGCGGCGGGCGATCGTGATCCTGCGCGAGAGCGACGTTCCGTGCGTCGTCGTGGACGAGGACCTGGACGCGATCCGCGAGTACCGTATCGAGCAGCCGCACGTCCCGTGTCTCGTCGGCGACGCGACGGAGGAGGAGACGCTCGTCGCGGCGCGCATCGGCGAGGCGCGGGCGCTGCTCGCCCTCGTGCCGGACGACGCCGCCAACCTCGTGTCGCTGTTCAGCGCCCGGGAACTCGCGCCGGACGTGCACGTCCTCTGCCGTGGCATGCGCCTCTCGTCCGCGCGCCGGCTCTCGGCTGCCGGCGCCGACACCGTGATCGGCATCGAGGCGCTCGCCGGGCTGCGGGCCGCGAGCGAGCTGATCCGACCGACCGTCGTGGACTTCCTCGACCTGATGATCCGCGGTGAGGGCGAGGGCAGCGTCCACTTCGCCGGACTGCGCGCGCAGCTCGCCGGCGGCCGCGTGGCGTTGCGCGATCTGGCGCTCCGTGAGCGCGCCGGGATCCACGCCGTCGCCGTGCGGCATGCCGGCGACGAGGCGTTCCAGTACAACCCGGGACGCAGCGAGGAGATCGCCGACGGCGACGAGATCGTCGTGCTCGGCACGCCGCAGCAGGTGGACGAGGCGCGGCGCGCGCTCCAGAGCGGCCCTGCACCCTCGGAGCCGTTCGCCGAGCCCATGACGATGGAGATCGCCATGGACGTGCTGCCGGCGCTCGAGACCCAGGCGCTCGTGCAGCGCCGCGACCACTACATCGTCTGCGGCGCCGGGCTGGTGGGCGTGCCCATCCTGCGGGAGTTGCTCGTCTCGGGCCGCCGGGCGGTGCTCATCGACGTGCACCCCGACGTGACCGAGGATCAGGGCCTCGAGCTTCCGCCTTCGTCGCTGATCCGTGGGGACGCGCTCGATCCCGACGTGCTCCACGAGGCCGGCATCGAGCACGCGCGCGGTCTCGTCACGGCGCTGCCCCTCGACCGCGACAATCTGGTCGTCGTGGTGACGGCGCTCCAGGCGCGGCCGGCGCTGCGCATCGTCGCCGTCGCCCGCGAGGAGCGGGCGCGCGAGCGGCTCACGCGCGCCGGGGCGCAGGTCGTGGCACTCGATGCCATCGCCGGTGGCCGCATGGCGGCCGACGTGCTCGAGCCGCATGCCACGACGTTCCTCGACCGCATGCGCGCGGCGGGCGGGGGCACACGATTCGAGGGCGTGCTGGTGACCGAGGACGGCGGCGCGGCCGGGTACACCCTCGCCGACCTGCGCGTCTTCGACCGCACCGGCGTGCGCGTCCTGGCACTGCGCCGCGCCGGTGAGCGCGGGTTCGAGATCAATCCGTCGGGCAGCACCACGCTCGAGGCGGGCATGGTGCTCGTCGTCGTCGGCGAGGCGCTCCAGGTGCAGGCGCTCGAACGCGCCGTCGGACGCACCGAGTAGCTCGCGGACCAGGCGCGCGTGAACTCCCCGGCGCCGGCGGCCACCGGTGCTCCCGGGGAACCTGCCGCAGGCGATCACCAGTCGCGCGCCGCGATCTCGCCAGGCTCGAACCCGCGCCAGTCGCGTGACCGGCGCCGCGCTCCTCTTGTCCACGCCTCCTGAGACGTTGGACGCGGAGACGGAGGCGGCGCTGTTCGTGGTCAGGCCCGCGCTTTCGGCGGCCGCAGCGCGCGCCAGACGCCGATCATGAACAGCCCGAGGGCGACGGCCATGGCGGTGTGCGAGACGCCGTAGACGGCGTGCCGCAGCGCCGAGGAGCCGCCGAACAGGCGCCCGTCGATGGCAGCGAGATTGTGGTCGCCGCCGCGGACGGCGAGGAGGACGTGGTAGCCCTTGTAGAGCATGAGGAGCACGCTGATCGTCACGAACGGCAGGTAGCCGCGCGTCAGCATCTTGGTCGTGATGGGCTTGACGTC
>JAJRVY010000142.1 GCA_024277065.1 Planctomycetota bacterium
CGAGGGAGGGCCGCCGGAGCCGGCAGCGGAAACGACCGAGGCGACGGAGGCGGAGGCTGTGGAGCCTGCCGCCGACGCGGAGTCCGACGCGGAACCCGGCGCGGCGCAGGAGAACGCTCCCGAGGCCGCCCCGAAAGACGCCCCGAAAGACGCTGCGGGAGACGCTGCGAAAGACGCCGCGGGGACCACCGAAGAGTAGACGACGGAGCCGGAGCCGCGTGCTCCGGTTGCCGCGCGCCGCCCGCACGGGCTGCGCGCACCCTCAGATCGAGAACACAACCCGACAACACGAAGCAACACGCCCTCGCGCAGGGTCGAAGAGGCTCCCGGACGGGAGCAAGCAGGAGGACAACCAATGTATGAGTCGAACGCCGTCGAGTCGGTGATCGAGACGCTGAAGGGCATGACCGCCCTCGAGCTCGCTGATCTCAAGAACCAGATCGAAGACGTCTTCGGTGTGACCGCGGCCGCAGCGGTCGCCGTCGCCGCTCCCGCCGCCGGCGGGGCGCCGGCCGAGGAGGAGGAGCAGACCTCCTTCAAGGTCGAGCTCAAGGAGATCGGCGCCAACAAGATCCAGGTGATCAAGGCGGTTCGCGCCGTCACGGGTCTGGGTCTCAAGGAGGCCAAGGCCGTCGTGGACGCCACGCCGTCGGCCGTCAAGGAGGACGTCTCCAAGGAAGAGGCCGAGAAGATCAAGGCAGACCTCGAAGCCGCGGGCGCCACGGTCGCCCTTTCCTAGGGCTCGTTGCCACTTGGTGTCCAGGCTCCGGCCACGACGCCTTTCGAAGGCCCATGAGGCGGGCCGGGGGACGGTATGCCCCCGGTCCGCCCGGCGCCGTTCGCAGGAACGGCCGCTTGCAGGAACGGAAGAGGTGCGGGCAAGGCCGCACAGCGACCGGAGCGGTGCGCCCGCAGCGGCGCGCCGGATCGTGAAGTCAGCGTGCGTCGAACTGCGTGTGAACGCAGCGAGTGACGGCAGCGCGTGACGACAGCTTGTGACGACAGACCCCAGACCGGAGAAGCCCTGACATGAGGCGACACACCGTTCCCGAGCAGACCGTTTTCGGCCACGTCCGTGAGATCCTGGACGTGCCGAACCTGGTCGAGATGCAGACCCTCTCGTTCGCCGACTTCTTGCAGGCCGACGTGCCCTACGGCGAACGCCGCAACATCGGTATCGAGGCGATCCTGCGCGAGATCTTCCCGATCAAGTCGTTCAACGGCGAGCTCGCGCTCGAGTACGTCGGCTACGAGCTCGGGCGACCGCGGTACACGCCGGACGAGTGCCGCCGCCTGCGCCTGACGTACGGCGCGCCGTTCAAGGTGCGCGTGCGGCTCGACAAGGAAGACGCCATCGAGGAAGAGGTGTACCTCGGCGAGGTGCCCGTCATGCTCGGCGGCGGCGAGTTCATCATCAACGGCGCGGAGCGTGTGATCGTCACGCAGCTCCACCGTTCGCCCGGCGTGGACTTCTCGGTCGAGATCCAGACCGGCGAGCGCAAGCTGCACTCCTGCTGGATCATCCCCGAGCGCGGTTCCTGGATCGAACTGAACGTCAGCAAGAAGGACGTGCTGCAGGTCCGCATCGACCAGAGCGGCAAGTTCCCCTGCACGTCGCTGCTGCGCGCGCTGTCGGTCGATTTCTCGACCGACGCCGACATCATCCGGATGTTCTACAAGACCAAGACTGTCAAGGGCTCCTCCAAGACCTTCCGCAAGGACATCGAGGGCCGCCGCCCGACGTCCGAGGTCGTGGACGAGGAGACCGGCGAGATCCTCGTCGATGCGCTGCAGATCATCAACGAGGACCTCGCTGGCGTCATCGCCGCGCACAAGATCCGCGAGGTCGAGGTCGTCGATGAGGAAGAGGACGCGCTCATCCTCAACACCCTCGCCGAGGACACGACGACCTGTCACGAGGAGGCGCTGCTCAAGATCTACGGTCGCCTGCGGCCGGGCAACCCGCCCAACATCGAGAAGGCCCGCGACCTCTTCCGCGACAAGTTCTACGACTCCTCGCGCTACCGCCTGGGCAAGGTGGGGCGCTTCCGCCTCAACCGCAAGTTCGGCCTGGAGATCCCGGAGACCGAGCAGACCCTCAAGCCCGACGACATCCTGAACTGCATCAAGTACCTGCTGCTCCTGCGCGGCGGTCAGAAGGAGTTCACGGTCACGGACTCCGAGGGCGCGGAGAGTCGTCACGGCATCGAGATCGACGACATCGACCATCTCGGCAACCGTCGCATCCGCTCGATCTGCGAGCTGGGTTCGGACGAGCTGCGCAAGGGCTTCCTCAAGCTGCGCCGTACGGTGCAGGAGCGCATGAACATGGACGATCCGTCCAAGCTCGCGCCCCGGGCCCTGATCAACAGCAAGACGATCTCGTCGGCCATCGACTACTTCTTCGGCCGTGGTGAACTGTCGCAGGTCGTGGACCAGACCAACCCGCTCTCGCAGCTCACGCACGAGCGGCGCCTGTCTGCTCTCGGCCCGGGCGGCTTGAACCGCAAGCGCGCCGGCTTCGAGGTGCGCGACGTGCACATCTCGCACTACGGCCGCATCTGTCCGATCGAGACGCCGGAAGGCACGAACATCGGCCTGATCAGCTCGCTGGCGATCTACGCGGCCGTGGACGACTACGGCTTCCTCGTCACGCCGTACCGGCAGGTTGCCGAGGGCGTTGCGACGGATCAGATCCACTACCTGCGCGCCGATCAGGAGGCGATGGCCGTGCTCGGCCCGGCCGACGCAGCGCTCAACGCCGACGGTCGGCTCCTCGAGGACAGCATCCTGGCGCGCACGGCCGGGGACTTCGTCCAGGTCGGGCCTCTCGACATCGAATACCTCGACGTGTCGCCGCGGCAGGTCGTCGGCGTTTCGGCCGCGCTCGTCCCGTTCCTCGAGCACGACGACGCCAACCGCGCGCTCATGGGCTCGAACATGATGCGACAGGCGGTGCCGCTCGTCTGGACCGACCCGCCCGTCGTGGGCACCGGCATGGAGCGTCACGTGCCGCGCTACTCGGGCATGGTGGCGGTCGCCGAGAACTCCGGCCTCGTCACGTACGTCGATGCCATGCGCATCCTGATCGACGAGAAGGAGTATCGACTCCGCAAGTTCGTCGGTCTCAACGAGCGCACATGCCTCAACCAGCAGCCCTGCGTCGCGCTCGGCGAGAAGGTCGAGAAGGGCCAGGTCATCGCCGACGGCGGCGGCACGCTCAACGGCGAACTCGCGCTCGGCAAGAACGTGCTCGTCGCCTTCATGAGTTGGGAGGGCTACAACTACGAGGACGCGATCGTCGTCTCCGAGGGCATGCTCAAGCGGGACGTCTACACCTCGATCCACATCGAGGAGTTCGAGATCGAGATCCGCGAGACGAAGCTCGGTCGCGAGGAGTTCACGCGCGACATCCCCAACGTCTCCGAGAAGGCGCTGCGTAATCTCGACGAGACGGGCGTCATCCGCATGGGCACGCGCATCAAGCCCGGCGACGTGCTCGTGGGCAAGGTCGCGCCGAAGAGCAAGAGCGAACTCTCTCCGGAAGAGAAGCTGCTGCACGCCATCTTCGGCCGCGCCGGCGAGGACGTGAAGAACGACAGCCTCGAGGTTCCCCCGGGCGTCGATGGCATCGTCATCGACGCTGAGAAGTTCACGCGCAAGGTGAACCTCACGGAGGAGGAGCGGCAGAAGAACCTCTCCGAGATCAAGCGGCTCGAACGCGGCTTCACGTCCGACTTCAAGGATCTGATGCGCGAGTGCATGGAGAAGGTGCAGGCCGCCTTCAAGGGCGAGCTCGCCGACGAGACCAGCGGCGTCGTGTTCGTGTTCGATGCGGACGCCAACGTGAACGAGGTTCGCGACCTGCGCGAACGGCTGAAGTCGGCCGTGATCCACGGACCCGACGGGGCCGCCAAGGACCGCGCCTGGCGCGTCGTGATCGATCTCTACGACCGCATCGACACGCTCGAGAACGAGAAGAACAAGCGTGTCAACCGCCTGTCGCGTGGTGACGAACTGCAGACGGGCGTGCTCGAGATGGTGCGCATCTACGTGGCCACCAAGCGCTCACTCTCGGTGGGCGACAAGATGGCTGGGCGCCACGGCAACAAGGGCGTCGTGTCGATCATCCTCCCTGAGGAGGACATGCCCTACCTCGCGGACGGCACGCCGGTGGACATCATCCTCAACCCGCTGGGCGTGCCGTCTCGCATGAACGTGGGGCAGATCCTCGAGACGCACGTCGGCTGGGCGGCCAAGACGCTCGGCAGGCGCGTCGTCACGCCGGTCTTCGACGGGTGCCGCGAGTCGCAGATCGAGGAACTGCTGGAAGAGGCCGGGTTGCCGCGCACGGGCAAGTCGCGTCTGTACGACGGCCGCACGGGCGAGCCGTTCGACCAGGAGGTCACGGTCGGCATCATCTACATGCTGAAGCTGCACCACTTGGTCGATGACAAGGTCCACGCGCGCGCCACCGGGCCCTACAGCCTGATCACGCAGCAACCGCTCGGCGGCAAGGCGCGCTTCGGCGGCCAGCGCTTCGGTGAGATGGAGGTGTGGGCGCTCGAGGCGTACGGCGCCGCGTACATCCTCCAGGAACTGCTGACCGTCAAGTCCGATGACGTGGACGGTCGCACCAAGATCTACGAGTCCATGGTCAAGGGCGAGAACCTGCTCGAGGCCGGCACGCCGGTCTCGTTCGAGGTGCTGTGCAACGAGATCAAGGGGTTGGCGCTCAACATCGAGATGGAGCGCACGGCCTTCTGAGCCCCCGGGCAACTGCAGCGAACACGAATTCAGATCCCGAAGTCGGCTCAGTGCGCCGGCGAAGGAGCACGCATGATCGAGAGCTTCTACAGCAAGGTGAACGACTACGCTTCGGTGAAGATTCGTCTCGCCAGCCCGGCCGACATCCGGTCCTGGAGCTACGGCGAGGTCAAGAAGCCCGAGACCATCAACTACCGCACGTACCGCGCGGAGAAGGACGGTCTGTTCTGCGAGCGCATCTTCGGTCCGGAGCGGGACTGGGAGTGCTTCTGCGGGAAGTATAAGGGCATCAAGCACAAGGGCATCATCTGCGACCGCTGCGGCGTCAAGGTCACCCACAGCCGCGTGCGCAGGAAGCGGATGGGGCACATCAACCTGGCCGCGCCCGTCGTGCACATCTGGTTCTTCAAGGCCATGCCGTCGCGGCTCGGCACGCTGCTCGGCGTCAAGACCAGCGCGCTCGAGCGCGTCGTCTACTATCAGGACTATCTGGTCGTGGACGCCGGCGACACGCCGCTGAAGCAGGGCCAGCTCCTCACCGAGGAGCAGTACCGCGAGTGCCTGGGGCAGTACGGCGACGCGTTCGACGCGGGCATGGGCGCCGAGGCTCTGCGGCGCATGATCACCAACCTCGACCTCGAGAAGACCTCCGATGAACTGCGCAAGGAACTGACCGAGACGCGCAGCAAGCAGCGTCGCAAGGAGATCATCAAGCGCCTCAAGCTGGTCGATGCGATCCGCAACTCGGACAACAACCCGCAGTGGCTCGTGATCGACGTCATCCCGGTCATCCCGCCGGACCTGCGCCCGCTCGTCCTACTGGAGAGCGGCAACTTCGCGACGAGCGATCTGAACGACCTCTACCGGCGCCTGATCAACCGCAACAACCGCCTCAAGAAGCTGCTCGACCTCAACGCCCCCGAGGTCATCATCCGCAACGAGAACCGGATGCTGCAGCAGAGCGTCGATGCGCTGTTCGACAACAACCGCTGCCGCCGTCCGGTGCTCGGTTCGTCGAACCGCCCGCTCAAGTCGCTGACGGACATGATCAAGGGCAAGCAGGGCCGCTTCCGTGAGAACCTGCTCGGCAAGCGCGTGGACTACTCGGCGCGTTCGGTCATCGTCGTCGGCCCCGAGCTGAAGCTGCACCAGTGCGGCCTGCCCAAGAAGATCGCCCTCGAGCTGTTCCAGCCGTTCATCATCCGGCGCCTCAAGGAGCTCGGCCTCGCCGACACCATCAAGAGCGCCAAGAAGATGCTGGAGCGCCGAGAGGAGGAGGTCTGGGACATCCTCGAGGAGGTCATCCAGGATCACCCCGTGCTGCTCAACCGCGCGCCGACGCTGCACCGCATGGGCATCCAGGCCTTCGAGCCCGTGCTCATCGAGGGCAACGCGATCGTGCTGCACCCGCTCGTCTGCGGCGGCTTCAACGCCGACTTCGACGGCGACCAGATGGCCGTGCACCTGCCGCTCTCGCTCGAGGCGCAGGTCGAGGCGTTCACGCTCATGATGAGTACGAACAACATCTTCTCGCCCGCGCACGGCGGTCCGATCATCACGCCGTCGCAGGACATGGTGCTCGGGATCGCCTACCTGACGACCAAGGCGCGTCTGCCCGCGTCCGAACTGGCGCGCGACAAGCCGTACCAGAACGTGCAGGCGTTCGCGCACGCCGAGGAGGTCTTCCTCGCGTACGGCCACAACAAGGTCCACGTGCACTCGCGCATCCGCCTGCGCCTCGGGGACCGCGCGGTCGTGCAGGAGGACGCCATCGACGCCGCCGTCGTGGTGGGCCTCGTCGAGACCACCGTGGGGCGCGTGATCTTCAACGACATGCTTCCCGAGGGCATGCCGTTCTACAACATCAACCTCGACAAGGGCGCCGTGGGGCGCGTCGTGCAGGACTGCCACAAGCTGCTCGGCAAGAGCGCCACCGTCGGGCTGCTCGACTCCATCAAGCGGATGGGCTTCAAGGCCGCGACGCGCGCCGGGCTGTCGTTCGCGAAGGACGACATGCGCATGCCGTCGCGCAAGGCGGGCATCCTCGAGGAGGCGCAGGCCGAGGTCGAGCGCGTCGAGAAGAACTTCCGCGCCGGACTCATCACGACCGGCGAGCGCTACAACCAGATCATCGACTGCTGGACCGGCGCGCGCGAGCGTGTCGGCGAGGAGATGATGGCGGAGCTGCGTGACGACGAGCGCGACGGCGTGCCGTATCTCAACCCGATCTTCCTGATGGCCAACTCCGGCGCCCGTGGCTCGGTGGAGCAGATCCGTCAGCTCGCCGGCATGCGCGGCCTCATGGCGAAGCCGTCCGGCAAGATCATCGAGACGCCCATCAAGGCGTGTTTCCGCGAGGGGCTGCGGGTGCTCGAGTACTTCAGCTCGACGCACGGTGCGCGCAAGGGACTGGCGGATACGGCGCTCAAGACCGCCGACTCCGGCTACCTGACGCGCAAGCTCGCGGACGTCGCGCAGAACGTCGTCGTCACCGAGGACGACTGCGGCACGCTGTCGGGGGTCACCAAGGCCATCGTGTACAAGGGCGACAAGGTCGAGGTGACGCTGGCGCAGGCCGTGTTCGGGCGTTGTGCGCGCGACACTCTCGTGGACGTGATCACCGACGAGCTGATCGTCGAAGAGAACCAGCTCATCACGAACGAGATCGCGCGGCGCATCGAGAGTCTCGGCTACGAGAAGATCCGCGTGCGTTCGACGCTCACGTGCGAGGCGCCCCTCGGCGTCTGCGCGCGCTGCTACGGCATGGACCTCTCCCGCGGCAAGCTGGTCGAACTCGGCCTGGCCGTCGGCATCATCGCCGCGCAGTCGATCGGCGAGCCCGGCACGCAGCTCACGATGCGCACCTTCCACGTGGGCGGCACCGCCTCGCGCTCCGTCGAGGAGAGCGAGATCCGCTGCAAGTACGCGGGCTTCATCCGCTACCACAACCTGCGCGTCGTCGAGAACGAACGCGGCGAGCACGTCGTTCTCAACCGCAACGGCGAGATGCTCATCCTCGACGCCAAGGAGCGCGAGATCGAGCGCCACGCGGTGCCGGCCGGCGCCGTGCTGTTCTTCGCCGAGGGCGACGAGGTGACCAAGCGCGCCGTCCTCTGCCGCTGGGACCCGCACAACATCCCCATCCTGAGCGAGCGCAAGGGGTGCGTCCGCTTCGAGGACATCGTGCCGGGCAAGACGATGAAGGAGGACGTGGACCCGATCTCCGGCGTCCATCGCCTCGTCATCATCGAGCACAAGGGCGACCTGCACCCGCAGGTGATCATCGAGGACGAGAACGGCGTGGCCCTCTCGTTCTACCCCATTCCCGAGAAGGCGCACATCGAGGTGCGCGAGGGACAGAAGATCAGCGCCGGCACGCTCATCGCGAAGACGCCGCGCGAGATTTCGGGCACGCAGGACATCACCGGCGGTCTGCCGCGCGTGAGCGAACTGTTCGAGGCGCGCAAGCCCAAGGACCCGGCGGTGATCGCCGAGATCGACGGCGTCGTCGAACTGGGCGAGAAGCGTCGCGGCCGGCGCACGATCATCGTGGTGAACGAGAGCGGCATCCAGAAGGAGCACCTCGTGCCGCACGGCAAGCACCTTCGCGTGCACCGTGGCGACCGGGTCCGCGCCGGCGAGCCGCTCGTCGAGGGGCCGCTGGTGCCGCACGACATCCTGCGCATCTCCGGCGAGGAGGCGCTCCAGGACTACCTGTTGCGCGAGGTGCAGAACGTGTACCGCGCGCAGGGCGTGAAGGTGAACGACAAGCACATCGAGATCGTGATCGCGCGCATGCTGCGCAAGGTCCAGGTGGAGTCGCCCGGGGACTCGGGCTTCCTGCCGGGTCTCGTCGTGGACAAGTTCCGCTTCCGCCACGCGAACAAGCAGTGCATCGAGGAGAACACCTCTCCCGCACGCGGCAAGCCGATGCTGCTCGGCATCACGAAGGCCGCCCTGCAGAGCGAGAGCTTCATCTCGGCGGCGTCGTTCCAGGAGACCACGAAGGTCCTCACCGAGGCGGCCCTCGCAGGCAAGCGCGACACGCTCGTCGGGCTCAAGGAGAACGTGATCGTCGGCCATATGGTGCCGGTCGGCACGGGCTTCCACGTCTACCAGCGTGTGGACGTCAAGAAGAACATCGACCTCGACGAACTCGCCGCCGCCCAGGCCGAGATCGGAGAGCCGCCGGCCCAGAGCGCATGAAGCGCGACGGACCGGCATGTCGCGGCTGACGAGATCGCCGGCGGCGCGCGCGAGCCGTGCGGGGAAACTCGCGCCGTCCGCCGCGGCCGCGCTAGAGTGAGGGATCGCCGTCAGTCCGGTGGACGAAGTCCAGCCACGAGGCGCCGGGCGCGGCCCAGAGCCAGAAACGAGAGATCAGAGAGCCGATGCCGACCATCAACCAACTCGTCCGCAAGGGCCGCAAGCGCCCGACCGTGAAGTCCAAGAGCGCGGTCCTGGAGAAGTGCCCCTTCAAGCGGGGAGTCTGCGTCCAGGTCAAGACCATGACGCCCAAGAAGCCGAACTCGGCTCTGCGCAAGATCGCCCGCGTTCGCCTGTCGAACGGCAAGGAGATCACGGCGTACATCCCGGGCGAGGGCCACAACCTGCAGGAGCACTCGATCGTGCTCGTGCGCGGTGGCCGCGTGAAGGACCTTCCTGGTGTGCGCTACCACATCGTTCGCGGCGTGCTCGACGCCACGGGCGTCGAGGGTCGTCGCCGCAGCCGTTCGAAGTACGGGACCAAGCGCCCCAAGTAGGGCGAACGCGAGAGATCCACGACATGCCCCGCAAGTTCAAATCGACCGAGTCGTTCATGCAGCCGGACCCGCGTTACGGGAGCCTGCTGCTGGCGAAGTTCATCAACTGCGTGATGCTCGACGGCGAGAAGGCGACCGCCCAGCGGCAGGTCTACGCCGCGCTCGACATCATCGCTGAGAAGATGGTCGGAGAGGACCCGGTCAAGGTCTTCACGGACGCCGTCAACAACGTGAAGCCGCACGTCGAGGTGCGTAGCAAGCGCGTCGGCGGCGCCACGTACCAGGTTCCCATCGAGGTGACCCGCAAGCGCCAGCAGTCGCTCGCGTTCCGCTGGATCCTCGACGTCGCCCGCAAGAGCCGCCGCGGCCGCCCGTTCGCATCGACGCTCGCCGACGAGCTTCTGGCCGGGTATCGGCGCGAGGGCGGGGCGTACACCAAGCGCGAGAACACGCACAAGATGGCCGAGGCGAACAAGGCCTTCTCGCACTTCGCCTGGTAGCGTCACGGCGCTCGCCTCGCAGGCTCGGCAACCGCCGCGCCGCCACCGGCTCAGTTTTCTCGTGGCGCGTGCTCGGGCGCGGACAGCCCCAACGCGAGCGCCGTCCCGCCGGCCGCGACGCTGCGCGCGCGCAGGGGTCGGCGACGACCACGCGGAGGATTTGGGGCGCCCCTTCACGACCCTGCGCGCGCGCAGGGGTCGGCGTCACGGTTCCTGCACTCGAAGACTCGCGCAAGAACCGCGCCCCCGACCGGAGGGACGGCCGCAACTAACAGGCTCGAGCGCAACTAACGGGCTCGAGGCGGCGATCGCCGCTCCTCTCATGGCGTTGGCGCGTCCCCCGCTGGCGTGCCCGCCCCGCCCTCGCGCCCCCCGGTGTAGGGTTGACCCATTGTGGTCAACCCGGAGGTCCCTGGCGCGCACGGCTGTCGTAACGTCTCGCGACGTACACCCGGTCGCCGGGGAATGCCAGGGGTTGCCGGCGGATGCGGGATCGAAGGAACGCGGAGACGCGAGGGCCAACCGACCGGCCGTTCGGGGGGCGGGCTACGCCCGCCTGGGTGCGCCGTTGCCGGGGCGGTGATCGAACCTTCGGGGCCGGGACATTGCCCGGCCCCTACACCGGGATACGCGCGATCGCCCGGAGACGCGCGATCACCGGGATACGCAGAATACGGGGGCGCCGGGTTGGCGTGGCGGGGGATGGGCCGTCCTCGTGCTGCAACCGGCGGGACGGGGGCCGCGGGCTCGCCGATCGCGTTGCGCTCGCCGCCCGGCCCGGACGTGGCTGCGCCGATTGGCGGCCAGCGCGTACGATCCGCGGCTTGGCGCCACCTGCGCCCGAGGAAGCACCACGATGGCCAAGAAGAAGACCACTGTCCGCCGCGATGTCGAGCACATCCGCAACATCGGGATCATCGCCCACATCGACGCCGGCAAGACGACGGTCACCGAGCGCATCCTGTTCTACACCGGCAAGGAGCACAAGATGGGGGAGGTCCATGAGGGCGTGGCCCGCATGGACTGGATGGCGCAGGAGCAGGAGCGCGGCATCACCATCACCAGCGCGTGCACGACGCTCGGCTGGCGCGACCATCAGATCAACCTGATCGACACTCCGGGACACGTTGACTTCACCGCCGAGGTGGAGCGCAGTCTCCGCGTCCTCGACGGCGCCGTCGTCGTGTTCGACGGCGTGGCAGGCGTCGAGGCGCAGTCCGAGACGGTCTGGCGGCAGGCGACGCGCCACGGCGTGCCGCGGATCTGCTTCGTCAACAAGATGGACCGCATGGGGGCCGGCTTCTTTCGCTCCGTCGAGAGCATTCGCAAGCGTCTCGGCGCCAATCCGGTCGTCGTCTCGGCGCCGCACATGGACGGGCAGGACGTGCTGGGGATCGTCGATCTGGTGACGCTCGAGTACGTGACATGGGACGAGGTGTCGCTCGGGAAGGAGTATGCCCGCGGAGCGCTGCCGGAGGATCTCGTGGACGTCGCCGGCGCCGCACGGGCCGAACTCGTCGAGCAGGTCGCCGAGCACGCCGATGACGAGATCCTCGGGCGCTACTTCGACGACGGGGATCTCTCCGCAGACGACCTGCGCGCCGCCCTCCGCAGCGGCACGCTGGCGATGCACTTCCAGCCGGTGCTGTGCGGGGCCGCGCTCAAGAACAAGGGCGTGCAGATGGTCCTCGACGCCGTCGTGGACTACCTGCCGTCGCCGCACGACGTGACCGCGGTGCACGGCATCGACCCCGGCACCGGCAAGGAGGTCGTGCGTCAACTCGATGCCTCCGAACCACTCACGGCGCTGGCGTTCAAGACCCACGCCGACAGCCACGGCGATCTGACCTACGTGCGCGTCTACTCCGGCGTGCTCCGCGTCAAGGACCAGGTCTACAATCCGGCGCGGGATCGCGTGGAGCGCGTGGGGCAACTCGTCCAGATGCACGCCGACGACCGCATCCCGCTCGAGGAGGCCGTCGCGGGGGACATCGCTGCGGTGATCGGCCTGCGGTTCACGACGACCGGCGACACGCTCTGCACGAAGCGCGCCCCGATCATTCTCGAGAGCATGAAGTTCGCGGATCCCGTCATCGCGCTCGCCATCGAGCCGCGGTCGAGCGCGGATCGCGACAGCCTGGAGACGGCTCTCGCGCGGCTCTCGCGCGACGATCCCACGTTCACGACGCACGTCGATGAGGACACGGGCCAGACGATCATCAGCGGGATGGGGGAGTTGCATCTCGAGGTGCTCGTGCGCCGCCTCGACGAGGAGTTCCGCGTCGCCGTCCTCACGGGCAAGCCGCGCGTCGCGTACCGGCAGACCGTCGCCGGCACCGCCGAGGCCGAACACGTGTTCGAGCGCATCGTCGGCGAGAAGGCCCAGTACGCGCGCGTCAAGATCCGCGTCGATCACGTCCAGGGCCTCGCCAAACCGCAGTTCGTGAACTTCGCGAGACCGGACACGTTGCCCAAGCGGTTCGCTCCGAACGTCGAGAGCGGCGCCCTGTCGTCGGCCGAGGGCGGCGTGGGCGTCGGCTACCCGGCGGTCCAACTGCGGATCACGTGCATCGAGGCGCAGACGCGTGACAACGAGGGCACCGAGGCCGCGTTCGAGGCGGCCGCCGCGCGCGCCTTCCAGGACGCTTTCGAGGCCGCCGGCTGTGTCGTCCTCGAGCCGGTCATGAAGTTCGAGGTGCAGACGCCCGAGCAGTACATGGGAGACGTCCTGGGCGACCTCAACCGCCGCCGCGCCGTGATCCAGGAACTGCTCGAGGAAGAGGGCACGCGGTGCATCCACGGGACCGTGCCGATCTCGGAGATGTTCGGCTACTCGACCGCGCTGCGCAGTCAGAGCCAGGGCCGTGCGAGTTACTCGATGGAGCCACACTCCTACGAGCCCGTGCCGCCCGAGAGGGCCGCGCAGTTCGCGTTCTGAGCGTCGCGCAGCGTGCCCGGCGCGCGCGCCGAGGCCAGCCACGAACAGGATTCGCGGCGGACGCTGGTTTTTCTCGAAAGGGCTGCGAGCCTCGCGTTACCTTCTCCGGTTCGCCCTCGGATTCCGGCTCGCAACTGTGCGGGAGGGGGTCGGCGGCGGCTCCAGGACGGACGGGAAAGCACGCGGTTTCTCCGCGTAACAACCGTGCCGTGTAGTCAATCGTCGGTGCGCCCTCGTGGCGTGCCTCTCATCGGCGGTCACAGTTCTCGATCCGCGACCGGTCTCGACCGGGACGGGTCGTGATTTGGGAAACGACCGTTCTCTCACGATCGCCGGGGTGGAACCGGAACACGATGCAGCCCAAGATCAAGATCCGCATGGAAGCGTACGACCACGAGGCGATCGACCAGAGCGCTCGTGACATCGTCGAGACCGCGAAGCGCACGGGAGCGCGCGTTTCCGGGCCCGTTCCGCTGCCGACGCGGATCGAGCGGTTCACCGTTCTGCGTTCCCCTCACATCGACAAGAAGTCGCGTGAGCAGTTCGAGATCCGGACGCACAAGCGCCTGATCTTCATCACCGAGCCGACGGCGAAGACGATGGACGCGCTGGCGAAGCTGAACATGCCGGCCGGCGTGGACATCCGCATTCGCGTCTGACGGCGAGAGCCGTGTCACGGCCGGGCGCGGGGCGCCGGCCGGGACCGTAAGGGGTTCTTCCCCACCCTGCCCCGCCCGGTGCAGTCCGGGTTCGCCGGCGGCTCGTTGCCGCGGCGGGCCTCGCGCCGGACGTGCCGGTGCCCAGGCGACGGAGCGGGGCCGCACTTCAGCGATCGTGAAACTTCGACGGGTGATCAGAATGAGTGTGACCGGATTGATCGGCAGGAAGGTGGGGATGACCTCCGTCTTCGACGACTCCGGCGCCATGGTCGGCGTCACCGTCGTCGCCGTGGAGCCGAACCGCGTTCTCGCGCTGCGCACCGCGGAGCGTGACGGTTACGAAGCCGTTGTGCTCGGCGTGGGCGTGCGGCGTGCCTCCCGCGCCCGGCGCCCGCAGCTCGTCGCGGCCGAGAGCGCGGGGTTCGCAGGCGAGCCGCAGGTCGTTCGCGAGGTCGAGGCGGACGGCGCCGAGGCGCCCGAGGTCGGCGCGTCGATCGGCGTCGCCGATGTGTTCGCCATCGGCCAGTACGTCGATGTCGTCGGCACGAGCAAGGGCAAGGGCTTCCAGGGCACCGTCAAGCGTCACAACTTCTCCCTCGGCCCGCGCTCGCACGGCTCGAAGAACTACCGCGAGCCGGGCTCCACCGGCCACGCGACGTATCCCGGCCGTGTCTTCAAGGGCAAACGGATGCCCGGGCAGATGGGCAACAAGCGCCGTACCAACCGCGGCGTTCGCGTCGTCGGCATCGACGCGGAGAAGGGTCTGGTGATGGTCGCCGGCTCGGTGCCGGGCAGCGACTCGGGCGTCGTTCTCGTGCGGCACGCCGTCGCGAGCCGCAAGGCCGCCAGGCAGCGGTCGCAGGGCAGCTAAAGGGAGCGCGCAGATGGGTGAGTGCAAACTGTACAAGGCTGCGGACGCCTCGGTCGGCACCGTGAGCATCGACGTCACGGCCTTCGGCCGCCGCTCGCCGCGCCGCGTGCAGCGCGAGGCCGTCCTGATGTATCAGGCCAACCTCCGCGCTGGCACGCACGACACGCTGGACCGGTCCGAGGTGCGCGCGACCAAGAAGAAGCCCTACAAGCAGAAGGGCACGGGACGCGCCCGCGCGGGCAAGAGATCGTCGCCGATCTGGCGCGGCGGCGGCGTCGCGCACGGTCCGCACCCTCGCGACTACTCCTATGCGGTGCCGCGCAAGGCTCTGCGCGTCGCGGCACGGGCGGCGATCGCGGGCAAGCTGCGCGACGGCGAGGTGGCGTTCGTGGACTCGCTCGCGTTCGATGCACCGAGTACGAAGAAGGCGGCGGCGATGCTCGCTGCGCTCGGGATCGAGCGCACGTGCCTCGTCGTGACGGCGGAGCGCAACGAGAACGCATGGAAGTCGTTGCGCAACCTTCCCGGCGTGCGCGTCATGCCGGCCTCCGACGTCAACGCTTACGAGGTCCTGCGCCACCGTCATCTGCTCCTCACGCAGGAGGCGTTCGGCGCACTGCGTGGGCGCCTGGCCGCGGCCAAGACCGAGTCGTCTGCCGCCGCAGTGGGGGACACCGATGATTGACATCTATGACGTCGTGCAGAAACCGCTCCTGACCGAGCGCACAATGGCCCGGCTCGACGAGTCGAACACGTACGTGTTCCGCGTCCATCCGCAGGCCAACAAGGTGCAGATCCGGAACGCCGTCGAGCGCCTCTTCGACGTGAAGGTGCTCGCGGTGAACACGGCCTCCATGCACGGCAAGCGGCGCCGCCGCGGCCGTACGGTGAGCAAGATGCCGGACTGGAAGAAGGCGTTCGTGACGCTCCGTGAGGGCGACACGATCGAGCTGCTGTAGCGGCGGCAATGGAGTAGCACCATGGGTATTCGCGTCTACAAGCCGACCTCGCCGGGCCGCCGGAACTCGTCGGTCTCGGACTTCGCCGAGATCACGAGCACGACGCCCGAGAAGTCGCTCCTGCGACCGCTGGTGAAGACCGCGGGCCGCAACGCGCACGGTCACATCACGTCGCGTCGCCGCGGCGGTGGCCACAAGCGCCGGTATCGCGTGATCGACTGGAAGCGCGACAAGGACGGCATCCCGGCGAAGGTCGCGACCATCGAGTACGACCCGAACCGTTCGTCACGCATCGCGCTGCTGCACTACGCAGACGGCGAGAAGCGCTACATCGTCGCGCCGCGGGGCATCGAGGTCGGGCAGCAACTGATGTCGGGGCCGACCGCCGAGCCGCGCGTCGGCAACGCCAAGCGGCTGAAGGACATCCCGCTCGGCCTGATGGTGCACAACGTCGAGCTCGTGCCCGGCAGGGGCGGCCAGATGGCGCGCTCGGCCGGTACGCAGGTGCAACTCGCAGCTCGCGAGAACGGCACCGCCACGCTCGTGCTCCCGTCGGGCGAGATGCGCATCGTGTCCGAGGAGTGTCGCGCGACCATCGGGCAGGTCGGCAACGCCGATCATGCCCTCGTGCGCATCGGCAAGGCCGGCCGCAACCGCCATCGCGGCCGGCGTCCCAAGGTTCGCGGCGCCGCGATGAACCCGTACTGTCACCCGCTCGGTGGTGGTGAGGGGCGCGCCGGAGCCGGTCGCCGTCGCGGTCCGTGCTCACCGTGGGGCAAGCCGTCCAAGGGCGGCAAGACCCGCAAGAAGAAGCTGCACAGCAACAAGCTGATCATCCGCGGCCGGAAGAAGAAGAGGTAGCCCTGCGATGAGCAGATCCGTCAAGAAGGGGCCATTCGTGGTCGAGCGCCTGTGGCGCCGTGTCCGCGAGCAGAAGGACAGTGGGAACCGCGAGCCGCTCAAGACCTGGAGCCGCTCCTGCACGGTGATCCCCGATTTCGTCGGTCACACGTTCGCCGTGCACAACGGAAAGACGTTCGTGCGCGTGTTCGTGACCGAGGACATGGTTGGCCACAAGCTCGGGGAGTTCTCCCCGACGCGGATGTTCCGCGGCCACACCCACAAGAAGTAAGTAGCCGTGAGGCTCAGGGCGTAACGCGTAGGAAGCGGAGCGATGTCCGAGAAGACCTACAGAGCAATCCACCGCAACGCGCCGATGTCGGCGCGCAAGGCGCGGTATGTCGTCGATCTCGTGCGCGGCAAGCCCGTGAACGAGGCGCTCGACATCCTGCGCTTCAGCCCGCGGCGCGCTGCCGCCATGTTGTCGAAGGTCGTGATGAGCGCCCTGGCAACAGCCCAGCTCGATGCGGAGTGCGATCACGCCCGCCTGCACGTCATCGACGTGCGCTCCGACGAGGCCATGACGGTCAAGCGCTGGAAGACGCGTTCGCGCGGTCAGATGTATCCGCTGCTCCTGCGCTACTCGCACCTCTCGGTGGTGCTGGGCGAGCGCGATCCCGCGCCGCTGCGTCGGCGCGGGACGGCTGTCGGCAAGAGCCGCCGCGCCCGCGTCGCGGCGTCGCGTGCCGCGCAGGCCGCCACGGCCACCGTCGCCGAGACCGCGGCCACAGAATCCCAGGACACGAGCGGGGCGACCGATGCCTCCGAGGGGAACGAATAGGACATGGGCCAGAAGATCCATCCGAACGGGTTCCGCGTCGGTATCACGCGCGACTGGAACTCCCGCTGGTACGCCCCGAAGAACGGCTTCGGTGATTTGCTCATCGAGGACGACAAGATCCGGCGCTTCATCAAGAGCGAGTACTACTTCGCGGGTATCCCGAAGATCGAGATCGAGCGCAAGGGCGACCAGATCATGATCCTCGTCCACTGCGCCCGCCCGGGCGTCCTGATCGGCCGCAAGGGTGTCAAGGTGGACAAGCTCAAGGGGCAGCTCGAGAAGCTCTCCGGCAAGCAGATCACGCTGAACATCCACGAGATCACGCAGCCCGAACTCAACGCGCAGCTCGTCGCCGAGAACGTGTCCGAGCAGCTCGAGCGCCGCGCCTCGTTCCGTCGCGCACTGAAGCGCAGCATCCAGAACACGATGGACCGTGGTGCCAAGGGCATCAAGATCCGCATCGCGGGTCGTCTCGGCGGCGCCGAGATCGCGCGCGTCGAGACGCAGCTCTCCGGTTCGATCCCGCTCACGACGCTCTCGGCCGACATCGACTACGGCTTCTACGAGGCGCGCTGTTCCTACGGTCGCATCGGCGTGAAGGCCTGGATCTACAAGGGCCCGATCCGCAAGGGCGCCCTGACGAGGGGGAGGTAGGACCATGGCGTTGATGCCGAAGCGCGTGAAGCGCCGCAAGCAGCACCGCGGTGTGATCAAGGGCCGCGCGAGCCGCGGCAACACGGTTGCGTTCGGCGAGTTCGCGTTGCAGTCCACCGAACGCGGTTGGCTGAACGCGCGCCAGATCGAGGCCGGCCGTATCGCGTGCTCGCACTTCCTGGGTGGCGAGGGGCGGATCTGGATCCGCGTCTTCCCGCACAAGCCGATCACCGCCAAGCCCGCCGAGGTGCGCATGGGCACCGGCAAGGGCGACGTGGACGACTGGGTCGCGGTCGTGCGGCCCGGCACGATCATCTACGAGATCGGCGGCGTCCCCGAGGCCAAGGCCAAGGTGGCTCTCAACCGTATCGCCCACAAGATGCCGTTCCGCGTGCGCATGGCGCGCAGGAGGCCGAAGCTGTGAACCCGATGACCGAGATTCGAGAACGCTCCGCGGACGACCTCATGCGTGATGTCGCCTCGATGGAGCATCAGATCTGGGAGCTCGGCTTCCAGGAAGGCAGCGAGAAGGCGGGTGACCCGTCGAAGATCCGTCAGCTCCGGCGCCGCGTTGCGCGGATGCTGACCGTCCTGCGCGAGCGTGAGCTCGCCGCGAGCGAGGCCGGTAGCGATGAGTGACACACAGGTTGACGAGAGCCAGGCCGGCGAGAACCAGGCCGGCGAGAACGTGGCGGACGCGAATCCGGAGGCGGCCGCCGATCAGGCGCGCACCGCAGATCGCGGCTCGCGCTCCGCCGTCATGGGAATCGTGGTGAGCGCCAAGATGGACAAGACCATCATCGTGCGCCGTGACCGCAAGGTCCTGCACCCGCTCTACAAGAAGTACGTGCGGCGCTCGACGCGCTACGTCGCCCACGACGAGGCGAACACGGCGCACCTCGGTGACGAGGTCGAGATCGTCGAGACCCGTCCGATTTCCAAGACCAAGCGCTGGCGGCTCGTGAACGTGCTGCGCGAGGCGCCCCGCGGCGACGGCCCGACCGAGAAGGCTCCTGCGGCGCGCGACGGCGCCGCGGAAGGCGGCTCGGCGGAGGTGCAGTCGTGATCCAGTTGCAGACGATGCTCGACGTCGCCGACAACACCGGCGCCAAGCGCGCGCAGTGCATTCGCGTGCTCGGCTCGAGCAACCGCCGCACCTGCGGCGTGGGCGACGTGATCGTCTGCGCCATCAAGAAGGCGACGCCGCACGGCGCCGTGAAGAAGAGCGACGTGGTGCGCGCGGTCGTCGTGCGCACGCGGCACGCCGTGCGGCGCGAGGACGGCTCGTACGTGCGGTTCGACCGTAACGCGTGCGTCATCGTCGATGCGCAGGGCAACCCCAGGGGCACGCGCATCTTCGGCGCCGTCGCCCGTGAGCTGCGGGCGAAGAACTACATGAAGATCATCTCGCTCGCCTCGGAGGTCGTCTAGTCATGAGATTCTGCATTCGTGTCGGCGACACGGTCCAGATCGCGCGCGGCAACCGCAATCGCAATCCGGACATGGTCGAGAAGCGTCGCGGCCGCGTGCTGCGCGTCGATCGCAGCCGCGATCGCCTCATCATCGAGGCGCACAACGTTCGCGTGAAGCACCTGCGCAAGTCGCAGCAGCACCCGAACGGTGGCCGCCTCGACATCGAGGCACCCATTGCGATCAGCAACGTCCTGGTCGTCACCACGGACGGGGATGCCATCCCCGTGCGCAAGGCGATCCGGACCGAGGACGGCAAGGTCGTTGCCAGGGCCGCGGAAGCGGCGCACACGAAGTAGTCGTACGAGTAGAGGCGAAGCCAAGATGAAGCCCCGACTGGCAGAGAAGTACACGAGCGAGATCGTCCCCGCGTTCCTGAAGCATCGCGGGTACGGAAACGTCATGTCGATCCCGCGTCTCGAGAAGATCGTCGTCTCGATGGGTGTCGGCAAGGCCCACGAGAACAAGCGGCTGCTCGAGACGGCGGTTGCCGACCTGACCAGGATCACCGGGCAGAAGCCGGTGGTCACCAGGGCCAAGAAGTCGGTCTCGAACTTCCGCGTTCGCGAGGGCATGAACACGGGCTGCATGGTCACCCTGCGCGGCTCCCGCATGTTCGAGTTTCTCGATCGACTGGTGAGCGTCGCCATCCCGCGTATCCGCGACTTCCGCGGCCTGGAGCCGAACTCGTTCGACCACGCGGGCAACTTCAACATGGGGCTGAGCGACCAGTTGGTGTTCCCGGAGATCCTCGCCGACAAGGTGGAGAACTCCCAGGGCATGAACATCACGATGGTCATTCGCCGCTCGAACCGCGCGGAGTCGCTGGCGCTGTTGCGGATGTTCGGAGTGCCCTTCCGGGATCAGACGGTTCCCGCAGGGAACGCATAGGAGACCTCTCCATGGCCAAGACCTCGAAGCGAGTCGCGTCGGAGCGGACGCCCAAGTACGCAGTCCAGCATCGCAATCGGTGCCGGATGTGCGGCCGGCCCCGCGCCTACATTCGGAAGTTTCAGATCTGCCGGATCTGCTTCCGTACGAAGGCCCATCTGGGCGAGATCCCCGGCGTGATGAAGGCCTCCTGGTAGTCACAGGCGGTCGAGACGGAGACCTGACCAAATGAGCATGACGGACCCCATCGCGGACATGCTGACGCGCATTCGGAACGCCAACGCGATCCGGCGCCGCAGCGTCGATGTCCCTCGTTCGCGCCTGAAGAAGGGCATCGCCGATGTCCTCAAGCGCGAGGGCTTCATCGCGGACTACCTCGACATCGACGCTGGCCCGCAGTCGGTGCTGCGCCTCGAACTCCGCTATGGAGAAGACGGCCAGCGCGTCCTGCGCGGAATCCAGCGTGTCTCGAAGCCCGGGCGCCGCATTTATCGCGGCGTCACGGATCTCGAGTCGCCGCTGGGTGGCATCGGCGTGTTCGTCGTGTCCACGGACAAGGGCGTGTTGTCGGATCGCGAGGCTCGAGAGCAACGCACCGGCGGCGAGGTCCTCTGCAAGGTCTACTAGCGACGATGACGTGCATCGCGAACGCGAGATGCGCAGTGGCCATGACGGCCCGCGCCCTGACCCTTCTGCCACGGAGCGAATGAGATGTCCCGGATCGGAAAGAACCCCTTGAAGCTGCCGGCCGGCGTCACCTTGACGGTGGCGGATGGCACGGCGGTCATGAAGGGACCCAAGGGCGAGGTCTCGTTGGAGGTGCCGTCCGGGGTCCAGGTACTCAAGCAGGACGACGGCATGGTGACGGTCGAGCGGCGCTCGGACAGCAAGCACCACCGCGCGTGCCACGGCATGGTCCGGGCGATCCTCGGCAACAACGCCAAGGGCGTCGTCGAGCCGTACGTCAGGACGCTCGCGATCGTCGGCGTCGGCTACCAGGCCAACGTGCGCGGGCGCACGCTGGCGCTCAAGGTCGGTTTCGCGAACGAGATCGTGCTGGACATCCCCGAGGGCGTGGACGTCACGACGCCGTCGGCCATCCAGATCGTCATGACCGGCTGCGACAAGCAACTGGTCGGCCACTTCGCGGCGCGGACGCGCGGTGTGCGTCCCCCCGAGCCGTACAACGGCAAGGGCATCCGCTACGCGAACGAGCGCATCCAGAGGAAGGCCGGCAAGTCGTTCGCGTCGGCCGGCTGAGTAACCAGAAGAAGAGCATCATGAAGCGCGCAGTGAAGAAGAGGCTGATGCACGAGCGGCGGCACCGTCGTATCCGCGGCCGGATCTCCGGCAGCGCGGAGCGCCCGCGGCTCGTCGTCACGCGATCCCACAAGCAGATCTACGTGCAGGTCATCGACGACGTGGCGGGGCGCACGCTCTGCTCGGCGTCCACGCTCGCGATGGCGAGTGCGAACACGCTGGGGGACGCCAAGGGCGGCAACCTGGCCGGCGCATGCGCGGTTGGCAGCGAGATCGCCAAGCGGGCGATCGATGCCGGCATCAAGACGGTGAGCTTCGACCGCGGCGGCTACCGCTACCACGGTCGTGTCAAGGCACTGGCCGACGCAGCGCGCGAAGCCGGTCTGGAATTCTAGCCCGGACTACTCATGACGACTCACACACCTGAACGGACCAGAGCGCCGAGCCCCGCGTTGCGCCTGCTCTACGAAGCTACGGCTGGGAATACGCAGACGCGCCTTGATCTCAACGCTCTGTCCTCGTTCAGGATGGGCCCCGGGTCGCGGACGATGGCTCCCGCAACCGCGGCCCGCCTCGGTTTCGCTTCGAGCGTCGTCACGGAGTGCGCGAGCCTCACGAATAGTCCGGGCTAGCCCGGCGGTCATTGAGCGGGGCCTCGAAGGCCCGGGAGCACGGAACGATCCCATGAAGGACAAGTACGACAACCTCGAATTCGTCGATGCCGCCGGTCTCGACCTCAGCGACAACGTGGTGAAGATCAACCGGTGCGCGACTGTCGTCAAGGGCGGCCGCCGGTTCTCCTTCAGCGCGCTCGTCGTGGTCGGCAACGGCAAGGGCATCTGCGGCTACGGCTTCGGCAAGGCGAAGGAAGTCCCGATGTCCGTTGACAAGGCGGTCAAGGACGCGAAGAAGCGCCTGCTGCGCATGCCCATCGTCGGCGCGACGCTGCCTCACGAGGTGGTGGGTCGCTACTGCGCGACACGCGTGTTCATGGGGCCGGCGTCGCCCGGAACCGGCGTCATCGCCGGTCCGGCCGTGCGTGCGCTGCTCGAGGCCGTCGGCGTGCACGACGTGCTCACCAAGACCTACGGGTCCTGCAACCCCGTCAACGTGGTGCGTGCCACGATGGACGGACTCCTCCAACTGCGGCTCAAGGAGCAGGTGGCGGAACTGCGTGGAGTGACGATCTGATGGACATCTCGCAAGCAGTCGGAGTCGATGTCGTCCGGAAGCGCAAGCGTCGCAAGGGACGCGGTACGGGCTCGGGCGCCGGCAAGACGGCGTCGCGTGGTTCCAAGGGCGCGGCCTCTCGCTCGGGTTTCGGTGGCCTCCTGCACCACGAGGGCGGACAGATGCCGCTCATCCGCCGCATCCCCAAGCGCGGCTTCTCGAACTCGCTCTTCCGGATCGAGTACGAGGCCGTCAACGTGCGCCAACTCGCGCAGTTCGAGGGCGCGCACGTCACGCTGGACTACCTCAAGCAGCATGGCATGCTCAAGAAGCGCACGCGGCGCTACAAGGTGCTCGGCAGCGGGGAGTTGACCGTCAAACTCGACGTCGTCGCCGATGCGTTCAGCAAGACCGCGCGCGAGAAGATCGAGGCAGCGGGCGGCTCCGCCACGGTGTCACCGGCAGCGGGGTCTCCGGCGGCGGGAAGCTCGGTCGGCGAGAAGAACTCCTAGGCCGGGGCGTCCCATGCTCGAGAAGGCCCTCAACATCTTCCGCGTCGAAGAGCTCAAGAAGAAGATCACGACGACGTTGATTCTGCTCGCGGTCTACCGCGTCGGATTCCAGATCCCCATCCCCGGCATCTCGCAGCAACGCATCGTCGATGTGCTCTCGAAGATGGAGGAACAAGGGGGCTCGGGCGGGCCGCTCGGAAGCCTGCTCGGCACGTTCAGTGCGCTCTCCGCCGGTGGCTTCCTCTCGTTCGGCGTCTTCAGCCTGGGCATCATGCCCTACATCTCGAGCTCCATTATCTTCAGCATCCTCGGGAAGGTCATCCCGTCGATCGAGAAGATGGTGAAGGAAGGCTCCCAGGGCCAGAAGCGGCTCAATCAGTGGATGCGTTGGGGCACGGTTCCCATCTGCATCATCCAGTCGATCTTCATCCTGCAGGGCATCGTGCTGAGCCCCGCGATGACGGGCGGACAGCCGCTCGTCGTGCAGGCGGACTACGTCGGATTCCCCGGATGGTGGTTGGGCTTCTTCATCCCGGCCGTCCTCGCGCTCACAGCGGGCAGCATCTTCCTGATGTGGCTCGGTGAACAGATCACCGAGTACGGCATCGGGAACGGCATCTCGCTGTTGATCATGGCCGGCATCCTCTCCAGGCTGCCAGGCTACATCTCGTCGCTGTTCAACCCCGTCGGTGTGACCAACCCGGATGCGGCCCGCGCGGAGGGTGTGCTGAAGGCGGCACTCCTCATCGCGATCTACCTCGGCGTCTCGCTCGCCGTCGTGTACGTGACCAAGGGGTCGCGACGCGTGCCGATTCAGTACGCTCGCATGGTCCGGGGTCGCGGCGTCTACGGCGGCCAGAAGCACTTCATGCCGTTGAAGGTCAATCAGGCCAACGTGATGCCCGTGATCTTCGCCGTGTCGCTGTTGGCGTTCCCGGGGATCATCTTCAGCCCGGGGGCGGTGGACTGGTCCTACGGCAAGGACCTCTTCACCGATCACACCGGCTGGGTCTACACGATGATCTACATCGCCATGATCTTCTTCTTCTCGTTCTTCTGGGTGCAGCTCATGTTCCAGCCGGCGGAGATGGCGAAGAACATGAAGGAGTACGGAGCGTTCATCCCCGGCATCCGGCCCGGGAAGGCGACCGCCGATTTCCTCGATCGCGTGCTCGTGCGTCTGACCCTCGCCGGGTCGTTCTTCCTCGCCGGCATCAGCATCATGCCGAACGTCATCTCGGCGAGCATGGACATCGACCCCATGACCGCCAGTTTCCTGGGCGGGACGTCGATCCTGATCGTCGTGGCCGTCGCGCTGGACCTCGTCGATCGCATGAACGCCCAACTCCTGATGCGCAACTACGACGGCTTCATGAAGGGCGGCGTGGGGCGCGAGGGGGCGTGACGTGAACCTCGTCTTCATCGGACCTCCGGGATCGGGCAAGGGCACGCAGGCCGCGCGCCTGACGGCGTCGCTCGGTATCGCCCACATCAGCACGGGCGACATGCTGCGCGGTGCCGTGGCCGCCGGCACGCCGGTGGGCGTCCAGGCTAGGTCGTTCCTCGATCAGGGCGCGCTCGTGCCCGACCAGGTCATCGCCGCCCTCGTCGAGGAACGCGTGCAGGCCGCGGATTGCACCGACGGTTTCCTGCTCGACGGCTTCCCCCGCACGCTGCCGCAGGCCGACCTCCTCGACGGCGCGCTGGAGCGACTCGCGCAGGAGCTCGACATCGTCGTGCTGCTTGAGGTCCCCGAGGACGAGCTCTTGCGGCGGCTGACGTCGCGGGGCGAGGGGCGTTCCGACGACAGCCCGGACGTGATCCGGCGGCGGCTGGCCGTCTACCGTCAGCAGACGGCGCCCCTGGCCGAACTCTACGCGGAGCGCGGCAACCTGCGCCCGGTGGACGGCATGGGCGCCATGGACGACGTCGCGGATCGCGTGCGCGCGGCGGTCGGGGGCCCGGGCTCGTGATCTCGATCAAGTCCGACGAGGAGTTCGAGGTCATGCGCGCTGCGGGGCGCATCGTGGCGCTCGTGCACGCCCACATGCGCGAGCACGTGCGTCCCGGCGTCACCACCGGTGAGCTCGACGTGGCCGCCGAGCAGATCATCCGCGACCACGGCGCGACGCCCGAGTTCCAGGGCTACCACGGGTTTCCCGCCAGTATCTGTGCGTCGGTCAACGAGGAAGTCGTGCACGGCATCCCCGGCTCGCGGTGCCTGGTCGCGGGCGACATGATCGGCGTGGACGTCGGTGCCCGCATCAACGGCTTCGTCGGCGACGCCGCTCTCTCGCTCCCGGTGGGCGAGGTGGACGCCGCGACGCAGCGGTTGCTCGACACCACCGAGGAGTGCCTGGAACTCGCCGTCGCCGTCTGCGGGCCCGGCGTACGGCTCTCCGCGATCGGCGCCGCGGTGCAGCAGCACGCCGAGTCCCGTGGCTACACGCTGGTGCGCGAGTACGCGGGCCACGGCATCGGACGGCGCATGCACGAGGAGCCTTCGGTGCCGAACTACGTCGAGCCGTCGATGCGGCACCGCGACGTCGTTCTGAGGCCGGGCATGGCGATCTGCATCGAGCCGATGGTGAATGCCGGGGTGCGCCACGTGAAGGTGCTCGACGATGGCTGGACGGTGGTCACCGCCGACGGTAGGCTTTCCGCCCATTTCGAACACACGATCGCGATCAAGTCCTCAGGTGCGGAGGTGATGACGATCCTGTGAGCAGAACTGTCTCCGGTCCGAGGCCGTGGCTCATGCCGTGGCTCATGACGGGGCACGAAATTGTGTGCGCAACTGGCGCCGTCTCGTGAGCGGTGAAGAACGGACACGGGTTGCGGCGGTGGTGAGGGAGATCCTCCCAAACGCCATGGTTCGCGTCGAATTGCAGGGCGGTCGTGGCCTGACGGGTCACGTCGCGCGAGAGGCCCGGGCGTTGCTCACACGCCTTGTGCCTGGCGACGAGGTCGAGGTGGAGGTGTCCACGTTCGATGCCGGCATCTGCCGGATCGTGGGGCGCCCCCGCGGGACGCGAGGTAGATAGCAGGGCCGGCCTGGTGGCCGGCGCGAGAACGGGCCGCGAGGTCCGCAGGCCGGGAGGCCACGATGAAGGTACGAACGTCCGTCAAGCGCATCTGTGACAAGTGCAAGGTGATCCGCCGCCGCCGCGTGGTACGGGTCATCTGCGAGAACAAGCGCCACAAGCAGCGCCAGGGATAAAGCGAATGCCCAGAGTCAACGGAGTCGATATTCCCGCGAACAAGCGGGTGGACATCGCCATCACGTACGTGTACGGCATCGGTCCACACATCGCGAAACTGCTGCTCGAGGAGGCGAAGATCTCCCCGGGCATGCGTGCCCGCGACCTCACGGACGAGCAGGTCTCACAACTGAACCAGTTGATCGAGCGCAAGTACGTGACCGAGGGCCAGCTTCGCCGCCAGGTGATGCAGAACGTGCAGCGCCTCAAGGAGATCCGCTGCTACAGAGGGATGCGGCACATCCGTGGCCTCCCGGTTCGCGGACAGCGGACGCGTACGAATGCGCGCACGCGCAAGGGCCCCAAGCGCACAGTTGCGCGCAAGAAGTCCGTGAAGGAGCGTTAGACCGATGGCGAAGTCGAAGAAGAAGGTCAAGCGCAACGTGCCGCGAGCGATCGTCCACGTCCAGGCGAGTTTCAACAACACGATCATCTCGGTGACGGATCCCGCCGGCGAGGTCATCTGCTGGGACTCGGCGGGTACGATCGGCTACAAGGGCTCACGCAAGAGCACTCCGTTCGCGGCGCAGAAGGCGGCCGAGCGCGTGGCCGAGAAGGCCATGAAGATGGGTGTGCGCGAGGCCGAGGTGAAGGTCAAGGGGCCGGGCGCCGGCCGCGAATCGGCCATCCGTTCGCTGGCCGCCAACGGCATCAAGATCCGGGTCATCGAGGATCGCACGCCGATCCCGCACAACGGCTGCCGCCCGCGCAAGCGGCGCCGCGTCTAGTACCACACGCGCAGTGATGGCGCCCGTCGTCCGTGGTGGACTGCGCCGCGCCGATCAGGAACACGAGCTCTCGAACAGTTGGATGCGTCGCGATGCCCCGGCGTCGCGAGAGCCGCCGGGGCGGACAGCCGCCCGGGCGATCCGGGGTGACGCATCGATGAAAGGTCCAGAACACCATGGCAAGGGTCACCGACGCCAAGTGCCGGCTGTGCCGGCGTGAAGGCGTGCAGCTCTACATCAAGGGGCGGCGCTGTTACACCGAGAAGTGTGCCGTGCGCCGCCGCGAGACGCCTCCGGGCGCCGTGCGACGCCGCGGTCGCCGGCGGATGTCGGAGTACGGCACGCGACTCCGCGAGAAGCAGAAGCTGAAGCGCACGTACGGCGTGCTCGAGAAGCAGTTCCGCCGCGTCTTCGCCGAGGCCAACCGTCAGAAGGGCAACACGGGTGAGAACCTGCTGGTCCTTCTCGAGCGCCGTCTCGACAACGTCGTCTACGTGATGGGCTTCGGCTCCTCGCGTGCCATGGCGCGGCAGATGATCCGCCACGGTCACGTGACCGTGAACGGGCGCAAGGTGACGATCGCGAGCATGCTCGTCGCCGAGGGCATGAAGATCGCGGTCGCGGACAGAGAGAAGTCGAAGAGCCTCGCGAAGGCCGGGCTCGAGATGTCTCGCGGGGTGCGTCAGGCGCCGTCCTGGGTGGCGGTGAACGACGAGGGGCTCGAGGGCAACGTGCTGGCGCTTCCCAAGCGCGACGACGTCCCGATCGACATCAACGAGCTCTTCGTGGTCGAGGTGTGCTCGCGTTAGCGAGCTGCCCGTCCCCTTCGCTTCCAGAACGAGACAGTCCCAGAACAAGAGATCAATTGGCTTCCGAGGGGAAGCCGCGAGGAGGTTCCGACGATGCGCATCCGTTGGCGGGAGTTCGAGCTGCCGAACCGCGTTGTGTTGGACGAGACGGTCAGCACCGATACGTATGGAATGTTCGTCGCCGAGCCCTTCGAGAAGGGCTTCGGAACGACGGTCGGCAACGGTCTGCGGCGAGTGCTGCTGTCCTCCCTCGAGGGTGGGGCGGCGACGCACGTCAAGATCGGTGGGATCGATCACGAGTTCTCGACGATCGACGGCGTGGTCGAGGACGTCACCGAGATCATCCTCAACATCAAGAAGCTGCTGGTGCGCCTGCACTCGAGCGAGCCCCGGACCCTGCGCCTGCGCAAGTCCGTGACGGGAACCGTGACGGCGGCCGATTTCGCGGAGACGTCGGACTGTGAGGTCGTCAGCAAGGACCTCTACATCTGCACCATCTCCTCGGAAGACGTCACGCTCGACATCGACGTCACCGTGCGCCGCGGCCGTGGCTACGTCACGGCCGACGAGAACTACGACGAGGACATGGAACTCGGCGTGATTCCCGTGGACTCGATCTTCTCACCCGTCCAGCGCGTTCGCTACAGCACGCACGCCACGCGCGTGGGCAAGATGACGAACTACGACAAGCTCGTCATCGAGCTCTGGACGGATGGCACGATCACGCCCGAGATGGCCGTGCTCGAGGCCGCCAAGATCTACCGCAAGCACCTCAACCCGTTCATCCTCCCCGGTGACGGTGGTGAGTCGGCCCCGGCCGGGATCTTCGCCGGCCTCACGGCTGCCAGCGACGAGGCCAGTCAGGCCGCGTCGCAGAAGGAACTGCTCTCGCGTCCGATCTCGACGCTCGACCTCTCGGTCCGCGCCGCGAACTGCATGGCCGAGCAGAACATCGAGACCGTGTCCGAGCTGGTCTGTCGCACCAAGGACGACCTGCTCGAGGTGAAGAACTTCGGCAAGACGTCGCTGCGCTAGATCGAGAAGAAGCTGAAGGAGCTGAACCTCGATCTCGGCATGGACGTGGACGCGATCCTCAACTCGTAGTTCGATCGAGGATCGAAGGAGACAACCATGCGTCATCGCAAACGAGGCCGGAAGTTCGGACGTCAGACGGGGCCGCGCCACGCGCTGCGCCGGCATGTCGTGTGCGCCCTGTTCCTGCACGGCCGCATCGACACGACCCTGGCCCGCGCCAAGGACTTCCGTCCGTACGCCGAGAAGCTGATCACCATCGCCAAGCGCGGCGCCGCCGCGCGCCAGGCGGATGACAAGGTCGTCGCGCTCAACGCCTACCGGCGGCTGCTCCAGGAGCTTCATGACGAGAGCATCGTCGCGAAGCTGATGGACAGCATCGGTCCGTCGTTCGCAGATCGTCCCGGCGGCTACACGCGGATCCTGCGTCATGCCACCGGGCGCCTGGGTGACAACGCGCCCGTGGCGTTGTTCGAGCTCGTGGACTTCGACGCTGCCGGCGGCGAAGTCGCGAGCACGGAGCCGGCCGGCGCCGAGTCTGCCTGAGACGGACGGGGGACTGCGACCGCGGTCCGCCTCCGCGAGCCGCGCTTCGATGAGGGGTCCGGGAGCGCGTCGGAGTCGCGCATCCGGGCCCTTCGGTGTTGAATGAGGGCATGCGTACGGAAGAGCGCCGCTGGACGATGGTTCGGACCTTCTACCGGTCCTTTCAGGCGTTCCATGCCCTCTTCGATGCCTACGAGCGCCGCGTGGACGCGTTCGTCACGATGTACGCCGCGGATCGCCGCGACATCAAGCTCGCCCCCGATGAACTCCGCTCGCTGTTCGACTCTAACGCGCTCTCGGCGCTCCGCGACAACGAGTTGACGCAGCTCAAGGGGGCAGCGCACCGGCTGTTCCGCGGGCTGGACGCGCCGGATCCGTTCGACAGCCACGTCACGAACATCTACCACGAGGTCTCGATCCTCAAGGAGGAGCACTGGACCGTGCTCGAGGACGTGATGAGGGCCGACCGGCGGGCCTACGATCGCTACTACCGCGAGGTCAACGTCTACTACCCGCGCCGCCTGCGCCACGTGCGCAACCTGTACGGCAAGGCCAAGCGGCGGCTGGAGTCCGTGCTGCTGCCGGCGTTCTCGCGGAACAAGATCATGGTCCGTTCCGTGTACCTCTTCGGCGCCCGGCTCGTGCAGGGCGTCTACGAGGGCGGACTCGAGGAGTTCTACGCGTACATGTATCCCAACGGTGGCGCCCTGACGGGCTACACGCTCGCGGCGGACTCGTTCCTGGACGGTGGCTTCCGCGAGGAGGCGTCGGAGGCGTACGGCCGCGCGCTGATCATCCTGCGCAAGCGGATCGCGCGCGCCGATCGCGCGGGCGGCACGCCGGAACGGGAACTGCGCGGGCTGGCGGCGCAGCGCCGCAATCTCGAACGCCGGCGCGAGCGCGCCCTGGCTCTGGACTGATCGTGGAGCGCGCGATCACCGACGAGCCGCAGGCCGCCGCAGGCGCTGCGACGCCGGATCGAGGGACCGTGGCGCGTCGCGTCTACGTCGAGGCGTTCGGGTGTCAGATGAACGTCCTCGACGGTGAACTCGCCGTCTCGCGCCTCGCAGATCACGGCTGGGAGCGCACGCTCGACGCCGACGTCGCGGACCTCATCCTCTTCAACACCTGCTCGGTCCGCGACCAGAGCGAGAACCGTGTCTGGTCGCGGCTCGGGGCCCTGCGAGATCGCAAGGAGCGCGATCCAGGGCTGCTGATCGGCGTCATGGGGTGCATGGCGCAGCGCGAGGCCGAGACCATCCTGCGTCGCATGCCCCACGTGGATCTGGTCTGCGGCACGCGTCGCTTCCACGAGATGCACGCGTTGGTGGAGCGGGCCGAGTCCGAGGGCCAGGTGCTCGCCGTCGAGACGGGCGGCTTCGTGGACGTGGTGCGCGACGTCCGCATCCGCCCCGCGCGGCACCGTGCCTACGTCGCCGTGATGCGCGGGTGCGATCACAGGTGCAGCTACTGCATCGTGCCGCGCACGCGTGGCACGCAGGTGGATCGCGCGCTGGCCGACGTCGTCGAGGAGGTCCGGCGACTGGCCGCCGACGGTGTTCGTGCGGTCACGTTCCTCGGCCAGAACATCAACACCTACGGGCGCTACCTGCCCGGTCGCCCGACGCTGGGCACGCTGATCCGCGAGGCCGATCGCATCGCCGGCATCGAGCGCATCCGCTTCCTGACCAGCAATCCGATGGACATCCGGGACGAACTCCTCGAGGCGCTGGCCGAGACGCCGTCCGCCGCCGGGTATCTGCACTTCCCGGCGCAGCACGGTCACGACGACGTGCTGCGGCGCATGTTCCGCGGCTACTCGCGGGAGCGCTACCTGCAGGTCTGCGCGAAGGCGCGCGAGTCGTGTCCAGGAATCGAGCTCGCGAGCGATCTCATCGTGGGCTTCCCGGGCGAGACCGCCGCCTAGTTCGCCGCGACGCGCTCCCTGATGGAGGCGGTGCAGTTCAAGCAGGTCTACGTGTTCAAGTACTCGCCGCGCCCCGGCACCGTGGCAGCGGAAACGTACGTGGACGACGTCACCGACGCCGTGAAACGTGACCGCAAGAATGAACTGCTCGCGCTGCAGGACGAGATCTCCGCCCGTCGCAATCAGGAGTTCGTGGGACGTACCGTGACCGTGCTCGTCGATGGTCCGTCGCCGCGCAACGCCGCGCGCCTCTGCGGCCGGGCCGAGGGGCAGCACATGGTGATCTTCGACGGCTCCGAGGACCTCCGCGGGAGGTTCGTGGACGTCACCATCGAGCGCGCGACGGCCGCCGCTCTCTACGGCGCCGCGATCGTGGGCGACGCGTGGTGACGGGGTGGCCCGCGACGTGAACGACGACGGGCGCTGGACGCCGGCGATGCGCAGAGCGCTCGAACTGGCGCGCGGCGGCCGGTTTCGCGTCGAGCCCAATCCGCTCGTCGGCGCCGTCGTCCTCGACGCTGTGGGCCGGGTCGCCGGCGAGGGGTGGCACGATGCGTACGGCGGCGCTCACGCCGAGCCCGCGGCGCTCACCGCGGCGGGAGACGCGGCGCGCGGCGGGACGCTCGTCGTGACCCTGGAGCCCTGCGCCCACAGCGCGAAGAAGACGCCGCCCTGCATCGACGCCGTACTCCTCTCGGGCGTGGCCCGTGTCGTGATCGGCGCGCCGGATCCGAACGAGTCCACAGTGGGGCGTGCCGCGGCACGGCTGCGGGAGGCGGGCATCGACGTCGTGTCGAACGTGGAGCGAGAGCCGTGCGAGCGTCTGATCGCTCGCTATGCGGCGCATCGTGGCACGGATCTGCCGTGGACGATCGCGAAGTGGGCGATGACCGCCGACGGCCGCACAGCCGATGCGGCGGGGGCCTCGCGCTGGATCTCGGGACCCGTCAGCCGCACTCTCGTGCACGAGATCCGGGGGCGCGTCGAGGCGGTCGTCGTCGGTCCCGGCACGGTGGCGGCCGACGACCCGCGTCTGACGGCCCGCGACGCCCCGCCGTCCGGGTTGCCCCCGGCGTGCCGCGTCGTCATCGACTCCC
>JAJRVY010000143.1 GCA_024277065.1 Planctomycetota bacterium
CTCAGGGGGCTCAGGGGGTGTCGAAGGCGTTGTAGGCGCGGGCTACGAGCCACGTGAGCGCGATGTCGGCGGCGACGACGATCGCCAGGGTGACGGAGACGCCGACGAGCAGCGAGCGGCCGAGCAGGAATCCCGCCCCGGCGCCGATGCCCACGGCGACGATTCCGAGCAGGCCTAGCGCGCAGAACTTCAGGAACATCACGAGCACCATGCGGCCCATGAAGCCGACGTTGCCGGCGTCATCGGGATCGATGCGATGGGGAATCAGCAGGAACAGGAGATTGTCGATGGCGAGCACCGCCCACGCCGCCGGCACGAGGGCCGGCAGGATCGCAGGCAGCACGACGACGGGCAGGATGTCCGTGAAGACGATCACCACCGAGACCGTGATCCACTGCAGGAGAGCGAGCAGCAGGGCACTCGGCGCGACCTGCCCCGCGGCGACCGCGAGCGACGAGATCGGCAGGGAGCGCAGGAACGGGATGCGGTCGAGATCGCGGCGGAAGTCGAAGCCGATGTTCTGCGTCGAGACGGCCGAGAACACGAGCAGCATCGGGAGCAGCACGGCGGCCATCTTCTCCGAGCCGCCGTCCTCGCCGCGCGACGAGAGCAGGATCGTGCCGGCCATGAACGCCGGCCACAGCAGCAGAAAGATGAGCGACGTGACCACCGCCCGCACGTTGCGCACGATCTCGACGGTCTGCCGCCACGCGATCGGGCCGGCGCCGCCGACGAAGGGCAGGCGCGGCACGGAGAAGCGCGCCTTCGTCGGCGCCAGTCCGGCGAGTGCCCCGCCGCCCGAACGCATGCGCTCGAGCTTGCGGCGGACCTTGCGGCTCACGTCGAGCGCCGCCTCCTCGTAGGCCACGTCGAGCAGCCCGATCACGACGACGAGGGCGACGATCAGCCCCGCGCTCGCCGCCGCCCATCGCGCGGCCTCGCCGAGGGACGCCGCGGCGTACGTGCGGATGAAGGGGACGAACACGGCGGTCATCGCGGCGACGGCGGGGTGCGCGCGCAGCGCCGCCACCGCCGCCTCGAGCCCCAGATCCATGCGCACGGCCGTGGCCGCGTCCATGCCCCCCAGCACCAGAGCGCCGAGCGCGGCGAGCAGCAGCCCCCAGCGCAACGGCCACGCCAGCCGCTTGCCGGCCGCCGCCGTCAGCAGCGCGACGGCCTGCGACAGGAGTTGCAGGAAGAGCAGCGCCAGCGTCGCGCCGACCAGGCAGCCGTACCAGGTCGGAGCGTAGCGCACGATGAACAGCGTCACCCAGAGGCCCGAGAGCACCTGGATCTGGGCGCGCGACAACACGTGGTAGAGGAGCAGCTCGCGGCGCGTGATCGGCGCCGGGAACAGCATGCCGACCTCGGCCGGGCGGAAGTAGAGGCCGCCGCGCCGCTGCGCCGGGGCGAGCAGCGTCATGCCCGTCATCAAGAGCATGGCGAGCGGGCCGTAGAGGCGCGCGCGGCGCGCCGTCTCGAGCACGTCGCGATGGCTCACGAACGTATCGATGACGGATGGCGCGAGGATCACGATGACCACGAAGCCAAGACCGACGGCGAGCGCGATGCCCTTCGGTCCGCGGAAGCGCCGCCGCAAGCCGCGCGTGAACGTCAGCGGCGAGCGCCGCAGCAGCCAGACGAGGCCGGGATTCATGGCGCCGGGGTGAGCGGCTCGTCGTGGTCCGGTGCGTCGTCGTCCGGCTCGCTCGACCCGTCGTCGGCCAGCACGTCCGGCTCGCGCGCGCGCAACGGATCGTCGCCCTCGGTGGCGGTGAAGAAGATGTCCTCGAGCGACGCGTTCTCGCGGAGCTGCGGCAGGCGTGCGCGGATCTCGTCACGCGTGCCCTCGACCACCAGCCGTCCCTCGCGCAGGATCACGAAGCCGGTGCAGAGGCGCTCGATCTGCCCGAGGAGGTGGCTCGACAGCAGCACCGCAGCGCCCGCCGCGGCGGCGTCGCGGATGGCGGCGTAGAGCGTGCGGATGGCGCGCGGGTCGAGGCCCGTCAGCGGCTCGTCGAGCAGCAGCACCTCGGGCTCGTGCAGCAGCGCCGCGCAGGCCGCCGTCTTCTGCCGCATGCCGCGCGAGAGCTCGTCCGCCAGCGTGTCGCGGCGGTCGGTCAGGTCGAAGCGCCCGAGCAGCGCCTCGGCGCGGGCCTCCCAGCTCCGCAGGCCGTAGAGCTGGGCCGTGAACTGCAGGTGCTCCCAGACCGTCAGGCTCTGGAACAGCGGTGGGTCGTCGGGCACCAGAGCCAGGCGTCGCTTGGCCTCGACGGGGTCGGTGGCGACGTCGAAGCCAGACACCGCGATGCGCCCGGACGTGGCGCGCAGGATGCCCGTGATGGCGCGCAGCGTGGTGGTCTTGCCGGCGCCGTTGGGGCCGACCAGTCCGACGATCTCACCGGGTTCCACGGTGAAGCTGAGGCCACTGACGGCAAGGCAGCCGTCGTACGCCTTCGAGAAGTCCTCGACTACGATCATTGCAGCATTCTCACCGGCGAACGCCGAATGTCACTCCAGAGCGCACCGGGAGTCGCTGCGGGGCCCGTCACCGCGGCGCCCATTACCGGAAGGCCCGTCACCGGAGGGCGATGGGCGGCGCGCCGAAGCGCCGCAGGCGGTCGTTGCCGCGGTCGGCGATGATGAAGTGCGCGGGGCGCCCGCCCGAGTTCGTGATGGCGATCCCGAACGGGCTGGAGAACCGCATCTGGAGCGCCTCGTCGCCGTCACCCGCGAAGGCCGGCGCGTTGGGCGCGCCGAACGCGTTGGGCCCACCGGCGATCGACGTGATGCCGCCGCCGGCGAGCGTCGTGCCCGCCGCGCCGTCGGCGTTGAGCGAGATGATGATGTCGTCCGTCGTCACGTTCACGACGCGCACGACGTGCTGCGGCGCGTCCGCGAAGTAGAGCGCGACGGGGGTGCCGTCGGCGAGCGACTGCACGAGCAGCGACGCCGGCGCGTCGATGAACGCCTCCGGGCCACCGCCGCCGTCGCCGAAGTTGCCGCGCACGCCCGTGCCGACCAGCGTCCCGACCTCGTTCGCGGCGATCGGGACGCCCGCGAGCGTCACGCCGTCCACGGCCTGCTGCGTGAGACCCGTTTTGAGGGCGCGGATGCGCGCGTTGCCCGTCTCCGAGATGTAGAGGATGCCGCGGCTGTCCACGGCGAGCGCGCTCGGCGCGGAGGTGAGCCAGGGACCGGGACCGTCGGGCGTGAAGCCCGGCGCGCCGCCGCCGAAGATGGTGCGGATGGTGCCCGCGAAGACCGTCGTCCCGGCGACGACCACGTCAACCGGCCCCGGGTTCACGCAGCGCACTCGATCGTGCCCCGTGTCGGCCACGAACAGCAGGCCCGCGAAGACCGCCACGCCCTGCGGCGCCGACAGTGACGCGTCGCCCGGCGCGAGGCCGTCGCCGTCGTCGGCCGACGGCGGGCCGCCACCCACGATGGTGTCCACGAAGCCCGGCCGCAGCGTCTTGCCGAAGGCCGTCTGCTCGCCCGTGGTCACTGGGTCGCCGATGTTCACGAAACGCACGCGGTCGTTCCCGGTGTCGGCGACGAAGAGCTTGAAGGGACCGTCGGTGGCGAGCGCCGCGGGCTCGCCGAAGGCCGCGGCGCGCGCCGATCCGCCGTCGCCCGAGAAGCCGGGCACGGCGCCGCCGGCGATCTCGGCCACCTCGCCCGGCCCGGCGCTCGCGCCGCCGAAGACCTGGTTCGTGGGGCGCAGGTTGAGCACGCGGATCGTGCTCTGGTCCGTGAAGAACACCTCGTCGGGGCCGCGCGCGTGGACCGCGGCAGGACGACTCAGGGGGAGTCCGGGACGACGCGACGCGTCGTAGACGCGGCTCGTCCGTCCGCCCTGCGCGGTCTTGCCGTACGCCGTCACGGTGGTCGCCGCGCCGTTCACGAGCACGACGCTCGTCTGGTCGGCGATGAGCAGCGTACGCCCCACGCCCAGCGCCAGCGCGTTCGGCAGGCCGAGCCGCAGATCCGTGGCCAGGCTGCCGACGCCGCCGGTCCCGCCGCCCGCCACGGTATCGACGTTGCCGGCGGCGACGGTGACGCCCGCGAACGTCGCCGCGGCCGCGCCGAGGTTGACGAGACGGCAGCGCACGTTGAACGTGTCGGCCACGAACAGCTCCCGCGCGTCGCTGCAGTCCAGGCTGTCAGGACGGTTGAACTGCGCCGACGTGGCCGCGCCGCCGTCGCCGCTGAAGCCCAGGTCGTTGCCGCCGGCGACCGTCAGCACGGTACCGGGCGCGACGGTGCCGGCGGGCAGCACGAGCGGCGCGACGCCGGTGTTGATGACACGGATGCGGCCGACGTTCTGCTCGCCGTAGTAGACCTCGCCGTCCGGTCCCACGGCGAGCGACGTCGCGTCGATCAGCAGCACTTGCGTGGACGGCGTGCCGTCGGTGTCCGTCGAGCCACCGCCGGCGATCTGCCCCACGGCGCCGGGCGGGATCACGACGCCGGACAGCGTGATGTCGCCGGACGAACGCGTGTTGAACGCCAGGATGCGGCTGCGCCCGTCGATGTAGAGCAGCGCGCCGCTGGGGTGCATGCGCACGGACCGCGCGCCCGAGGCGGGCAGCGGGATGGTCACGATCGTGCGGCCGGCGACCTGGCCGACGCCGAGGTCCGCCGCGGGGACGTTCGGATTGGTGACCCGGATGCGCGAGTCGTGATTGGTGAAGATCAGCCCGCTCGCGGGGTCGACGGTCACGGCACGCACGTCGTCGAGGCGCGCCACGCCGGGATCGCCGCCGTCGCCGGACGTGCCGGGCACGCCGACACCGATCACGCGCAGCGTGCGCCCCGTCGCCTCGACGCGCTCGATGATCCCGGCGCCCGCATTGGCGATCAGCAGCGACGTGCCGTCGCGCCGCAGGTCCACGGGGAATGTGTCCACGTCGGAGCGCTTCGTGACCTCGCCGCCGAAGATCGTGCCGGCCAGGCGGTTGTCGAGCCGGAAGGTGACCTCGCGGACCTTGAACCTGCGACCGATCCCGGCGGTGGGCTCGTACTCGGCGCGCAGACGCGCGCGGACGCGGCCGGTGAGCGGAGGTAGGACGGCCGGCAGATCGACGAGCGTGTTCCAGACGAACGTGTGGTCGCCGAGGGCCAGCGCGCGGGTGCCGTCCGAGCCGACGATCTGCGCACCCGTCATGGGCAGCCAGTCACCGAACTCCGTGACCGCGCGGCCGCTGCCGTCGATCGCCGTGACCACCTCGACGGCGTACTCCGGGAAGACGCGTACGCGCGGATCGTCCTCGCCGCCGGGGTTCTCCGCGCTGCCCTTGACCTGCTTGTCGTTAAGCACGAACAGGAACGTCACGTAGCTCGACGACGGGTCGGCCGCGGGCGCCGTCAGATCGACGCGCGGCGCGGGCGGGCGGCGTTTCGCACCGCCTCCTCCGCCGCCGCCGCCGCCGCCCGCGGCGATGGCCAGCCCACCGCCCACGCCGCAGCCGCCGAGGCCCAGCACAGCGGCGAGCACGAAACACCCCAGGGTCGTGCGGATGATCCCGTCCATCACTCGTTCGCCCCCAGATACAGCCCGCGGCCGTTCGATGTCCTGTTGCCGCCGTCCCCGCCCACGAAGCACACGCCCGAGAGGTCCTGCGGAATGACGACCACCGCCGGCACGTCCGCCAGCGGGCTCGAACCGTCGTCGGGGTCGGACTGCGCGATCCGCGGCGACTTCAGCTTGCGCATGTCGTTGCGCAGGATATCGATGCGGCAGTTGGCGCTGAAGAGCGTCAGCCGCAGGCCGCCTCCGAACTCGCGGAAGAACGCGTCGCGCGTCGGCGATCCGCAGCGGCGGAAGTCGTTGCGCTGCACCACGCCCTGTCCACCGTTCAGCACCCACGCGCCGTAGAACGCGCCGCGCACGCGGTTCTTCGTGATCTCGTAGTCGGCCGGCAGCGACGACGACTCACCGCGCCGCAGCAGGATGCCCACGCGGCCGGTGTCGATCCAGCCGAAGGAGCGGCTCGCAGCGCCCGGGAAGTTGAACTTGTTCCTGCGGATGCGCGCATCGACCACGTCGGCGAGATCGAAGCCGCGCAGGAAGTCGCCGGTCACCTTGTTGCGCGTCAGGATCACCGTCCGCGTGCGCTCGCCCTCGGAGAACTGCGCGCCGGCGCCCTGCACGAACACGGCGCTCAGCGCCTCGACACCGGGCGCCGTGGTGAAGCGCGTGCGCGAGATGAGCAGGCCCGGGCCGTCGCCCCACGCCACCCCGAAGCCGTCGGCGCGGCCGCACTCGATGGTCGAGTCCGTCACCGTCAGGTTGCGCGTCGCGGCGGTGGCGACGATGGGGAACTCCGCCTCGATGCGGCAGCCGTCGACGGTCACGCCGTCCACGAAGCTGGAGAAGTCGGTGGCGAGCTGCGCGCTGAGGCGCAGACCCTGTCCGCCGCTCGCCGCGGTGGCCGTGATCGTCAGGTCGCGGAAGGTGATGTTGCGCGCCTGCTCGACGAGGATCGCCGCCGTGGCCCCGGCGCCCGAACCACCGCCGTCGGAGAAGACGCGCACGTTGCCCGCGCGCCCGGTCGCGCCGCAGATCGTCAGGTTCGAGCGGTTGAACACGAAGAGCTGCGGCGAGAACGTGTGGTCGCCCTTCTCGATGATGACCGTCGCCGGGTCGTCCGAGTTCTGCAGCAGGATGCGGAGCTGCGTCTCGCTGATCTCGGACGGGTAGCGGAACACCTGCCCCTCGGGCTTCCTCGTGCGCGCCGCGGCGGGCACCGCAGCCCCGAGCGTCAGCGTCAGGCCGAGCGCGAGTGCGCCGAGCAACCGAACGGCCGTGGACGTCATCGGACCGCCTCCGTGGACGCGGCGGTGACCGGGATCGAGCGCACCTCGCGACCGCCCGCCTCATCCTCGGCGACGACGCGGATCAGCCCGCGCGTCGCGGGCGGGATGGCCACGCGCGCCGTGTAGACGCGGACGCCGTCGCGCGCCTCGCCGGCGAGCGCGGCGATCTCGCGCTCGGCCCAGCCCCGCAGCAGCGTGCCGCCGGCGCGCACGTCGAGAGAACGCAGGCGGCGGCGGGACTCCACGCGGACGAGCAGCTCGCCGTACTCGATGGCGACGTTCACGGTGAAGCGCGACGGGATGTCGCGCGTGCGCAGCTCCTCGACGAGCTGGGCCATCATCTGCTGCACAGCGCGCTGCGTCAGTTCCTCGCTGACGTCCTCGAGGTCGCCGTCGAGCCAGGCGGGCGGCGTGTAGATCAACTCGTACGTGATGCCGCGGTCCCAGATGTCGAGTGTCTCCTCGGAGGAGGACGCGATGACGGACGCCGTGGGCTTGACCGGGTCGGACGGGTCGAACAGCTCGGCGTTGACGACCAGGCTCGTCGCGTACGTGCGGTCGTCCGGCGCGAGGATCGGGCCGATCATGAACCACGAGATGGTGGACCAGGTCTTGGCGTCGTTGGGCCCGAGGTCCTGCATGCGCGCCGACGAGACGCGCACGCGCAGGATCAGGTCGGCGCGCTCGCGCCGCGCGATGGGCGCCGCCGCCGCCACCGTGTCCGTGAACTCGTCCACGACGAGGTCCGCAGCGCCCACCTCGACGATGCGGCTGAAGACGTTGGCGCCGACGATGCCGTCGCGGATCGTCTGCCGCAGGTCGTCGGCCGTCATGGCGAAGGGCACCTCGCCCTCCTCGGCGTCGGCGGCGTCCCCGGCGCGCGGCGCGAGCGCCGCCTCGGCGCCCTCCACCGGCAGGAGCACGACCTTGTACGGGTGCGCGAGCGGCTGCGCGAGCAGGCCGTCGTCGGTGGATGCGCAGCCGGCGGCGGCGAGCGCCGCGGCGCCCAGCAGCAGCGCCGCGGGAATCCTGCGTCTCACGTCCATCACCTGGTCGGCGCCCCCCTCGTCAAACCGGCCGTCACGGCCGCGCTCTCACGATCTCGGCATCCACGGCGCAACGGAAACCGATCGTCGCCGCGCGGCGGGAGCGGTCA
>JAJRVY010000144.1 GCA_024277065.1 Planctomycetota bacterium
CTCCGTCGTCGTCGATCGTCTGGACGACCGCAGCACCGCGGTGCGGATCGCGGCGGCTCAGTCGCTGGCGAAGTTCGTCGGGCACGCGGCGACGGTGGTTCCCGCCTTGGCGGCGCGGCTCGAGAGGGAGCGTGGCACGGCCACCCGGTTCGCACTCGTCGAGGCACTCGCGCGGCACGGGAAGGCATCGGCCGAGGCGGTCCCGCTGCTCGAGGCAATCGCCGCGAACGCGGGCACGTGGATGCCCCTCCGCAACTCGGCGCGCGACGCGCTGGCCAAGATTCGCTGAGAAGGTGTTCCCATGAGCAGCGCGGCGCCGCGTCGTTCATGGGAACACCCTCTGCGCTCTCCCCACAACGCAGGAAGCCGACGGGCGGAACTTCCGCCCGTCGGCCGGGGAGGGTCTTGCGGGTCGCGCCGGGCCCGTTGGGGAAGGGAGGGAAGGGAGGGATGGGAGGGGCGCGATCCCGCGCACAGTGATGTGCGGCGCGGACGTCGTCGCTCGCGCCACGTAGAGCATCGCGCATCATCGCCCCTTTGCACCTGACACGGAGATGACGATTCCGTCATCTCGGGCGTCCTCTCGGAAGCGCGGCGTCCTCCCTGTAGAACGGAGCGCCCGGTGTTTCCGGAACAGGGCTCCCGCGCGAGCCCGAGGCGGCCATCTCGTGCGAATCCTCATCGTTGACGACGACCCCAAGTACCGCGCCTTCGTGGCGCGGGGGCTGTCGGAATCCGGCATGGTCTGCGCGACGGCGCCCGATGGCGAGACCGCGCTCGAACGCCTCGGCAGCGAGAGCTACGACCTCGTCCTGCTCGACGTCATGCTCCCCGGCCTGCAGGGCTGGGACGTGATGGAGGCACTCCGCGCGCGCAACGTGGACGTCCCCGTCATCTGGGTGACGGCGCGTGACGCCATCGACGAGCGCGTCAAGGGGTTGCGCATGGGCGGCGACGACTACATCGTCAAGCCGTTCGCCTTCGCGGAACTCGTGGCGCGCATCCACGTCGTCATGCGGCACCATCGCGCGCGCACCGACCTGCGCGTCGGCGACCTCGCGATCGACATCGTGGAGTCGCGCGTCACGCGCGGCAACCGCGAGCTGCGTCTGACGCGCACCGAGTTCGGCCTGCTCCGCTGCCTGGCAGAGAACGCCGGGGAGACGGTCTCGCGCACGGTGCTGCTGCAGACCGTGTGGGGCCTGGATTTCGACCCGGGCACGAACGTCGTCGAGGTGCACGTGCGCCGCCTGCGCAAGAAGCTCGACGATCCATTCGAGAAGCCGCTCGTGCACACCGAGCGGGGAGCGGGCTATGTTCTCGAAGACCGTGGGTAGCACGCGCAAGGACTGGTCCCTCACACGCCGCATGGCCGTGATCTTCGCGGTCGCGAACGGCCTCGTGCTGCTCGTCTACACGATCGTACTCGCCGGCGAGGTCATGAGCATTCTGCGCAGCGACGTGAAGTCGTTCATGGATCACGAGCTGACCGAACTCTCCATCGAGATCGCGGAGTCCGACGGTTCGCTCGCGGCGATCCGCGCCTGTGTCGAAGACGTCGCGCAGCCGACGGGGGAGCCCGACTGCGGTCTGCGCATCCGCGACGCCGCCGGCAACGTCATCGCCGAGGGAGGCGAGTAGCGCCTGCTCGACCTCGTGCCGGACGTCATTCCGAAGAACGTGAGCTGGCGCAGCCGGCTGCTCTCGGACGCGATTGCGTTGAAGTCCGAGGCCCTCGGTGACCGCCGCGTCGAGATCATCGTCGATGCGCGGGAGCCGGTGGCGCGCATCTACCAGTTCGCCGGGACGGCCATCATCGCGTTCCTCGCGGCCGTCGTCGTCACCGGTTTCGTCGGCTGGTTCACGGCCCATCGCGGGTTGCGGACCCTGCGTCACGTCGTCTCCCAGGCCGTCGGCATCCGCTCTCCCGAGGACGTCTCGCCCATCGTCCTGGACGGCAACGCACCGCGCGAGGTCAGGGATGTCGCACGAGCCCTCACGGGCATGCTGCAACGGCTCCAGGAGACGCTCGAACGCATGCGCGCGTTCACTGCGGGGCTCGCCCACGAGCTGCGTTCGCCGCTGCAGAACCTGATCGGCGAGACCGAGGTCGTGCTGCTCTCGCTGCGTTCTCCCGAGGAGTACCGCGACGTCCTGCGCAGCAATCTCGAGGATCTCTACGACCTCACCGACGCCGTGGACAACCTCGTGACGTACTGCCGCACGTCCGAACCGACCGACGTGGAGCCGCAGGCCGAGCGTTTCGATCTGGCCGGCGAGGCCGAACTGCGGCTCGCCCGCGAGCAGCGCGTCGCGGGGCGCAAGGGTGTGACGCTCGAGTTCGACGCCGCGGGCGACACGTCGCTCGAGGCGGATCGCGAGTCGTGCCTCCGCGTGCTGCGCAACCTGGTCGCGAACGCCATCATCTGGACGCCGCCAGGGCACGGCGTTCTGGCGTTCGTCGAGGGACGCGAGCACGACGTGCGCATCATCGTCGAGGACGACGGCCCGGGCGTGCCGGACGATCTCGGAGATCGCATCTTCGAGCCCTTCGTGACCGGCCAGTCGCAGCAGGGCAAGCGCGGCGGCTACGGTCTCGGTCTCGCGATCTGTCGCACGGTGCTCGACGACCACGGCGGCACGCTGACCTACGGCCGCGCCGACTCGGGCGGTGCGCGCTTCGTCGCGACGTTCCCCCGCCGCGCGGCGGTCGCAGGCGGCGCGACGGCGCCGGCCTGAGCTCGCCGGCCCGGGCGCTCTACGCGACGCCGTCTTCGTGGTGCGCGACGGCCTTCTCCAGTTCCTCGATCGCGTCGCGGACGTGCGTGCCGACGTCGTGCCAGGACTCCTCGTCGTGGGCGTCGAGCTCGTGCAGGCGCCGCATCGTCGCGAGGTGCTTCTTGCGGCACTCGCCGACGGTCGTGTCCCACGAGATGGCGTGCTCGTGCCCATGTGCCACCTGGTGGGCGAGGCGTTCGAGTTCGGCGATGCGCCGGTGGAGCGCGTCGAGCTGCTGCCTCATCAGCGCCCGGAACTCGTCCTTGCGGCTGTTCATGGCGCACCTCCGACCCTGATTCTATCGTCGTGACGCGCGGAGCAGTGGCGCGATTGCCACCGCGCGTCCGGGAATCCCGCGTGCGCTGCGACGGCGGTCACGGCGTGTGCGCGGCAGCCGCGCGTGCGACGATGTCGGCATGCCGACCGTCTTCACCCACGCCGTGCTGGCCGCGTCCGCGTTCTCGCTCGTCGCCCGTGGTCGCCGTGGCGCGCGTCTCGGAGCCGTGGCGGCCGGCCTGCTGTCCGCGGCCCCCGACGCCGACGTCCTGTGGTGGGGTCTGACGTCCTATGGCGAGCCGTGGGGCCATCGCGGCATGACGCACTCGCTTGTTGCAGCGGTCGTGATCGGCCTGCTCGGGGCGCTTGCGCTGCGACGTCGCGTGCACGTCCCGGGCGGCGCCTGGGCGCTCTTCGCGCTCCTCGCCGCGTTGACGGCGACGCACGGAGTGCTCGACGCGATGACCGACGGCGGCCGGGGCGTCGGCTTCCTGTTGCCGTTCGACGAGACGCGCACGTTCCTGCCACTGCGGCCCGTGCCCGTCGCGCCCATCAGCGCCAACCTCCTGAACCCGCGCCTGTGGTATGTGCTCGGCGTCGAGACGCTGCTCTTCTGGCCGCTTGCCGCGCTCCTGGCGTGGAGCCGCCCGGCGCTGGGCGCGCGCCGCGCGGCGCTACTGATCGCCGGGCTCCTGGCGAGCGCCGCGACGTGGGGCGTGCGCATCGCGGATCGCTTCTGACGGCTCGGAGACCGTGACGGCTCCGGGCAGCGGCAGCGGTCGCTACTCGTTCTCGGTCGGCGTCTCCTCGATCGGGGCGTCGGCGCCGGGCTCTCCCGGCGTCACCTTGACATCCACCTCGATGGCGCCCGAGCGATTCTGGAGCTTCTCGACGGACTCGAAGAACTCCGAGACCGGGGGCGCCTCGATGCCCGTGCGCTCGACGAGCGTGGCGACATCGACGACGTGCTTCGTCCACTGCGTGACCTCGCCCTGGTACGTGCTGTCGCTCTGGCGGCTGCCGGCACGACCGATCGCGACGCCGTCGAGCGGTACCCCGCCGTCTTGGAATGCGTCCGCGAAGCGGGCCCAGGCGCGATCCTGCAGGTCGGCGAGCGCTGCGTCGTCCAACTCATCGACGTCCGGCACGCCGACGAGCAGGAGCGCGCCCTGGCCGGCGCCGCCGATCTGCCAGCGCCCGTCCTCGCCGAAGTCGTCGGCGAAGCCCTTGTCGTACGCCTGCACGCCGGTGGCCATGTCACGCGCCATCGAGACGCCCTGGCCGAACATGCTCTTGGCTTCCTTCGGGATCGCGATCCACAGGCCGCCGCAACAGAGCACGCCGAGCGCCAGCACGCCGGCGATGATGCCCAGCACGATCTTCGTCGTCTTCGATCCGCTCTCGTTCGCCATCGCCGTCCTCCCGCGGCCCTCTGCCGCACGTCCCGCCCGTGACACCGCAGTGTACGCTGCCCGGTTCACTACGATCGCGTCGGGAATGGTCTCGGCGCCGCCCGCGTTCTGCCGGGACTCGATCTCGACACCCTCGACACCCTCGACACCCTCGACACCCTCGAC
>JAJRVY010000145.1 GCA_024277065.1 Planctomycetota bacterium
AGGTAGTACGCGGCATCCAGCGAGGGTTCGCGGAAGGCGGGATCGGCGCGCCACTGCGCTGCGACGGCGACAGCTCGCGCGAGGACGGCGGCCGCCGCGCAGACGGCCTCCGGGCGGAGGGACGGTCGGCCCCTGCGCTCTGCTGCGCGGTCGTCGGGCGCCGGTGCCGGAGGCATGGGAGGACGCAACCTACGCGCTGCACATGTCCGGCGAGCGATCCGAAAACTGCGCCGAACCCAGGCTCGGATCCGCGCAGGTCGCGTGACCGGCGCCGCGTTGCCCTCGTCCACACCTTCTCACGGGCGGCCGGGGAGCGGGCGCGCATCGGAGGACGGCACGCGTGCGGGCGGCACGTCGGCCGCCGCCGCCGCGGCGGCGGACTGTTCCTTTGCGTGCTTGGGTTTCGCCGGGCGGCGGTAGATCCAGTACCACTGCTCGGGCGTGGCCGTGACGAACGCATCGAGTTCGGCGGCGACGCGGCGCGCGACATCGTCCTCCGTCTCGTCCGCGCCGTCCGGCGCCGGCGGAAGTTCGTACAGCCGGACGTACGTGCTGCCGTCGCGGCGCCGCCGGGCGCCGCCGACGATGATCGCCGCACCAGCGCGGCGTGCGAGCACGATCGGTCCGACGGGAATGCGGATGTGGGCGCCCAGGAACGGCACGGCGATACGCCGCCCGCTGCTCATGCGGTCCATCATGCAGGCCAGGATGTGTCCGTTGCGCAGCGTGCGATACGCGGCCACCGAGGCGCCGCGTGCGCCGCGCGTCAACGTGTGGACGCCACCGCTCTCGCGGAAGTGTGCGATGGCCGACTCGACCCGTGGGCTGCCGAGACGCCGGGCGACGGCGAAGACCGGCGTGCCGCAGCGCGCGGCGCCGCGCACGCCCAGTTCCCAGTTGCCGACGTGGCCGCCGACGAGCAGGACGCCCTTGCCGCGCGCGACGGCCGCTTTCATCACGTCCAGGCCGTCCACCTCGGTCGTCGCGTCGATCTCCTCCGGCGTGCGCCAGAGCAGCCAGGCCATCTCGGCCATCGTGCGTCCGATCTGGGCTCCCGCTCGCCAGGACGCCTTCCGTGGATGGGGGCACTCGGTGCGCCGCAGGTTGCCCTCGATGCGGCGCCGCTTCTTCGGGGCGAGTGCGCAGATCAGGCGCCCGGCGCCGGCGCCGAGCGCCAGGGCGGCGCGGTGCGGCAGCAGCCCGATCGCGCGCGTCAGGACGAGACCGCCCGCGTCCTGCAGCAGGCTCTTCTGACCATCGGGACGTGACATCTGCGCCGCTTCACCTCCGCGCGCCATCCGCGGCGACGCGGACGCGGTTCTATCCGACGACGGTTACCGGCCGCTCCTATTCACCGTCGCCCCCGGCGCCGCCGTCAATCCTGCAGGATCGGCGCGTAGCGGTAGTAGGTCTCGAGCGTGAGCGCGCCCATCGCCGTCGTGTAGAGACGGCTGAAGAGACCGTCGGCTCTGGTGCCGTTCCACGAGCCGCGGGCGCAGCCCCCGACGTCCTGCGTGCTGGGCAGGATCTCCTTGATGACCTTGTTCCACTCCCGGAAGTAGCGGCCGCCCATCTGGTGCATGGCGAGCGTGCCGTAGTACATGAAGTACATCGGGTACTGCGCGTTGATGTTGAGGCGATCCCAGTTGCCGTTCTTCGGCAGCTCCGGCAACTGCTCCGCGAGGATCTTGTTGGCGCTCCCGATGCAGAAGGGATGGGAGCGCCGGTAGCCGAGGAGGATGCGGCTCATCAGGCCGAGCGCGGTCGTCGCCTGGTTGGCCTGGAAGGCGGTGTCCTGGTAGCCCGTGTGGAACTCGTACTTCGTGCCCTGACCGACCTCGAACGCGTAGTTCGGGTCGATGTCGCGGTAGAAGTCCTCGCGCTCCTTGATGGGACGCTTCTGGAACGCGGACAGCACGAGGTCGGAGCCCTCGAAGATGGAGCCGCGCACGCGTGCGTGCGCCTTCTCCGCCGCCTTGGCCGCGAAGAGCACCCACGCCACGACCGAGGAATCGCTCGCGTTGTCCACGACGCGGTAGCGCCATCCGCCCTTGTCGGCCTGGATCACGGCCAGGAAATCGACGCCCCGCTGCACGAACGGCAGGTACTGCGCGTCGTTCGTGGCGAGATACGCCTCGGCGAACGCCTGGAGCGCGATGGGGCGGTTGTACCCGCCGATGAGGTCGTTGGCGGCGTAGTCACCCCGGGGTTGCTGGCGCGCGAGCAGGTACTCCATCGCGCGTGCGAGGACGCCGCGATAGCGGCCGCTCTCGGGACCGTAGCCCGCGCCGAAGAACGCGAGCGTGCCGAGGCCCGTCATGCCGACGGGGTCCATCTGCACCCGCGCGCCGCTGCTGGCGGGGCACGGGTTGTCCGAGCAGAGATCCATGAAGTGTTGCTGATCGAACGCGCCGCTCGGATTCTGGTGGCGGGCCAGATAGTCGAGCGCGCGTTGCACGGTCAGCTCCGTCGCCGGCGTGACGCGTGGCCCCTTGTTCTCCTTCATGAAGTCCTCGTGCCACTTCGCGCGCTCGACGGCCGCCTGTTCCTTCTCGAAGAAGTTCGGGTTGGCCTCGATCCACTCCTTCCACACCGCGGGGTCGTTGCCGAAGAAGTGTCCGGTCAGCTTCTCGAGAGCCAACTCCACCTGGAACTCGTCCTTGCTGCCCTCCTTGCGCTGTTCCAGCAGCTCGAGCGCGAGATCGAAGCCGTTGCGGTTGGCGCGCAGACCGAGGATCGGCATGACGCGTCGCATCAGGCGCCCTTTGGCTTTGCGGATCTTCGCCTCGACCCGCGTGATCGCCTCGGGGTCGGCGATGCGCCAGAAGGCCGAGATCGCGACGCGTGCGAGGATCGGGTGCTTCTCGTTCCACACGGCGTTCTCGATTTCCGGCAGGCACTCCTTGGCGCGGATGTCCCCGGCGATCTCGTAGACGTACATCTTGCGCTCGTTGTCACGTTGCCCCATGCGCTTGGCGAGAGCGGGCGCCAGGTCGCGCGTCGCGATGGCCCCGAGCGCGTGGAACGCGGCCGCCCGCACCCAGCGGTCCGAGTCCCCGAGCATCACGTTCAGCACGATCGCCTGCACGTCGAGCGGCGCCTCACCGATCTTGCCGAGCGCGGCGCACGCGGCGATCTTGGACTCGCGCGATCCGCTCTTCGCCATGCTCGCGAGCTTGGGCACGTGGCGCGGCCGCGCGGCCGCCACGAGCGCTTTGCCCTTGGTCAGCTTGTCGCCCTTGGACATGCGCGCGGCGATGTTCGGGAAGACGTCATCGGACTCGATGCGACCCAGCGCGATGGCGGCGAAGCTGCCCGTGTCGTCGTCCGACATGTCGAGCTTGCGCAGCAGCGCGGGCACGGCTCGCGCGTCGCCGATGCGCCCGAGTGCCACGCACGCGACGTTGCGCAGGCCGCCGTCCTTGCTGCCGAGCGCGTCGAGGGCGACGGTCACGGCCTCGGGGCTGCGCAGCCATCCGAGTGCGCGGAGCGCCTCGCGGCGTACCACGGCGTTGCGCGCGTGGAGCAGGCGGTCGCCCGCGAGCAGCTCCACCGAACGTGGCGCAGGCAGTTCCGAGAGCAGGCCGGCGGCCTGGACGAGCTGCCGCGTCTCGAGGCGCGCCGCGCCCTGCAGCCGGGCCGCGAGCAGGTCGAGGGCGCCCTCCGGATCGGCCTTGGCGAGCGCGTACCCGGCGAACTCGGCGACGTGCAGCTCGCTCCGCGCGAGGGCGAACTTGACGATGTCCTCGGTGACCTTCGACGACGACACGCGCGACAGCCGCTCGAGCCCCTCCTGCACCTCGACGATGCCCGCCTGCTGCACCAGCCCGAGGGCGTCCTCGGCCTCCTTGTCGGCGAAGAGCTGCGCCTTGACCGGGTCCACGGCCGGGGCCTTCTGCGGCGCGTCGGGCGCGTCGGGTGCGTCGTCGTCGGCGTGCACGGACCGGGGAGACGCCACGAGGAGCGCGGTCGTCAGCAGGAACGCCAGTCGCGTGATGTTCATGCGCACCATCGTACGCGCCCCCGCGCCGCTGCGCGTGCCGGATGCGGATCGCCGCGTCCTGCCGGGCCGGGCGCGATCGGGCGTGCGCTCCGTCGTCAGCGTGCGATGCGTTCGTACACGGCGACACTGTCCGCCACGCAACGTGCGACCGAGAAGCGGTCGCGGACGTCGTCGCCGGCACGCGCCGCCAGCCGTCGCGCGAGGTCGTGATCCGCGAGCAGGCGCAGCGTGCAGGCGGCGAGAGCTTCGGCGTCCCCCGGCGGCGCGAGCAGCGCCGTCTCTCCCGCGCGCAGGACTTCCGCGGCGGCCCCTCGCGCCGACGACACGATCGGCAGCCCCTCGCGCGCGGCCTCGAGCAGCACCAGCCCGAACGCCTCGTGGGCGCTGGGATGGAGGAACACGTCGGCGGCGCGCATCCACGCAGCGACCTCCGCGTGCGCGACGCGGCCGGTGAGATGGACGCGCTGCGCGAGGTCGGCGCCCACCGCCTCGAGAACGCGCCGCGATGCGGCCCTGCCGTCGATGATCGTGTCCTCTCCGACGACGACGAAGTGCACGTCGCTGAGCGCCTCCATCACGCGGCGTGCGGCGTGCGCGGCGGCGAGCACGCCGCGGTGTGCGTACAGCGATCCGGCGAAGAGCAGCATCCGTCCCGCCGCCGCGTGAATGGGCGCGGTCGGCTCGTTGGCGTCCGGTACGCAGTGGGGGACGAGCGTCGAGGGCGGTACGTCTGCGTGCCCGGCGTCCGCGAGCACACGCTGCGCGCCGTCGAGGGCGTGCTCCGTGGGGTGTATCCACGCGGCCGCGCTGCGCGCCGTTGCGCGCTCGCACCAGCGCAGTCTGCGGCCGGCGGCGCGGGCACCGAACGTGGCGCACCACGTGGCGCTGCCGTGGACACGCATCACGACGGGCGCGCCGCCCGCGCCCCACGGCACGAGCCCGCCGTAGTCCGGCGTCTCGACGACGTCGCAGCGCTCGGCGAGCAGCCGCTCGCGCAACTGCCGCCGATCTCGCCACCAGGCGATGCCGCGCAGGCGCGTGCGCCCGACGTCGATGACGCGCACGCCGTCCTGGCCCCGCACCGCGTCGTGCTCGGCGACACCGAGCACCGACACGTCGTGGCCCGCGGCCGCCAGCCCGCGGGCGTAGGTCCGCGTGAACGTCCCGATGCCGCCGTGGCGTCGGGGCGGGTACTCGTCGCAGAGCAGCGCGATCCTCATCGCGGATTCCCGGCGACGAAGTGCACGATCGCGCGCATCGCCGGTCGCGCGACCGCGGGCAGCAGCAGCGTCGCGTCGTGGAGCGCGCGCGCGTCATCCTCGTGGAGGGTGCGCAGGGCGCGGGCGGCGAGCGCGTACGTCAGCGCGCCGGCCGGCACCGCGGCGGCGAGCGCCGGCGCCGATGGGACGGCGACGACGACGATCGCGGCCACGGCCGCGCAGGCGGTGGCGGCCAGCGCGCTGCGCGCGAGTGACGCGAACGGCAGGGGCACGCGTAGGCGCTGCGTGATGTACCACGCGCCGAGCGCGAACATCGCCGCCTGCACGATGCTCCGCGTGATCGCCGCGCCGAGCGCGCCGCCCGTGGGAATGACGAGCGCGAATCCCGTCGCCGCGAGCGCCGCGCCGAGCACTCCGCTGAGGAGCATGTACCGGGAGCGTTCCATGGCGTAGAGCAGCGCCGATCCGGCGCTCGCGATGGCGCCCACGGCGGCACCGACGCTCAGCACGATCGCCACCGGGACGGCGTCACGGAAGGCATCGCCGTAGAGCGCGGGAACGAGCTGCGGCGAGACGGCGGCGGCGCCGAAGCAGAGCGGCAGCGCCAGCGCGCCGAGGATGCGCGTCGCCGCCGCGAACGTGCGGCGCACGGCCTCGGCGTCCGCGGCCGCCGCGCGCTCGGTCAGGTGCGGCAGCAGCCCGCCCGCGAGGAGCGTCGGGCCATGGGCCGCGAGCCGCGCGATGACGAGCGCCGTCGTGAACATCGCCACGCCGTGGTCGCCCCACGACGGGCGCAGGAAGACGACCTCGAGCTGCGACCAGGCGGCGAGCGCAACGACCAGCGCCACGTACGTCTCGCCGGAGTACTTGCGGAGACGCGCGCGCAGTTCGCGGGCCGGCGCAGCGGCGTGGGCCGGGAGCAGCGCGATGCGGGCCGCGCCGACGGCGGGCACCAGCAGCCCCGCGGCGTAACCGCCGATCGCCCCCGGCACGCCCCACAGGGCCGAACCCGCGGCTACGCCGGCGACCTGCACGATGACCGTCGCGGCCGCCACGCGCGCGGCGACGTGGAAGCGCTGCGCGCCCAGCAGCCACGAGCGATAGGCCTCGGCAGCGGCGTGCGACGCGAACAGCACCAGGAGCGCGAGGGACAGCGCGTCCGCCCGCTCGAACGCATGAAGCGCGATGACCGCGGCGACGACGACCGCCGCTGCGATGGCCACGATGCGCCGCACCAGGTCGCGCGCCAGACGCTGCGCACGGGCGTCGTCGCCGCGGCCGTGGAACTCGGCGACGTACCGTTGCAGGCACGCGGGCAGGCCGAAGCTGACGACCAGCGCGCCCGTCGTCGCCGCCCACAGCAGGTAGGCCGTGCGCCCCGCGCCCTCGGGACCGAGGGCACGCGCGACGATGACCGTGGCGAGCACGTTGCCGAGGGCCGTGCAGGCGTTGGCCACCGTGCTCCACGCCGTCTTGACCACCAGCGTCCTCTCGTGCGCGGCGGTCATCGTTCGCCGAGCCCTCGGCGATAGCCCGCGACCGTGCCGCCGAGGAGCTGTCCCCAGCAGCGCAGCAGCAGCGCCGGGGAGATGCGTCCGCGGAGCAGCCACGCGAAGCAGCGCAGTGCGCGCCCGGCCTGCAGACACCACGGCACGACGGCCAGGCGCGGGCGGGCGCCGCGCACGTGGCGGAAAGCGAAGACGACGTCGTTCATGGCGACGCTGCGCCAGTCGCGATCGTAGATCGTCACGCGATGGGGGCCCGGCGCCTTCTCGTGGAAGACGCGCGCGCCGGGCACCCACGCGATGCGCCGTCCGGCGTCGTGCAGACGCACGGCCACGTCACTGTCGTCCAGGTGGTACGCGTACCTCTCGTCGAAGCCGCCGATGGCGCGCAGGGGGCCGGCGCGCAGCGCCATGTTGCAGCCCGTGACCTGGAACACGTACCCGCGCGGCACGGCGTCCGGCCCGCGGACCGGCCGCGTCCGCGCGAAGCGCGAGATCGCCCTCGGTCCCATCTGCAGCGAGCCGTCCGCGTCGAGCACCGGCCCGCCGGCCGCGGCGACTCCGTCGTCGTCCTCGAAGGCGCGGAGCAACGCGTCGATGCAGCCGGTGTCGGGCCACGCGTCGTCGTCGAGGAAGAGCAGCACGTCGCCCGCGGCGGCGCGCATCCCGGCGTTGCGCTGCAGCGCAACGCCGCGTTCTCGCGCGGTCAGGACGTGCACGCCCGGGAAACGCGTGCGCACCATCTCGACCGCTTCGTCGTCGCTCGGGGCATGCACCGTGATGAGGTAGAGGTCGTGGCGCGTCGCGTGCGTCGTCACGGCGGCCAGGCAGCGCGCGAGGAGCGCCGGACGGCCACACGTCACGACGATGACGGAGACCCTCAAGACGCCCGCGTCTCAGCTCGCCGGGGCGGGCTCACTCTCGAACTCCGCGAGGAAACCCGGGGCCGTCGCACGCAGGGCCGCCACGCGCTCCGCGCCGAGCGTCTCGTGCCACTTGGCGTTGCGGCTCTCGAGACCGAACGACCGCACGACCCGCGCGAAGCGGTCGGACCACGGCAGCGCCAGACGCTCCGCGACGTCGCGCAGGCGCTGCTCGGGTGCCGCGCACATCTCGTGGTAGCGCAGTGGCACGTAGCGCTCCCCGAGCCCCGGCGCGGCGTCCAGCACCGCGCGCGTCGCCGTCACGAACTGGTGCGTCGAGATCTCCGCGGCGTCACGGCCCTCCCAGTCGTGCCAGTCCGGTGGATGTACGCCGAACCACGACACGGGGCGCCCGACGCGCTTGACGTGGCGCTCCACCGTGGACGCCACGACGGCGCGCCAGTCGCGGATCAGGTGCAGATAGAGGGCGCCGGGGAAGACGGCCTCGAGCCACGCGATGCGCAGGGAGAGGCGCGGGTACTTGCCCAGGAACCGCGTGGCACCGCGGTGGCGCAGGGTGCGCGTGACGAGGTCGCGGTACCAGGCCGTGATCTCCGGCGTGGCGTGCTCGGCGGTGCGCACGTCGTCGTCGCGGGGCTTCCAGCGGTCCCAGATCCGCTGGGCCTCGCGCGGCAGGTCGTCCACGCCGCAGCGGCGACCATGAGCGGCCCACCACGCCAGGCGCGGATGGCGCTCGCCGAACTCGTTCAGGTAGCCCGTGTCGTCGTGCCGCCCGAGGATGCGGTACAGGACCGTCGTGCCGCTGCGATGCGGGCCGACGATGAAGATCGGGCGGTCGGGACAGGGGGGCATGGCGCACAGGCTACGCGCACGGGTGCTACCCTGTGCAGCGCTCACCGACTGTCGCTGCCGACTCGGAGGACTCGCCTTGAGATGCACGTCGATCGCGTTGTTTGCCGCAGGGCTCCTGCTGACCGCCGCCGCGGCCACGCACGCGGAGGAAGACCCCATCGAAGCCGCTCTCGCCAATCCGCGCGCCACCGGACTCCTGGTGACGGCCGTCGTTCCCGACACGCCGGCGCAGGACGAGAGCCTCGCCCCGGGCGACGTGCTCCTGACGTACGACGGACGCGGCGTCACGGACCTGGCGGGTCTCGCGGCCGGCAAGGAGGCGGCCGGCGGCAAGGAGACCGTGGTCTGCACCGTGCTGCGTGCGGGAGGCGAGCGGGTGCAGATCTCGCTGCCGCCGGGACCGCTCGGCGTGCAACTGGTACCCATCGCGGAGGGCGCGCCCGCGGCGCCGCTGCCCGCGGACACGGGAGAGGTCCTCGATCCCTCGCTCGCAGATGGCCGCGACGAGTGGTTCGACTTCACGATGGGCGGCAAGAAGGTCGGCATGGAGCACCTTCGTGTGCGCGTCGAGGGCGCGTTCGTGCGCTTCACGCACGAGGTGGCGTTCGACGGCGGCAAGGAGTGGGGACTGCACCACGCCATCGTCCGCGCGTCCCTGCGCTGCGGCACGACGGCCCAACCCGTCTCGTTCAGCTACGAGAACGCTCTGACGGGATGGGCGTCGCGGTCGCGTGTGATCCGCGACGCGCAGGGCCGCTCCGCGTGGCGCGCCCTCGCTGGCAAGCCGGACGGGGAGACCGTGACGACGGAGATCCCGCTGCGCGGCGGCCTGTCGTCCGTTCCGTCGTACGCCGTGGCGCAGATCGCGCGGCTCCTGCCGCAGAGGAAGGGCGCGTGCTGCCGCTTTCAGCCGGTGGCCGACTGGGACGGAGCGCCGGGACTGCACGCCGCCATCGTGTGCGTCGGGCAGGAGACCGTCACGGTGGGCGGCACGGCGCACGTGACGTGGAAGTACGAGCAGCGGCAGCTCGGCGGGAGCGTCACGGGCACGTACTGGTTCGACGCCGAGCGCCGTCTCGTGCGGGCGGACTACGGCGGACCGGTCGCGACGATGGCGACGAAGGAGCAGGCGCTCGAGGGGCTGAGCGCCACGCTGCGGCCCCGAACGGCGGACTGAGAGCCTGCCCTGTCCGCTCGCCGTCCAGTACTCGTGGGCGGCTCCCCGGACCGCTGGTGCTCGTTCAGCCGGGACGCGACAGCGTCAGGAACGCGTGCCAGGTCTCGTCGTCGCCGCCGGCGAGCGCGACGTCGTGCAGCACGTGGCCCTCGAGTTCCTCGAGGCGCTCGTTGATCAACTCGTCGAGTTCGTCGAGCGGTCCCTCGACCCGTTCCACGCGGAATGACGGCGGCGGCGACGGGCGCTGGGGCCCGGCGTGCTGCAGGGCGCCGATCATCTGCGACGCCAGGAAGAGCCGCTGCCCGAAGCGGTCCTCCATCTCCTGGTAGGAGTAGGAGAAGCCGGCGCCTTGCAGGTCTTCCTCGTTGGCGACGCACTG
>JAJRVY010000146.1 GCA_024277065.1 Planctomycetota bacterium
GACGCCGACGCCGACTCCGACACCGACGCAGCACCGGACGGCTTGCCCGAGGGCCTCGTCCGCCGCTGGATCAGCGGCATCGCCGTCGGCGACGACGTCGTCCTGCACTACGCGGCGACGCGGCCCGGCCCGGCCGGGGAGCCGGCCCTCGACTACCTCGGCATGGGCGTCGCGCGGCTGTCGCCGGACGGGCTGCACGTCGCGCGTCCCGGCGGCGACTGGCGCTTCTTCGACCGCGGCGACCCGGCGTTCGGGATGGCGCTCGTGCAGGCGGACCACGGCGTCACGACGGGCTACGACTACGTGTTCGGCATCCGCGGCGACGCGGGCACGAATCGCGTGTACCTGGCGCGCGTGCCACACGGCCACGCGGACGAGCGCGACCAGTACCGCTTCTTCACGGACAGCGACGGCGGGCGCGACGCCTGGAGCACCGACGCGGTGGATGCCGCGCCGCTGTTCGGCGCCGGTCCGGCGGGGCTCTCGGTGTCCTGGAACGGCTTCCTCCAGGCGTTCCTGGCGGTGTACTCGGTGCCTGTGCCGGGGGACACGGACACGCCGGACCGCATTCGCGTCCTCGCCCGCGCGGCGCGTCACCCCACGGGCCCATGGAGCACCGCGACGCCGCTCTTCGAGGTGCGCGGGCCGGCGCCGCCGGGGCGTGCACGCCTCGACACCGGCGCGCGCGAGCACCCGCAACTGTCGCTCTACGACGGGCGCATCCTCTACGTGTCCGTGGACGGCGGAGCAGAGGGCACGGCGCCGCGCATGTGGCGCGTCGATCTGCCGGAGACGCGCTGAGAGCCGGAGATCGTCAGGCCTGCAGCGGCCGCAGGCCCCGTGCCGCGCGGGCGTCGTTCCAGCAGACGAGTGCCGGGGCATGCAGCGCCAGGAGCTTGACGAGCTGACTCGCCGTGACGCCCAGCATCGCCGCCGCCGGGGCGCCGTCCCAGCCGTGAGCTGCCAGAGCGTCCAGCACCTCGGCGATCAGCGCCGGGAGGTCGGCGTGGCGCGCGCTCACGGCGAGGCGGCCGCCGCGGGCGCGCGAGAGCCAGAGCGGCGACGGCGCGCTGCGCGTGGTACGGACCTCCACGGCCAGAGCGAGCCGCAGGAGCCGCACGGCCTCGCGGCGGTTGCTCTCGGCGCTACGACTCCTCGTCGCCCGCACCGAGATCGCGGTCGGTCCATGACGCAGGACGATCGCCGTCTCCACCTTGTTGCGCCGCTGGCCCCCAGGGCCCGATGCCCGGCTGCGCGTCTGTCGGCACTGCGCGAGCAATTCCGCGATCGGCAAGCAAGCGGGATGCAGCGCAGTCACGCCGCAAGAGTCGCCGCAGATGGGGCGCGAGTCCAGTGGGACGTGCGTCGCCCGAGCGCGTCTCGCGCCGGACGCCGCAGAGCGTCGCGAAGGCCGCCATCGCAACGGCGCCGAAGAACATCGCGAAGACGTTCTGCGACGGACCGAGCACGCGTAGCAACAGGTAGCCGGGCATGACGGTCAGGAGAGCCAGGAAGCGGCCCGCGTCGAGGACGTTCCAGACGATCCCCGTGACGACGCCGACAACGAGCGCCGCGGGGACCGTCACCGACGTCGGGACGTCCCACACGCACGTCACGAACAGGAACAGCAGCGCACAGGTGATGACCGTGGCGCACTGCATTTCGAGACGTACGTCCTCGCGGTCGATCTGGCGCTGGACCTCGGCCTGCCAGCGTGCGCGGAGCTCGTCCTGCGCCTCGCCGGGAAGGCGCTGGAACTGCGCGGTCCGTGAACGGCGCGCCACCTTGTCGGCAACGTGGCCTCGGTCGTAGACGGTCGGGTCGCGCAGTCCCACGCATCTCTCGTCGGCATGCCGCAGGAGCCCGCCGGAGCCACCGCCGGTTCTTCCGTCCGGGCGGGTGTCCTGGAAGACTCGGTGCGCTACGAGAAGCGTCCGGGAGGAGCGTCCATGTCCGTAGGAGGGTCCACGCGCATCGTGGTGATCGCGCTGCTCGCGAATCTCGGCATCGCGCTGGCCAAACTCGTGGCGGCGCTCGTGACCAACTCCGGCGCGATGCTGGCGGAGGCCATCCACAGCTTCGCCGACTCCGGCAACCAGGTGCTGCTGCTCGTCGGCGCGTCGCGCGCACGGCGCGAGCCGTGCGACCGGCACCCACTCGGGTACGGCCGCGAGGCCTACTTCTGGGCGCTGCTCGTGGCGGTGCTGCTGAACCCCGAGGGACGGCCGCAACTAACACGCTCGAGCGCAACTAACACGCTCGAGGCGTACGCGGGACGTTCGGGGATGCCACGTGGGGCGGCCCCTACGGCGAGGGACGCGAGTCCGGGCCGCCGGTACTCGTGACGACGTGGTCGCGCAGCCACGCGGCGGCGACGGGGTGGGCGTGCCAGGCGTTGTGCAGCATGCTCAGGCAGAGCGCGGCGTAGAGGTGGATGTCGTCGCGGAAAAAGCCCGGGTAGGCGAAGTCCGCGGCCGGCGGCGTCGCGAGGGAGTCCGTCTCGGCCTCGCGGCCCTCGCGCAACTCGCGGTACAGCGCCTCGGCGCCGGCCTCCTCGCCCGCGAGCACCCTCTGCAGGACACGCGCCCAGCGCACGATCAGGTCGGCCTGCGCGGTGTCCTCGTGGTCGAGCAGGAGGCCCACGCCGTCCGCGTCGCCTGCCGCGAGGCGCGCCATGAGCAGCGGGTAGCGCACGCCGAGGACATCCGGCGCGTCGTCCGCGAACAGCGTCTCGAGGTGTCCGTTACCGCGCTTGCGGCGCCCCGCCGCCCAAAGCGCGACGGCAAGATCGAACCGCGTACGCAGATACGGGCGCGCCTCGACGGCGTCGGACAGGCGGCCCGCGAACTCCGCGCGCACGGCGCCGAGCCTCTCCTCCTCGTCCATCAGCGCCTTCTTCAGACGCCCCACACGGTCCACGTGGGACGACGCGTCGATGTCGGCGAGCACCCGGCGCGCATCGGCGCACGAGGGATCCACGTGCACGGCCTGCCGCGCCAGGAAGTGTGCCCACTTGCCGTCATTCGCTTCGAGGGCCTGGAAGGCCAACTCCTGGGCGGCCTCGCGCGGGTCGTCCTTGAGCGCGAGCAGGTCGCCCGACGCAACGAGCTTCTGCACGTCCTCGCCGTTCGGCACACCGCGGCTCGTGCGTGCCCAGAGCATCCAACGCTGCGCACGTTCCTGAAGGAACCGCGACGGCCCTGCTCCCGCGTCCGCCGTGCGGCGAGCGTCCCGGGCCACCGGAACGCGGCGCGGCGCGTCCTTTCCGTCTTTGTGCTTCTTGCGTCTGCTGCGACTCAAGGGAGTTCTCCGAGATCGGTGCCGCGGCGCCGCGGCGCCGGTTGAAACGGGCGTGCCACGCGTCAGTCGTCGCGCGACGGGATGATCAGGACCGGCCGGCCGGCGGTGCGCAGGACGCCCATGCTGACACTGCCGAGGAGGGCGCGCAGGAGGGCGCCGTGGCCGTGACTGCCGACGACGATGATGTCGGCGTCCAGGTCGCCGGCCTTGTGCACGATCGCCTCGATGGTCGGGCCCTGGATCATCAGCGGCTCGGTGTCGATGCCGCCTGCGGACGCCCGCGCGGCGAGCGCCTCGAGATCCCGGTGCTCGGCGCGCAACGCGCCCGCGATGGTGTCGCGCACCTCGCTCGGCCCGGCGGCGTAGCCGACGAAGTCGGGGTCCGGCGCGGCCACGTGCAGGATGAAGAGCTTGGCGTCGAGGCCCTTCGCGAGAGCGGCCGCCGTGTCCACGACGGCGCCCGAGTTCGTCGAGAAGTCCACGGCCGCCAGGATCGTCTTCAGCACGTCCCCCATGATATCCGCCGCACGCGCCGCAACCGCGATCCACCGCGGCGTCCCGCGTGACTGTGCGCCCCTGCACCGCGCGCAGGCGGGACGTGGGCGCGGACGAGCGGCGGCTACTTCGACGTCAACTTCGAGACGCCGCCCAGTCCGCGGCGGGCGGGCTCTCGCGGAGCTGCCTGCAGCGCTAGACGTGGAGGCGCGAACACGCGTCGCCGGGGTGCGCGCGGAGTGCCTCCTCGAAACACTCGCGCGCGCAGTACGTGCCCCGCAGCCGCCGGTACGTCATGTCGCCGATCAGGATCGACGTCGCGTACTGTCTGCACGCGCTCTCGAGGCGCGCCGCGGCCCGTCTTCAGGTGCGCCGGTTCGCTGACCATCGAGATGCCGGTCGGCACCGCGCGATCTTGCCGGCCGCCGCCCGCGCCGCCTCGGTCCGCATGGTGCGCACGAGTTCGAGTCGCACGCGCAGAACCGAAACCCTGGCCGGGCGCCTGCGCAAGAGCTTCGAGACGTTCGGTGACCGCGCCACGTACGTCGTCGTCTACATCCGTGAGGCGCACGCCGCCGACACGCCGCGCGCACGCCCCGACATGTCCCGCGACGTCTTCGACCCGGTCACGTTCGAGGAGCGCGTGGAGGTCGCGCGCCGCACCGCCAAGGAACTGAAGCTCGGCATCCCGTTCGCGATCGACGGCATGGACGACGCCGTCGCGAAGGCCTACGACGCGCACCCCGACCGGCTCTACGTCGTCGGTGCGGACGGCAGGGTCGCGTACCAGGGCGGACGCGGACCGCGCGGGTTCAAAGACGAACCCGACTCAATGGAGCGAGTCATGGAGGAGCGCCAACGCCGCAGCGGGACCACCGGGCGTAACAGCTTGCTGGCGCGCGGTTTGCGCTCGTCGCTCGGAGACACCGAGCGTGTGTGCGGCGCCCGTCGCCGCGAGACGCTCGTCCGGCGACACACACGCGCAAACCGCGTGCTCGGCGCCGCGTGGGATTCCTGCTCACGCTCTGAGAGCGTGAGCCCGGCCGGGCACGGCAGAGCCCACGAGGGGCGACGCCCCGCGGGCGCGCGGCTACAGTCCCCCCATGCGCGCTCTCGGCCCCTCTCCCCGCTGCTGCTCCTCCTCGCAGCGCTGCTCACGGCCGCATGCGGGGCGTTGCAGACCTACGACTCGGCCCTCGACAAGGTGCTGGGCACCGGCGAGCCGGTGATCGGCACGGAGCCGGAGTTCAAGCCGTTCGAGTCCCAGGACGCAGGCGGCAACTACGTCGGCTTCGACATGGAGCTCATCCGCGCGTTCGCAGAGGACCTGGGCGTCACGCTGCGCATCGAGGAGATGGCCTTTCCGGCGCTGATCCCGGCCCGCGCGACGCACAACATCGACGTCGTCATCTCGGGCATGACCGCCACGCCCGAGCGCGCCGAGGAGGTGACCTTCACCGACTCCTACTTCGAGACGGGCCTGTGCCTGCTGGTGAACCGCGAGTCGGGCATCGAGGAGCCCGCGGACGCCGACGGCAAGCGCATCGTCGTCACGCAGGGGACGACGGGGCAGATGAGCGCGCCGCGGCTGTTCCCCGGCTCCGTCGATCGCATGATCGTGATGCAGACCGAGGGCGAGTGCGCGAGCGAGGTGGC
>JAJRVY010000147.1 GCA_024277065.1 Planctomycetota bacterium
CCGCCGCGGGTAGACGTCCTCGAGCGGCAGGCCGTTCACGTCCAGGGTCAGGTTCAGGAGGAGCGGTGCGTCGAAGCGCGCGATCAGCCGGTCCGCGGCGGCGAGCGCGGCGCCCTCGTCGTCGGGCAGCACGACCTCGCTAGCACCGCTGCCCAGGGCGCCGATCTGCTCGATGAGGTAACGATTGACGGACGAGCCGATGCCGAAGCGAACCACCGCGCGTCCTGCCCCTCGTCGCGGATGGTCGCCAGGATCGCCTCCTCGCCGCTGATCAGTCCGTCGGTCAGGAACACGACGGTGCGCAGATAGCGCGGATCGGCCGGCTGCGCGATCCAGTTCCGCACGCCCTTCAGCATCTCGGTGCCGCCCGAGCCCCGCAGATCGCCGATGTACTCGAGCGCGCGAGCGACGTTCGCGGGCGTCGCATCGACCGGCCGCGCGGCGAGCGCGCCACTGCTTCCGGCGAACTGGATGACGTTGAAGCGGTCGTAGGGCCGCAGCTTCCGCAGCGCGCGCTCGACCAGGGTCTTCGACGTCTCGATCGGAATGCCGTTCATCGAGCCAGACGAGTCCATCACGAAGGTGACCTCGCGCGCGCCGACCGCCGCACCGGATGGATCCGCCATCGGCACCAGGAACGCCGAGAAGTACCCGCCGCGCAGTTCCGTGCGATGCGCGACGAAACCCGACGAGACGTCCTCGGCGGCGACCGTCCAGCGTACGACGATGTCGCCGTCGGGAGGCACCTGTCCCGCTGCCAGCGTGACGGTGGCGCGCGCCCCGTCGAGGTGCGTGGACAGCGCGTGCGTCGGGCTCGTGACCTCCTGGATCGTGACGCCCGCGTCGATGCGCAGCGTCAGCTCGACGCCCGCTCCCGAACGCTCCGCGGGCCGCAGCACGGGCATCGCGAAGTGCGTCGCACCGTCAGTCGCACCGTCAGCCGCACCGTCGCCCGCACCTGGCGACGGCGGCGGCGCGGCGACCTCGCTCGCGTAGCGCGGCGCGACGACGGTCGGCAGCACGTACTCGTACGCGCCCCGCTCGTAGCGCAATCCGTGGAAGTAGGTGACCGTGACGTCCACCGACTCGCCGGGGGCGATGTTCGCGACGGACTGTGTGAAGACGTTCGAGCGCTCCTGCGTCAGGAGACTGGCGGTCTTGCCCGCCTGCCGCGCCTCGTCGTAGATGCGCGCGGCCTCCTCGCGCGTGCGGATCACGGCCAGGATGCGGCGTCCGCCGATCTCCATCTCGAAGGCGTTGATCGCGGCGTTCGACGGCAGAGGGAAGACGTAGACGGCCTCGACGGCGCGATCGAACGGGTTGGCGAAAGTCTGCGTCAGACGGGTGGACGCGATCCACGCGGCGACGTCCGCGGCGGCCGCGGTGCGCTGCAGCGGGAACTCGCCGATCTCGGCGCCATCGACACGCGCCATCAGACGCAGCCGTGCGTCCGGCCACGTCACGGCGTCGCCGATGCCGCATCCGCCGCCGCCCGCCCGTAGCCGGCGCCTGCCGCCGCGCCGCCCGCCGAACGCACCTCCCGCGCCTCCGCCCATGCCGATGGTGCCGTTGCAGCCGGGGCCATCGAAGGGCGCCACGGCCGACGGGCCGATGCCGATCGGGCCGTCGAGGAAGCGCGGGTCGCCGAGCGGCCGGACGTCGTCGAAGTCGCCCTCGACCGCGATCGGCTCCGCATCGTCCGCCCGCTCGTACTCGTCGGTGGGTTTGCGTTCGTCGATGCGCGGTTCGACCTGGGCGTCGGACTCGAGCACGACGATCTCGTCCAGCGCCGCGAAGTCCACCCCCGGCGGCATCCACTGCGGCCGTGGTGCCGTCACCCACAGACTGTCGTTGCGCACCGTTGCGACCATCCCGGCGTGGAGCAGCAGCGAGAGTGACAGGGCGATCCAGAAGCGTTTCCTCATATCGACCTCCGCGTGTGTCCGTGACCAACGGACGGGACGCTCAGGAGGTTCGGGCGCCGCGCCGCGACGGCCGCGCCGGCGGATGCGTGAGACATGGCGCACAGGGGCTCGCGCAATGTCGCTCGCGGGTCGCGGATTCGACGAAACCCACGCATGGGTCCGTGCGTTCTCCGCCTGGGGACACATCTCGGGGCCCGATCGAAGAACGACGTCGGAGACCTGTCCCTTGCCCGCCCGAACACCCCGAGTACCACACGTGCACGACGAAGAACGTCAACGCCCCGAGTCCGCCGCGCCCGGCACGACCGGACGGGGCCGGGCGATCGTGGCCGTCGTGGCCGGCGTCATGCTGGTCGCGCTCATCGCCGCAGGCGTCGTCGCGCGCCGCGCCGCCGGCCGTGCCGCGGCGGAGGCGCCATCCACGATCCCGGCCGTGCAGACGATCGACGAGAGCGGGTGGCGCTTCACCATCCACCTGCCCACCGGCGCGGAGGGTCTCTACCGGCTGTCCGACGATCCGGACTGCCGCGAGAACCTCGTGCATGAGGAACGCGAGAGAGCCGCGGACATGCGCACGCTCCTCCTCGCGCGCAGCGGCGCGGGGACCGTCGATGCGCTGCGCGCACCGTACCGCCGCGTCACCGAATCCCTGCGGCGGCTCGGCTACCTGTGATGCAGGTGTCTCCGGCGGCCGCGCGGGCCACGCTCGTCGTCGTCGTCGCAGCGATGGCGACCGGCTGCGGCAACGAAAGCGAGGGCGCCGCCGCGCAACGGCCGAACGTCGTCATGATCGTGATGGACACGACACGCGGCGACCGCTGCGGCTTCGGCGGCTACGGACGGCCCACGACGCCGCGCATCGATGCGCTCGCCCAGGACGGCACGACGTTCCGCGACTGCTGGAGCCCCTCGCCCTGGACCGGCCCGGCGCACGCCTCGCTGTTCACCGGCCGGCGGCCGGTGAACCACGGCTTCATGCAGGACCGCATGTACCTGCCGGAGGGCGAGACGCTCCTCGCCGAGATCCTGCAGGGCGCCGGCTACAGAACGGCGTGCTTCTCGGCCAACGAGTACGTCTCGCCGGCGTTCCTCCTGACGCAGGGCTTCGAGCGCTTCGAGCCCGTGTTCGAGCGTGCGCAGCGCCCGAACCCGGCGTCGATCCTGACGCATCGCCTGACCGCGGACTGGGCGCTGGACGTCCATCGACGGGGTGAACCGTTCTTCCTCTTCGTCAACGACGTGGAGCCGCACGCTCCGTACGCGCCACCGCCGCGCTTCGCCTACGCCTTCGCGGAGGGACGGGAGGCCGCCGCGTTGAACGACGCGGCGAACTCCCGGCCGCCGCGGACGCTCGGTTTCACCGTGGGCGCCCTCGACGTCTCGGCGAGCGTCCTCGCGGTCGTGTCCGATCTCTACGATGCCGAGATCGCTGCGCTCGACGAACAGATCGGGCTGCTGCTCGACGAGCTCCGGGCGGCGGGAGCGCTCGACGACACGATCGTGATCATCACCAGCGACCACGGCGAGAACCTGGGCGACCACGGGCTCGCCGAGCACGTCTTCTCGGTCCACCGCTCCCTGCTCCACGTGCCACTCGTGATCTGGTATCCGCCGGCCGTCGAGCGCGGACGCGTCGTCACGGACGCGGTACGGCTCGAAGACGTGCTGCCGACGGTGCTGGAGCTGTGCGGCGTCCCGCTGCCGGCGAACCTCGACGGCGCATCGCTCCTCGGCGACGTCGGCGGGCGCGTGGCGCGCGCCGCGTACGCACGGCCGACGGTGTCGGTGACGCGCGCCGCGGAGACCTTCCCGGGCGCGGACACCGGCCGCTTCGACGTGGCGCTGCGGTCCGCCTACGACGGCCGCCACCACCTGATCCGCGCGTCCGACGGAACCGAGCAACTGTTCGACGTCTCCGTCGATCCTCTCGAGCTGTCGGACATCTCGCGCACCCCCGGCGCCCCCATCGAGCGTCTGCGCGCGCTGCTCGATGACTGACTCCGCGCGCGATGACCGGCTCCGGGATTCAGGACGGCCCGCCGGACGATGTCCGACGGGCCGCTGTCGTCGCTGCGGCAACGTCCGCGGTCAGGCCTCGGCCGGCTCCGCGGCCGTGGCCTCCAGGCTGTTCTGCGCGACCTTCTCGGCGCCGCCCTCCTTGCGGATGTGGCCCAGGTACTCGGGCAGTTCGATGCCGGCCATTCCGGCCACGTCGTGGATCGGGGGCAGGCTCTTGATCAGGCTGCTGAGGAAGTTCGCCGTGGAGGACCCCTGGCCGCCGCCGCCAGCCGAGTCCCAGACCGTGATCTCGTCGATCTTGAGGTTCTGGATGGCCTCGACCTGGCTGGCCACGATCTCCTCGATCTTCTCGGTCATGAGCAGCGTGGCCGCCGCGCGGGCGTCGCCGTCGCAGCTCTGGACGAGGGCCGCGTAGCCCACGGCCTTGGAGTTCAGCACCAAGCCGATGCCCTCGGCCTCGGCCATGTAGCGCGCCAGGATGGCATCGGCCTCACCGCGTGCTTCGCGGCGCCTCTTCTCGGCCTCGGCCTCGGCGGCGATCTCGACCTTGCGCTTGTCGATCTCCTCGCGCACGACCTCGTGCGCCGTCAGGCGCTCGGTCTCGGCCTTGGCCTGCGCCATCTGGATGGCGACCTGCGCCTCGCGGCGGGCGACCTCGCCCTTCTGCAGCGCAGCGGCCTCCTTCTCGGCGAGCTGCGCGTTGGCATTTGCGATGTCGGCCTTGGCCTCGTTCTCACCGGCGATGGCCTGCGCCTCCTGGCCCTGGACGAAGATGCGGCGGTCCGCGTCGGCGGCCTTGCGACCCTTGTCCGCGGCGGCCTCCTGCTCGGCGACCTTGATGGCCAGCTCCGCGTTCGTCGCGGCGATGTCCGCCTTGGCGTCGTTCTCGCCCTTGACCGCGTCCGCCTCCTGGCCCTGGATGAAGATGCGCCGGTCGGCCTCGGCCTTCTTCTTGCCCTTGTCCGCCTGCGCGACGTTCTCGGCGACGCGAATCTGCTTCTCGCGCACGGCCTCGGCCTCACCGATGGCGCCTGACTTCTCCTCGTTCGCGACATCGACGCGCGCGGCCTGGATGGCCTCGGCCGCGGCCTTCTTGCCGATGCTCTCGATGTAGTCGGACTCGTCCGTGATGTCCGTGATGTTCACGTTGATCAGGTAGAGGCCGATCTTGTTGAGCTCCGGCGAGACGTTGTCGCGGATGGAGATGAGGAAGCTCTCGCGGTCCTGGTTGATCTGTTCGATGGTCAGCGAGGCGACGGTCAGGCGGAGCTGACCGAAGATGATCTCGCGCGCCATCTCCTCGATCTCGCGCGGCGCCAGACCGAGCAGGCGCTCGGCGGCGTTCATCATGATCGCCGGCTCGGTGCTGACGCCGACCGTGAACGTGCTCGGCACGTCGATGCGGATGTTCTGCAACGACAGCGCGCCGCGCAGCGGGATGTTCATCGTCATCGGCGTGAGGCTCAGGAACTGGTAGTCCTGGACGATCGGGATGATGAACGCGCCGCCGCCGTGGATGCAGCGCGCCGACTGCCCGGCGCCGACGCGACCGTACACGACCAGGATGCGATCCGACGGGCAGCGCTTGTAGCGCGCCATCAGGATCACGGCGCTGACGACCAGCACCGCCACGATGGCGCCGCCGATGAAGATCAGGCCCGCGACGCCGCCTCCGGTGTCCTGGGCCAGCAACGAAATGAACTTCTCCATGAGCCTCTCCCTCTATGCCTTCTCTAGGCCTTCTCGACGACGAGCACGTTGCCCTCGATGACACGTACGACGCGCACGTGCGTGCCGGTCTTCAGTTCCACCGGCCGCTCGGCCACGGCGTCCACGACCCGCAACCTGGACTGGACCGTGACTTCGACCTGTCCGCGTCCGCTGGCGGGGATCGTGAGGTACACGCGCCCCTCGGCACCGACGGCATTGCGCATCTCGACGTTGCCGCTGGAACGCAGGCGATAGACCGCGCGCAGCAGTTTGGCGACGAGCCACATCGTGAACACGCCGACGACGAACGCGACGGCGCTGGAGACCATCCCGGACAGATGCTGCTCGAGGCGCATCACCAGCCCGGTGACGCCGAACAGCATGAAGAACGCCGTGAGTCCGGTGAACGACAACATCCCGGCGCCCATGTCGTGGCCGCCGTGGCCGATGTCGATGCCGTCCGCGTCGATGTCGCCGTCAACGTCTGCATCGCCATCGAAACCGATGAAGACGAGAGCCACGCGCAACAGGAACAGCGCCCCGCCGACGGCGGCGCACAGGAAGAACACGGTGTCGATCCCCGACAGCCCCGTGATCCACTCCGGCATCGCGTCACCTCCCCGGCGGCCGCCCTCTGCGGCCCGTTCGGTCACCGAATCCAACAGCGGCGCGTGCCCGTCGGTTCACCGCACCGACGCCGCACCCTTCCCGAGCCGCTCAGGCTATCCGTTCACGACGACGTACGTACCGTTGACTCCGCCCGCGGCTTCGCTCGCGAGGAACGCGACCGCCGAGCCGACCTCCTCGGGCCGGATCAGCCGGTGCGCGGGACTGTTCCTCTCGAGCGCCGCGCGTGCCTGCTCGGCGCTGCGCCCGGTCGCCCGCATCACGTTCTCGACCGAGCGCTGCGTCATCTCGGTGTCCACGAAACCCGGGCAGACACAGTTCGCCGTGATGCCCTTGCGCGCCACCTCTAGGGCCAGCGAGCGCGTCATGCCGAGCATGGCGTGTTTGGATGCCGCGTAGTGCGCCGCGTACTGCACGCCTTGGAGCGCGGCCGTGCTCGCAACGTTGACGATCCTTCCCCAGCCCTCCTCGAGCATGGCGGGGAGGCATGCCCGCGTGACGAGGAACGCGCCCTTCGCGTTGGTGTCGAGGGCGGCGTCCCAGTCGTCCGAAGTCAGCTGGCCGAAGGGCTTGGCGGCCGCCACACCGGCGTTGTTCACGACGATCAGCGGCGCGCCGAGGACCGCCGTGACGGCGGCCACGGCGTCCTCGACGTCGGCCTCCTTGCGCACGTCCATGGTGACCGTGAAGCCACGCGCTCCGAGCGCCTCGATCTAGGCGACGGCCGCGGCGGCGCGCGCGGGATCGCGCCCGGTGATGGCCACGTCGCGGCCCGCGAGCGCGAGCGCCCGCGCCACGGCGAGACCGATGCCCCGGCTGCCTCCCGTCACGAGCGCCACGCGGCGTCGATCGGCGTCGTCCATGCCCTGCGCCCGCTGCCTTTCGGGGCGCGCGCGCCCGGGGTCTGGGATACCTTCCGGCACGCGCCGGTCCGCATCGGCGAGCTCTTCGAGGAGGTCCATGCCGCTGTCGGTCTGGCTCGCACGGAGCGGCCTGCGGCCGGGGGGCGAGGTGGAGTCGGAGTTGCGATGCACGAGATGATCCTGACGGCTCGTCGAGCCCCTGCGGCGCGCCTACCCGCGGCGGGCCGCAGCCGTGCGATCCTGGGGCGGCGCGCCGCCGGCCACAAGGACTGTTTCCGTGGCAGCGCCCGAGGGGAGGCGTGCGGGAGGCCGGGCGCGCGTCAGGAACGGAGGACGAGAACGTGAGTGTGAAGGCAACTATGCGCTGCGCGGTCGTACGCGAACACGGCGGCGTCGATCGCATCGCCATCGAGGAGCGGCCGGTCCCCGATCCCGGGCCCGGGCGCGTGCGCATCGCCGTGAAGGCGATCGGCGTCAACCACCTCGACCTCTGGGTGCGCCGCGGCGTCGCGGGCCACACGTTCCCGCTGCCGCTGATCCTCGGCTGCGACTTCGCGGGCGTCGTGGACGCCGTCGGCGACGGCGTCGCGAACGCGAAGGTGGGCGACGAGATCGCCGTCGCGCCCGGGTTCTCGTGCGGCACGTGCGCGCACTGCCTCGCGGGCGACGACAACCTCTGCCCACGCTACGGCATCTTCGGCGAGACGGCCGACGGCGGCTGCGCCGAGTACGCCGTCATCCCGGCGGCCAACGTGCTGCCCAAGCCGACGGGCATGTCCTTCGAAGAGGCCGCCGCGTTCCCGCTCGTCTTCCTGACCGCATGGCACATGCTCGTGGCGCGCTGCCACGTGCGGCCGGGCGAGACGGTGCTGGTCCACGCTGCCGGCAGCGGCGTCGGCAGCGCGGCCGTGCAGGTCGCCAAGCTGTGGGGCGCGACGGTCATCGCGACGGCGAGCTCCGACGCCAAGCTCGGCCTCGCGCGCAAGCTCGGCGCCGACCACCTGATCAACTACCGCGAGAAGGACTTCGCCCGCGAGGTCCGCGCGATGACGAACAAGAGGGGCGTGGACATCGTCTTCGAGCACACGGGAGAAGCCACGTTCCAGGGCAGCGTGAGGTCGCTGACGCGCGGCGGGCGGCTCGTGACGTGCGGCGCCACGAGCGGCCACGACGGGCAGTTCGACCTGCGCATGCTGTTCTTCAAGAACCTCTCGTTCCTCGGCTCGACGATGGGCCGCCGCACCGAGCTGTTCGACGTCATCCGCCACATGGCAGCCGGCAGCCTGCGGCCGGTGATCGACCGCGTCATGCCCCTCGACCAGGTTCGCGACGCGCACACCGTGCTCGAGAACCGGGAACAATTCGGCAAGGTCATCCTCGTTCCCTGATCCTGCTCGTGGACGGCGACGCACGTCGCGAGCGCCCCTCCCGGGAGACGGACATGCACTTCGACAACATCCTCTGCGCGGTCGATGACGGCGTCGCGGGCGTCGTGCTGAACCGGCCCGAGAAGCGCAACGCCATCGACCAGGCCATGATCGACGACCTGCACCGTGCCATGGACGCGCTGGAGGCCGACGACGCCGTCCGCGTCATGATCCTGTCCGGCGCCGGCGGCAGGGCGCTGGCCGCCGGGGCGGACATCGCCCAGCTCCGCGAGCGGCGGGCGCGCGAGGCCCTGCAGATCATCAACGCGCGCCTGTTCCAGCGCGTCGAGGACCTGCCGTTCCCGACGATCGCGGCGATCACGGGCTACGCCCTCGGCGGCGGATGCGAGCTGGCGATGGCCTGCGACATACGGATTGCCGGCCGCTCGGCCAAGCTCGGCCAGCCCGAGGTCGCCCTCGGGATCATCCCCGCCGCGGGAGGCACGCAGCGCCTGCCGCGTCTCGTCGGCATCGGCCGCGCCAAGGAGATCATCTACACGGGGCGGATCGTGGCGGCCGACGAGGCAGAGCGCATCGGACTCGTCAACCGCGTCGTGGACGACGACGCGGTCATGGACGCGGCGCAGGAGATGGCCGCGCAGATCGCCGCGCAGGGCGCGCTCGCCGTGCGGCTCGCGAAGATCGCCCTCAACACGTCCAGCCGTGCCGGGCACCAGACGGGCACGCTGGTGGAACAGCTCGCGCAGGCCGTGCTGTTCGAGAGCCAGGAGAAGGACGACCGCATGGGCGCGTTCCTCGAACGGCAGGAGGCGCGCCGCAAGACGCGGGAGCAGCCGCCCGGATGAGCCTGCCGAGGTCTCTGTCGATCGCCATCGCCGCCGCCGCCGCCGCGCTCTTCGCCGGGTGCGACGGGCAGGACTCCGCCCCGGTGTCGCCGGCCGACGGCCCCGCGAAGACGGCGCCGCAGCTCGCGCCGCACCGCTTCCGCCTCGAGGGGCCGCGCCCCTGGAACGGCGCGCTCTACTTCGCCGTCGGCGCCGCGATCGACGGCGACGAGCCGTACGAGGGCACCATCCTGGACGAGAGTGGCGTCTTCTACGTGGCCGGTCCCCCGCATGCGCCCTACCACGTGCGCAGCGAGATCCGGCCGACGGCGGCCGAGCGGCGCATGCTGTGGATGGTGGACGCCCGCGGCATCCTCGGGCCCGGCGTGTCCGTCGCGCCGGGCGCGCGCGACGACGCCGAGCCCGTCGTCGCCCGGGCGCCGCCGCGCACGCGCATCATCTTCCGCGCCCCGGCGGGCGACGGCGGGCCCGACGCCGTGACGCTCGTGCACGAGGCGAGCGGCACCTCGGCGACGGCGTACCGCGACCCGCGCCAAGGCTACTTCCTCGCGATCTGGGATGACGTGGCCGGCAACGCCTACCGCAACATCGCGCCGGCGCGGCCCTGGTCGATCGACGACTTCGCCCCCGGCGAGTACGTCATCGCCGCGCGCCTCGAGGGCCGGCAGTGGACGGCGCGGCGGGCGACGTTGTCACCAGGTGTGCCCCTCGTGGTGGACGCCGGCGTACTGCCGGCGGGCGGCGGCACGGTGATCTGCGAGGACGGCAACGCGTGGCTGCTGCTGGGCGGCGACCTGCCCGTCCCGGCGCCGCGGATCACGACGACGCTGCATCTGCGCAGCGTGTGGCACGGCGTCCCCCCGGGCGCCCACGCCGTGCGCTACCCGGACGGCCGCGAGGTCGAGATCGCCGTCGAGGACGGCGGCACGACACGCCTCCCCAGGTAAGGGCCCGCGCAGGAATAGATTCGTAGGACCGAGGGCGAGCGAGACGGCGCGGGGCAAGGCGCCTCGACGACGCGACTCATTGCGGACCCGAGTCGGGGAGGGTGCGAAGCTCCGCGGCTTGCCGCGGGAGCAGCCTCCTCTGGAGGCTGTGTTCGCTGAGCACGCGAGTCGTGGACGTAGTCCGCGGCGAGGGAGGCAACGCCGCCCCGCGTCGTCGCAGCCGA
>JAJRVY010000148.1 GCA_024277065.1 Planctomycetota bacterium
CTTCGGCCCCGACGACGAGACGATGGGGGACTGCATCCTGCACGTCGCCGGCGAGCTCGGTCTGGACGGGCGCATGGTGGAGGTGCTCGCGTGCCTGGCGGCGTCGCGCATGGGCGTCTTCGTCGTCGAGGACCACGCCGCGGAGAGCGCCGGCGGCCTCGTCCGCCTGCGCGAGTTCGTCACCGGCGATCGCCTGGTCGCCGAGGTGCCCTCCGGACACCGCGGCGTGCCCGGCGAGCTCTGGTTCGCGCGCACGCTGCCGCCGCTGCCCGGCGCCGCCGATCACGGCCTCGTCGTCACGACACCCTACGTCCTGCGCGGCGCCCTCCGCGCCGACTGGTCGCTCTACCTGCGCCGGACGCTCGCGTCCTACGCCGCGGGTGTCCCCGAGGCAGACGGGTGGGACGAGCGCGCGCGTCTGCACCACCTCCTCAAGTACGGCCCCACCCCGCACTACTGGCACGAGTTCGTGATGCTCGGCTATGACGGTTTCATCCACGAGGCGATCTTCCTCGCCGGCATCCCCGACATCCCCGCCAGCCTGCCCCACGCCCCACGCCTGACGCCTGACGCCTGATGCCTGATGCCTCGTGTCGCGTCGCGTCGTGTCGCGTCGTGTCGCGTCGACACGCGTCGGATGCAGCGCGTGCGGCCTCCGAACGGTCCGATCCCGCCGTTACGGCAGAGACGCGAGCAGTTGCGGAAGATCCTGTGCGATGCAACCCGCGTCGTCGAGGCGCCTTGCCCCACGCCGTCTACGACGGCGTGGGGGATGCGCCGCCCGGTCGCGCGAGCGCGGCATGGGGGATGCGCCGCCGGGTCGCGCGAGCACGGCCCACGCGAGATCGCCGCCGCCGCCGGCGGCACCGCCGCCGCCGTCGCCGCCAGGGACATCCGGGGACGCCACATTGGGCGTCCCCTACGACGGCATCGGGCATGCGCCGCCCGGTCGCGCGAGCACGGCATGGGGGATGCGCCGCCCGGTCGCGCGAGCACGGCATGGGGGATGCGCCGCCCGGTCGCGTGAGCGCGGCATGGGGGATGCGCCGCCGGGTCGCGTGAGCGCGGCCCACGAGAGATCGCCGCCGCCGACGACGGAGCGCGCGGCGGTCGTGCGAGCACTACCGCCGGGCCGGCCCGGTCCCGCGGCAGACGTCGTAGGGGCGACCCTACGTGGTCGTCCCCGGAGGTTCGGTGGCCGCTGCGGTTTGCCCCCGATCGGGCGTGAGGCCGCCGGGGGCACCGTCGCCGCCGTCGCCGCCAGGGACATCCGGGGACGCCACATTGGGCGTCCTTCGACACGAACATCGTGGCAATGGACGCGGAACCGCCAGCGGATCCGATCTCACGGTGGGCAGCGTAGGGCGACCCTCGGCACGGACATCGTGGCAACGGATGGTCTTGCGGCGTAGGTCCGGTCTGCGGATGAGTCTCGACGGGCTCTCGCGCCTGACGCGGTCGGCTCACTCGTGCGCCGGTCCCGCCGGTTGCTGCGGTGCCTCCCCGCGCCCGAGTGTCCAGTCGATGTCGTGGATCTCGTGCCAGGCGACGACGCGGACGCCGGTGCGACGCTGGCCGTGGTCTCCGGCGAACACCAGCGCCTTCCGGATGTCGGACGGCGCGGACGGCGCGGACTGCAGCACCTCGGCGAAGCGATCGAGCGGCGCGAGGAAGTCCGTCGCCATCGTCTGCCCGGACTTGATCTCGACGGCCAGCAGGCCGCCGCCGTCCTCGAGCACGACGTCCACTTCGTGACCGCGGTGGTCGCGGTAGAAGTGCAGATCCGGCGGCAGCCCGCGATGCACGCGCGCCTTCACGATCTCTCCGCACACCCAGTTCTCGAAGATGCGGCCCCGCAGCGGGTGCAGGCGCAACTGCTCCGGCGTGCGGATTCCCAGCAGATGGCAGAGCAGCCCCGAGTCGAAGAGGTACGTCTTCGGGCTCTTGGTCAGCCGCTTGCCGAGGTTGCGGTGCAGGGGCCGCGCGCGGTAGGCGATGAAGCTCGTCTCGAGAACCGAGAGCCAGGAGCGGGCCGTCACGTGGGAGACCCCGGCATCGCCGCCCAGCGCCGAGAGGTTGAGCAGTTGCCCGACGCGTCCGGCGAGGAGCGCGAGAAACGTGCGGAAGCTCTCGAGGTCGCCCACGTTGAGGACCTGCCTGACGTCTCGCTCGACGTAGGTCGCCGCGTACGCGGCGAGCCGCCGTCATCGAGGCCAGATCGCCATTATTTGACAGTTACGCTGTGGACTGTACGATTCGGCGCATGGACCCGATCTACACGATCCGCGAGCTCTGCGACCGGACGGGCGAGACCGCCCGCACGATCCGGTACTACGTGCGCCTGGGCCTGCTGCCGTCGGCGGGCTCGGCCGGGCGTGGGCCGCGCTACCACGATGGGCACGTGGCGCGGCTGCGGCTGATCCGCCGTCTCCAGAAGGAGCACCTACCGCTCAGCGAGATCCGGGTGCAGCTCGAGACGCTGCAGGACGACGAGGTCATCCGCCTCGCCGCCGAGTCCGAGGGGGCGTGTTCAGGGCCGCTGGACGACGACGTCTCGGCGCTCGACTACGTCCGCGATGTGCTCTCGGGCGACCAAGACTCCCCGCGCTCCCCGCACGCTGCGTGGTCCCCGCGCCCCACGCTGGCGGCGCTGCGCAGCGAGCCGCTCGCCGACGAGCGCCGGACCCGGGCGCGGCGCGGCGCGTCCGATCGGACCGACGCGTCCCCGGCGCAGACCGACACCTTTCCTCGCGAGCGTGCCCAGTGGGAACGCATCACGCTAGCCCGCGACGTGGAGCTTCACGTACGTCGCCCGCAGTCAATGGACATGAATCGTCGCCTCGAACGGCTCCTCGAGGCGGCTCGCGACCTATTCCTGGAGGAATGAACGTGCGCGTTCGAACCGACCGATCCCTCATCCGTACCGCTGCCCAGAGCGTTCGCTACGTCGTCGTCGATGTCGTGGCGCCCCCCGCTCCCCAGAAGAAGGACCGCCTGCCCGTCAACGTTGCACTCGTCCTCGACAGATCGGGGTCGATGGGCGGCGCCAAGATCAGGCTCGCGAAGGAAGCCGTCGTCGCGGCGCTGCGGATGCTGCGGCCTGCCGACCGCTTCTCCCTGGTCGTCTACGACAACGAGATCGACGTGGTCGTCGAATCGACCAACGCCACGCAGGAGGCCGTGCGCAACGCGCTGTCCCGGCTCCATGACTTCGACGCGCGGGGCACGACCGACCTGTTCGGAGGCTGGCTGCGCGGCTGCGAGCAGATCGCTGCCCACGTGAAGGCCGAGTCCCTCGGTCGCTGCCTCTTCCTGACCGACGGCCTCGCCAACGTGGGCACGACCGACCAGGCCGAGATCGGCCACCACGTCGCAGAGCTGCGCCGGCGCGGCGTCTCGACATCGACGTTCGGGCTCGGTGTCGACTTCAACGCAGAACTGCTCGAGTCGATGGCGGACCAGGGCGGCGGGCACTTCTATGTCGTCGAGACGGCCCGACAGATCCCCGACCTGCTGACCAGCGAGTTGGGAGAGGCGCTCGAGGTGACCGCGCGCAACGCGCGGATCGCACTCTCCGTCGGCGGTCTCGTCGGCGCTGAGGTCGTCAGCGGGTTCCGGGCGGAACGCAGCGGCGACGAGTTGCTCGTTCACCTCGGTGATCTCATGTCGGACCAGGAAGTGCAGGTGGTCGTGGCGTTGACGTTTCCGACGGGCGCCGCGGGGAGCGATGTGAGCGTCCAGATCGCGGCCCGTGTAGACGGCGCCGAACTGGCACCGGAAGCTGCGACGTGCCGCTGGCGCTTCGCCGGCCACGACGACAACGATCGGCAGGCGCGCGACCGCGACGTCGATCGGATCGTCGCCGACCAGTATGCGCAGCGCGGGCGCCTGGAAGCCGTCCGGCGCAACTCCGAGGGCGACTACGAAGGGGCCGGGCGCGTCCTCGCGGCGATCGCCAACCGCGTTCGTGGGTATGCGGGTGACGACGCCGAGCTCAACCGCATCGCGAGCGAGCTGCTCGGCCACCGCGAGCTGTTCTCCCGCACGATGGTGGCCTCCGATCGCATGGCGCACTACTCCGACGGTTCGTCGCGCCTGCGCAGCCGCGACCGGGAAGGGCGTTCGAGGCGGCGCCGGTAAGTCCGGGAGTGAGGCGCCGCTCACGCAGACCGGGCCGACCGCATCCCATGTCGTCGCGACGCTCGGCTCGGCGACTGGAGTGAAGCGCGTGCGGGCCTGTCGAGGTCATGCTTCGAGCGCCTCGAGGCAGGTGTCGGCGCGTTTGACGAGCTGCTGCGCAAGTCGTGTCACGATCGGGTGCTCGAGCCGATCGCCTCCTCGGATTGCCACTCGATCTCCGATCGGGACTCCTCGAGCAGAGCGGGCACTCGCTCGGGGGCTGCGAACTGGATCGCGCCGGCGCAGTCCTCGCCGACGTGCGCGAGAAGCGCGAACGGGTTCCTCGGCGCGACGTGGAACTCCCGGCCCCACGCTTCCAGGACGCGGTCGTTGTCGGGGAGCAGTCCCCAGAGGTAGGTGTGCGTCGGACGATGGCCGTGGGTCGCCGCCGCGAGCGGCATCGAGAGCGAGACCGGCGCGACGTCATCGCGTCTGCGCCATCGCTCCTCGTAGGTGAAGGACAGCCGGTCGCCCTGCCGCTGCACGCGGCCGACACGGTCGCCGAAGAGCAGCGCGACGAGCTCCTGCCTGCTCATCGTGCGGAGCCTCCACGGCCGCGATGGGCGGCGAGGATCTCGCCGATGTCCACGATGGGTTGGGAGTGCGGTCTCGGTGGTGTCGATGGCGGCTCCTCGCCGTACACGGCGATCCCGAGCGCGTCCAAGGTGCGTAGGACCAATCTCAGTGCCGCACCGCCTTTGCCCTTCTCGATCCCGATGATCCACTGGCGGCTGACGCCGACACGGTCCGCCAACGCGGCCTGGCCGAGACCGAGGGCGCGACGTCTCTCGCGGATCAGCAGGCCGATGTCTCGAGGGGTGCGTAGGCGCATGGCAGGCTCCGTGTCAGTGATCGCTGACA
>JAJRVY010000149.1 GCA_024277065.1 Planctomycetota bacterium
GCGTGTGCCTATGAGCGCCCGGGCACCGGCCCCACGCTCAAGATGGGCTGCGGGCGCTTGACGCCGAGCGCGCCCAGCAGCGAGAGCGCCTCCTCGCCGAGCTTGGTCGTGCGCACCAGCAGCTTGCCGTCCACCAGACAGTCCACGGCGGCGATGCGGCCCAGTACGTCCTTGATCTCGCGCCAGGAGCGCTCCGCCCGGATCTCGGCCGTGCGCTGTAGCAGCAGCGCCAGCACGCGCAGCTTCACGTGCCCCGCACACCACGGACGAGACGTCTGACGGATCTAGCCCGAGCTTCCTACTTACGACCGTCGATTCGCTCCAAACCCAGCAATGGAGCGGACTTGACGCCTTCTGCGGCGTATGCACCAACTCCCGCTCAGGGGCGATGGAAGCGTCCGAGGTCCAGGCTCTCGAAGAGCTGCGTCTGGAGCGGCGACATGCGCGTGAGCACGCGGCGCGCGCGAGGGCGTCCGGCCCCCCCGCCCGCAGCGGGGTAGAGGTTCACGACCTCCTCGATGCCCTGGAGTTCGTCGAGCAGCGCATCCACGGTCAACTCCGTGCCCGCCCGCGCCACCTCGCGGCGCAAGACGCTCGCCAGCGTCAGCGCCAGCACACAGACCAAGGCATGCACGCGGATCTGCTGGTCGGTCCAGTGGCGCACCGGCTCGAAGCTCACGTGGAAGCGGTCCTTCATCTGACGAAGGGCCGCCTCCACGTGATGCTGACTGCGGTAGCCGAGCACGATCTCGTCGGTACTCCACTCGTGGTTGTCGGTGAAGACGATGCGCTTGCCGAGCACGCCCTGCACGAGTCGCTCCAGCGCGCCGCGCTTCTGGCGAAAGAAGATCGACAGCTTCTCGCCCTCCCCACGTACCTCGACGTCCAGGATGTGCTTGACGTACTGGCCCTTGCAGAGCTTCTCGGCATGAGCGAGTAGGCTCGCGCGCGTGTAGCCCCCTCCCTTGTTGGCACCGGGGCGCTGACTCGCGCGCAACCTCTCGCGCAGTTCCAAGAAGCGCTTCTTGCGCTTGGCGATGTGCTGCGCGATGCCGCGCAACTGGCCCTCGAGCAGACTCTGGATGCGGGTCACCACCACCGTCCACTCGGTTCCGTGGACGACCTTCGTCGTGCGATGGGTCGTGACGCCCGCCAGACGCGCGTCCTCGCTCGCGCCAAAGCGTTGCAGCGGGACCGAAAGGAGATCCTTGTGCTGCGAGGGGACGAGTGAGCCGATCACGTGATACGGGCTCTCCGAGAGAGCCACCAGGTTGCGCCTGGAGTTGTTGCCCTTGTCGAAGACGAGCGTGATGTAGGTGTCGAAGTTGGTGCAGTCAAAGCAGAGCGTGCGCAGGTCGAGATCGAAGTCTGCGACGATGCGGCGCGAGAGCTCCGCCTCCACCGACTCGATGGCGCCCTGCGGCACCTTGTCCATGGCATCCCAGAAGCGCGGACCATCGAGCGCCTTGGCCGGTACGTGGCACAGTCGCCCAAGCACTGTGCCGCTGTACCACGCGCCAAAGCGTGCCTTGCTCGTGATCGCGACGCAGCGGTTGACGGCGGCCAGCACCAGGTACTTGATCACGACGGGGCGCGGCTCGCTCGTTCATCTCGTGCAGCTCGTTCATCTCGTGCAGCCCGTGCCGGGGGCGCGCCGTGGCCGTGTCGTCGTGCAGTTCACCGGCCTCTGTCCGCGGGAGGCGTTCGGCGGCGTGGTCGTGCCCTACCCGGCGGTGCTCGTCGCCGCCGCCGCGATCGGCGGCGGGCACGGGCTGCTGCCCGTCGAGGTGCTCATGCACGATGCGTGCGTCGTCGCGCCGCCGGCCCCTCCCGTGCCAGGGGTGCAGATCCCTGCTTCGGGGGCAGGTCGCATCCGTGGACGGGGCGCCGCCGACGCGGGGGGCGAACCTGCGCGGCCGGGTCGCGCCGAGGTAGGGCGCAAGCCCCGATCGTGACTGCGGTCCCATGCGGCGCACGGAGGCGCGCTACTCTGTGACCCTGGTAACAGAGCCGCGCGCGGCGGGAGCGTACGCTTCTTGGCTCGGTTCGAACCGGACGGGCGAACGCCGTACTGGGGGGTCGGCGTCCGCAGGTGGGACGTACAGGAACTCAACTCCCCGAAGACGCCAAGAAGCGGAGGCGGAAATGAACACAGCGAAGCTGATTCTCCCGGAGCAGGAGGTCGAGCTTCCGATCGTCGTCGGCTCGGAGTTCGAGAAGGCCCTCGACATCTCCAAGCTGCGCGGCACGACCGGATTCATCACCTTGGACTCGGGCTACGGCAACACGGGCTCATGCAAGAGCGCGATCACCTTCATCAACGGCGAGAAGGGCATCCTGCGCTATCGCGGTTATCCCATCGAGGAGATCGCCGACAAGTGCTCGTTCCTCGAGACGGCGTACCTGCTCATCTACGGCAACCTGCCGAACGCCGAGCAGAAGGCCGCGTTCCAGGACAACGTCACCAGCCACACCCTCATCCACGAGGACATGAAGAAGTTCTTCGAGGGCTACCCGTCGAACGCACACCCGATGGCCATCCTCGCGTCGATGTTCACGTCGCTCTCGACGTTCTATCCGAACAATCAGGACACCGACCTCGACATCGTGCGCCTGATCGCCAAGGCGCCGACGATCGCCGCGTTCTCCTACAAGAAGAGCGTCGGCCAGCCATTCGTGTACCCGCGCAACGACCTCGAGTACGCGTCGAACTTCCTGCAGATGATGTGGGCCGTGCCCGCGCAGGAGTACGAGGTCTCGCCCGCCGTGCGCGACGCGCTGAACCTGCTGCTCATCCTGCACGCGGACCACGAGCAGAACTGCTCGACGTCCACGGTGCGCATGGTGGGCAGCAGCCAGGCGAACCTGTTCGCCTCGATGGCGGCCGGCGTCTCGGCGCTCTGGGGCCCGCTGCACGGCGGCGCCAACCAGAAGGTCATCGAGATGCTCCAGCGCATCCGCGATGACGGCGGCGACTACAAGAAGTACATGGCGATGGCCAAGGACAAGGACTCCGGCTTCCGCCTCATGGGCTTCGGCCACCGCGTCTACAAGAACTTCGATCCGCGCGCGCGCATCCTCGAGAAGGCCGCCGGGCGCGTGCTCTCGGAGCTGGGTCTCTCCGACCCGCTGCTCGACATCGCCAAGAACCTCGAGGAGATCGCGCTGGCCGACGAGTACTTCGTCGAGCGCAAGCTCTACCCGAACGTGGACTTCTACAGCGGCATCATCTACCGCGCGATGGGCATCCCGACCGAGATGTTCACGGTCATGTTCGCACTCGGCCGGCTGCCCGGCTGGATCGCACAGTGGAAGGAGATGCGGGACGACCCCAAGGGCCGCATCTACCGCCCACGCCAGGTCTACGTCGGCGCCACCGAGCGCCACCTCGACTGATCGCCTACACTCCACGACCCGCCCGGTCCAGGGGGACCGGGCGGGCAGGCCCCTCCGCCGGGGCCCGCACACCAAGGAGACAGAGCACCTCGTGACTCCCCACGGAGCTCCGGCCGCTACCGTTCTGCCCGGGGAGCGCGTGATCGCGCTCGTCGGCGCGTACGGTTGCGGCAAGACCGAGGTCTCCGTCAACCTGGCGCTGCACCTGCGCGAGCACGGGCTGCGCGTGCAGATCGCCGACCTCGACATCGTCAATCCGTACTTCCGCTGCCGCGAGGCCCGCGACCTGATGGACGCCGCCGGCATCCGCGTCGTGATCCCACCCGGCTCGCAGGCGTTCTCGGACCTGCCCATCATCGTGCCCGAGATCGCCGGCATGCTCGCGCCGCCCGCGGGCACGGTGTCGGTGCTCGACGTCGGCGGTGACGACGTCGGCGCGCGCGCGCTCGCGTCATTCCGTCCGCTCGTGCGCGACGGCGGCTACGAGCTGTGGCAGGTGATCAACGCCCGGCGGCCCTTCAGCGACACCGTCGCGGCGTGCCTCGAGATGCAGGACGCGATCCGTGCCTCATCGCGGCTGCGCGTCACGGGCGTCGTGGCGAACACGCACCTGATCGAGGAGACGACGGAGGACGTCATCCTGCGCGGCGTGGAGCTCGCTCGCGCCGTCGCCGCGGCCGCGAGCGTGCCGCTGCGCCTCGTCGCCGTCATGGACGAGTTCGCGGACACGCCCGCCGTCCGCGCCCTGCCCGAGCCCGTCCTGCGCCTGCGGCGGCGCATGCTGCCGCCGTGGCTCGCGCGCGCACGCACGGGCACCCGGGGCGCCACCCACGCCGCGCGATCCGTGCCGCTCGGCAAGCCCACGCCCGAGCGCTTCGGGCTCTCGCGAGGAGGACGCTGCCATGGGTGACATCCACATCGCCGAGGAGCGCTGCAAGGGCTGCGGCCTCTGCATCGACGCCTGCCCCCGCGGTCTGATCTCCTTCGCGGAGGACCTCAACGAGAAGGGCTACACGTACGTCGAGTTCACGGGCGACCTAGAGCAGTGCACGGGGTGCACGTTGTGCGCGACCGCCTGCCCGGACCAGGGCATCGAGGTCTGGAACAAGCGCGGCAAGCAGACGTTCGAGAACACCACCGGCCTCACCGAGCGCATGTCGCACTACTGCCCGGGCTGCACGCACGGGATCATCCACCGCATCACGGCCGAGTGCCTGCAGGAACTCGGGCTGCTGGACCGCACCGTCGGCGTCGCCCCGGTCGGCTGCTCGGTCCTCGCCTACGAGTACTTCAACGTGGACATGTTCGAGGCCGCCCACGGACGCGCGCCGGCCGTCGCGACGGGCGCCAAGCGAGCGCGCCCCGAGTGCATCGTGTTCACGTACCAGGGCGACGGCGACCTGTGCTCGATCGGCGGCAACGAGATCCTGCACGCCGCCAACCGCGGCGAGAAGATCACCGTCATCTTCGTGAACAACGCCATCTACGGCATGACCGGCGGACAGATGGCGCCGACGACGCTGCCCGGCCAGCGCACATCGACGTCGCCGGACGGGCGCGACATCGAGGCGACGGGCCACCCGATCAACATGGCCGAGCTGCTCGCCACGCTGAGCACTCCCGCGTACATCGCGCGCGGCTCCTCGCACGATCCGCAGCACGTGCTCAAGACGAAGAAGATGATCAAGAAGGCGTTCGAGCACCAGGCGAGCGGGACCTGCTTCTCGTTCGTCGAGGTGCTCTCGACATGTCCGACCAACTGGGGCCTGGCGCCGCAGGAGTCGGGCGACTGGGTGCGCGATCACATGATCCCGCAGTATCCGCTCGGCGTCATCAAGCAGCCGGAGAGCGTGTCATGAGCAAGGCCACCGACGTCCTGATGGCGGGGTTCGGCGGCCAGGGCATGCTGCTCGCGGGCAAGCTCCTCGCGCACGCGGCCATGAACGACGGCCGCGAGGTCTCGTGGCTGCCGTCGTACGGCCCGGAGATGCGCGGCGGCACGGCCAACGTCATCGTCTGCGTGTCGCCCGAGCCGATCGGGTCGCCGCTGATCACGACGCACGCGGCGCTGGTCGTCATGAACCTGCCGTCGCTCGAGAAGTTCGAGGGGCGCGTGCGGCCGGGCGGCGTGATCGTCGTCAACTCGTCGCTCGTCGAGCGCGATCCGGCGCGCGACGACTGCGTGGTCGTGACGGTGAACGCACGGCGCGTGGCCAAGGAGGCGGGGTCGGATCGCGCGCAGAACCTGGTGATGCTGGGGGCCTACGTCGGTGCGTCCGACGTCATCCCGCCGGCGTCGATCGAGAAGGCGATCGAGAACGAGTTCAGCGGCAAGAAGGCGCGCTTCGTCCCGGGCAGCATCGCCGCCTTCCGCGCCGGCGTCGAGATCGGCCGCGCCGCGGCCGCCACCGTGTGAGGGCGCTGAGATGACCGAGGTAGCGATCCGATGACGAAGGTCCTGATGAAGGGCAACGAGGCGCTCGGCGAAGCCGCCGTGCGCGCCGGTTGCCGGCATTTCTTCGGCTATCCGATCACGCCCCAGACGGAGATCCCCGAGTACCTCGTGAAGCGCCTGCCGCAGGTGGGCGGCGTGTTCGTGCAGGCCGAGAGCGAGGTCGCGTCGATCAACATGGTGATGGGCGCTGCGGGCATGGGCATCCGCTGCATGACGTCCTCGTCGTCGCCGGGCATCAGCCTGATGGCCGAGGGCGTCAGCTACATCGCCGCGTGCGAACTGCCCTGCGTGATCATCAACATGATGCGCGCCGGGCCGGGCCTCGGCGGCATCCTGCCCGCGCAGAGCGACTACTTCCAGGCGACGCGCGGCCACGGCCACGGCGACTACCAGGTGATCGTGCTCGCGCCGTCGTCCGTGCAGGAAGCCGTGGACCTGATGACGCTCGCGTTCGAGCTGGCCGAGACCTACCGCAACCCGGTCATGGTCTGCGCGGACGGCATGATCGGACAGATGATGGAGCCCGTGGAGTTCGCCGGCGAGCCGGACGCGCTGCCGCCGAACGAGATGGGCGGAGATGACTGGGCGCTCGGCGTGCGCGAGGGCCGCAAGCGGCGCATCGTCAACTCGCTGTACCTCTCGCCGGACGAGCTGAACGAGCACAACCTGAAGCTCAAGGCGAAGTACGACGACATCGCCGCCAAGGAGACGCGCCACGAGCTGTACGGCCCGGAGGGCGACGCGGAAGGCGGCGGGGGATATGACCTCCTGCTCGTGGCCTTCGGCACGATGGCGCGCATCTGCAAGACCGCCATCGACGACGTGCGCGCCGAGGGACTGCGCGCGGCGCTCTTCCGCCCCATCACGCTCAACCCCTTCCCGTTCGCGGACCTGCGCCGGGCCATGGACGCGATCGAGGGCGACGGCGCGGTGTTCGACGTCGAGATGAGCATGGGCCAGATGGTGTACGACGTGAAGCTCGCTGCCGAGGGCACGCGGCGCATCGAGTTCCACGGCACGGCGGGGGGCGTGGTGCCCTCCCCCGACGAGGTGGCGCAGAAGATCCGCGAGATCCTCGGCGCCGCCCCGGCCTGACAGCAGACGACCGCGACGCGCGGTGCCGGGCGCACGGTGACGGGTGTACGGCGCCGGGCGCGCGGGCGTCGCAACGGACAGGAGAGCGGCGATGACCGACGACGAGAAGACGACCGGGAAGACGAACGTCAGCGAGAGCGTCACTCCTCTGGAGAAGCTCGTCCGCTGCCGCCGCACCGGCCGCGACTTCAGGCGCAGCGAGCATCAGAAGTGCCCGTACTGCTACGGCAGCGCCGACGAGATCGCGAACGGCAACCACGACAGCTTCTGCGAGTACCAGCCCGGCGTCGATCCGGTCTGCTTCGGATTCCCCGGCACGACCAGCCGCGAACGCCGCGGTTGACGCGCGGCGGATACGGCGCGGCCCGCCCCCTGCGGTGCGTGAAGCCGCTGGAAGTGCCGCGGTCCGTGCGTCGTCTACATCCCGGCGCCGGCGAGACTGAGGTAGCGCTCACCGCGATCACAGAGCACGGTGACGATGGTGTGGCCCGGGCCGAGTTCCCGCGCCACCTGCATGGCGCCGAGAACGTTGGCGCCGGCGCTGATGCCGACGAGCAACCCCTCCTCGCGGCCGAGTTCGAGACGCATCGTATGCGCGTCGTCGGTCTTGATGCGCACGATCTGGTCGATCTCCTCGAGGTTCACGAGATCCGGGATGAAGCCGTCGGCGAGGCCCTGGATGCCGTGCCGCCCGCGCTCCTCGCCGCTCATGACGGCGGACTCGTCCGGCTCGAGGGCCACGACCTTGGCGTCGATCCCGGCGCTGCGAATCGCCCGCCCGACGCCCATGACGGTGCCGCCGGTCCCGACGCCCATGACGAACGCGTCGAACTCGCCGCACATCTGCCGGATGATCTCCGGCCCCGTCGTCCGCTCGTGGCACGCCGCGTTGACGGGGTTGCTGAACTGCTGCGTCAGGAAGATGTGCTCGTCCGCCGCGGCCATGCGCTCGGTGTCGGCGACGGCATCGAGGATGCGGTTGATCTCGTCGATGAGGATCAGCTCGGCCCCGAACGACTGGATCATGTGCCGGCGCTCGGCGCTGACCGTCTTGGGCATCATGATCTGGACGTGGTAGCCCTTCACCGAGCCGACGAGCGCGAGCGCGATGCCGGTGTTGCCGCTGGTCACCTCGAGGATCACCGAGTCGGCGCGCAGCAGCCCCGCCACCTCGGCGTGCTCGATGATGGCCTTCGCGATGCGGTCCTTGATGGAGCCGCCGGGATTCATGAATTCGGCCTTGCCGTAGATCTCACAGCCCGTCGCCTCGCTGGCGCGGTTGAGCCTGATCAGCGGCGTGTTGCCGATCGAGTCGAGCACGCCCGACTGCGTGAGGCAGACGGGCACGCCCCGCGGACAGTCCACGGACTGCGGTGGATCGCCGACGCTGGCGATGACGTTCTTCAGGGGTTTCACGGGACACCTCCGGGCAGACCGCGTGTCTACGCCGCCGCAGCACCATTGTGGCGTCTCGGCGCGGCGCGCGACGTGACTGCGGTCACGCCTAGGGCCCGCGTAGGACCGAGGGCAAGCGCGGAACTCGGCCGCTCAGTCGTCCTTGTTGCCGAACGCGGCGCGGTACACGATCAGGAGCAGGAGCGCGCCGGCCACGGAGATGCCGATGCTGCGCAGGTCGAACGCCTCGACGCCCGCGAACCCGAGTTTCCGCGCCGCGAACCCGCCGATGAACGCGCCCGCCACGCCGAGCAGGGGCGTCACGACACAACCACCCGGATCCTTGCCCGGATGCAGGATGCGTGCGATGGCGCCGGCCACGAGGCCGATGGCCGCCCAGGTCAGATAGTCCATCGCCGCCGCGCCCTACTCGTCGTCGCCGCCGAAGAGACCCTTGATCGTCTTGCCGGCGCCCTCGAGGAGACCGGCACCGGCGTCCTCGAGCCCCTTGATGTCGAGGTCCGAGACGGCATCGACGACACCGTCGAGCAGCGCGTCGAGGAACTTCTGCGCCACCTCGCCGGCCGTGGCCCCGCCCTCGGCCTTGCCGATGTCCTTCAGGTGGATCTCCGGAATCGTCGCCCCGACGCCCTTGCCGCCGAGGAACGACGCCGCGACGGAGATCCCGACGTTGCGGATGTAGAGGTTCTCGATGATGACCTTCTTGCCTGCTTCGCCCTCGGGGGCGGGCTCACCGCCGGGCTCGCCGCCGCCGCCCCCGGCGCCCAGCGCACGCGCGTAGGCGTCCACGTTCTTCTGGATCGCGCCGATGTTCGTGCCGCCGGTGCTCACCTCGTAGATGACCTCGGGCCCCTCCACGACGACCTCCTTGACGATGATGGGATCCGAGCCCAGCGTGGAGGTGTCGATCACGACGCGCACGAGGCCGAGCTTCATGGCGTGCGCGGACTCGAACCCCTCGGGATTGCCGACGACGAGGTTCTTCAGCTCGGCGCGACCGTCGGTGAGCGAGAGATCGACGTCCTCGAGCGTCACGGCCGACTTCGTGGCGTCGGACCCGACCTTCTCGACGACGCCCTTGATGATCCCGCCGAGGTTGCCCAGCAGGAACATGACGCCGGCACCGGCGATGACCGCCAATGCGATGACGATGAACAGAAGTTTCTTCATCGGAGCTCTCCTTCACGCAGTCGCGTGTGACCAGGATCCACACCAGGCGGGGTGACGCGTCAAGAATCCCGCCGAGAATGCCGACCGGGGCGCCGAACGGGCGCCCCCGCGGGAGTGTCCGCCACCGTCACCGCAGCAGGCGGCGGCGCAGCTCGGCGCGGTCGGACGAGAACGTCAGCGCGGCGTAGACGACGTGGAACGACTGGGGATCGACCACGCGCGGATGGAGCGCAACGGCCGCGTCCACGCGTCCCCACGACTGGATCGCACGCACGACCACCGCGGCCTGCGCCGACGTGAAGTGCGCGCGGCGCGCGACGTCCACGACCAGCGCGACCTTCCCCTCGGCGAACGGCGTACGCCGCAGCTCGAACACGAAGCGCGCGAAGGCGCGATCGGCCATGGGCAGCGCGACGGGAATGGGTGCGGGGGCCACGCGCGGCGCCCGCAGCACGGCACTGCGCAGCGCGAGCAGCTCACGGCGCATGCCGTCCAGACGGTCGCGCACGTAGCGATCGGCGACCGGCGGCGGCACGCGCCGCCACGCACCGCCTCGCAGGCGTTCGTCCCCGTGATCGTCCCCGTGATCGTCGTCGTCACGCAGGCGACGCGCGTGATCGTGGCCCACTCGCGGTGCCCACAGCGCCGCGATGTCGTCGATCCCCTCGAGAAGGCGGTCCAGGCGCCGCAGGGAGGCTGCACGATCGATGACGACGCCGACGCGCGAGCGCACGACGTGGAGTTCCCGGCGCGGCGCGCGGTCGTCGGCCAGGACGGTGGCCCCGCCGGCGGCGAGGCCCGCGGCCACGATAGCCGCAGCGAGGATTGCGTGGCGGATCGGCATGAGTCACCTCCGATGGCGCAACGGCGCGCGGGGGGGATCGAGGCAAGGCGCGTGCCACAGGCCCCGCGGCCACGGCGCGCGACGGCGAGGCGTCCTCGGCCGGGGACACTCGCCGGGTCGCGGCCCACGCTCCCGCCACGCCCTCGCCACGCCCTCGCCACGCGCGCCCTCGTGGCCACCGCCCGCGCGGCCGTCCACACGGGCGTCGGATTCGCGGTGGCCCGGCGCGAGCCGACAGGATCCAATCCGGGACGAGGAGACCGTCATGCGCTATGGGCCTGTCCGGAAACAACTGCTCGATTCGGCCGGCTGCGACGTTCCACGGCTACGTTGCGCCTCCTCCGCGACTCGGCTTCGCAATGAGTCGCCGTCGTCGGCGCGCCTTGGCCCGGACCGCCCCGCGCGCCCTCGATGGTTGACGCAGTTGTTTCCGGACAGGCCCCATGCCACGCTGATCGCGTTCGTCGTCCTCGCCCTCGCCCTCGCGAGTGGCGTGGCGCACGGCAAGGCAACCAAGCTCGACAAGGCGCGCGCCAAGGTCGCGCGTGAGCTGGTGGCATGGGCCGGATGGTGCGCACGCAACGGCGCCCCGGAGCAGGGGACGGCAGCGATCGAGGCCGCCCACGAGTTCGGGGCACCCGACACGGCGCCGCTGGTCGCGGACCTCAACGACGCCGATCAGACCGCGGACGACGACGCGCTGGCTCGCGGCCGCAAGGTCCACGGCCCCAAGATCGCCAAGGCCTACGACGAGCTCGCCGCGGTGCGGCACCCGGCTGCGGACGCGGAGAAGTTCGCCTCGTATCGCATCGACGCGCTCGGCTGGGAACGGTCGAAGGCGCGCGCGAAGAAGGTCGCGAAGTGGGCCGTCGGACTGGATGACGAGGGCCTCGGGGCGCGCCTGCTGGCGCGGGCGTGGGACGCGACGGCGGGGAGCGACGCGGCGCGGGCGATCACGTCCGTCGTCGCCCCCGCGGCGACGAAGGACCTGCTGCTGCTCGGCTCTTCGCACGAGCGGCTCGTCGCCTACGTGTCACTGCCGCGATCCTGGAAGGCCGGCCGCACGTACCCCGTTCTCGTCGGCGTGGACGGGGCCGGGAGCGGTTTCGCGGGCTATGCGAAGGCATCGACTACGGCGCGCGGCTCACGCGGCGTGATCGGCGTCTACCCGATGACGTTCTCCAACACGAACGCGCTGGTTGCTGCGAAGTACCCGCACTACGCCCCGTCGCTGCTCGACGAGCACGCCGGGATCGCTGCACGCCTGAAGTTCGATCTCGCGGGCGTCGATGCGGTGCTCGCGCTCGTGCAGGAGCATCTCGGCGGCGAGGAGAAGGTCTTCCTCACGGGCTTCAGCGGGGGCGGGCAGTTCACCTACCTGAAGTTGCTGCAAGAGCCCGAGACCGTCGCCGGGGCCGTCCCGTGCTGCGGCAACTTCGGCGGCGGCGGCGTGCAGGGCGCGCCGGGCGCGGGCCGCGACGGCGGGCCACCCGTGCTGCTGCTCACGGGCAAGAACGATCCCCATCGCGAGTTCACGCGTGGAGACCGCAACAGCCCCGGCATCGAACCACAAACGGACGCTGCGGAAGCCGCGCTCCTGAAGCTCGGCTACCGCAACGTCCGTCGTCGCATGGTGGAAGCGGGGCACAGCCCGCTTCACACCGAAGTCTGGAAGTTCGTGGACGAAGTGCTCGCGAAGAGACGCTGATCAGCGGCGTCCGCCGCCACCACCGCCAGAGTGGCCACCACCGCCGCCGCCCGAGCCGCCGCCCGAGCCGCCGCCCGAGCCGCCACCAGAGCCGCCACCAGAGCCGCCACCGGAGCCGCCACCGGAGCCGCCACCCGAGCCGCCACCCGAGCCGCCACCCGAGCCGCCACCAGAGCCGCCACCCGAGCCGCCACCCGAGCCGCCACCAGAGCCGCCACCCGAGCCGCCACCGGAGCCGCCACCGGAGCCGCCGCCAGAGCCGCCACCGGAGCCGCCACCCGAGCCGCCGCCAGAGCCGCCACCGCCGACGCCCCGGCCGCCGCGGCCACCCTCAGGAGGAGGAGGCGGGGGAGGGGGATCGCCACAGCCGCCACCGGAACCACCACCGGAACCGCCGCCCGAGCCGCCGCCGACGCCGCCGCCGACGCCACCGCCGACGCCACCGCCAGAGCCACCGCCAGAGCCACCGCCAGCACCGCCACCGGCACCGCCACCGGCACCGGCACCGCCGCCGTGCCCGCCACCACCGGCACCACCACCGGCACCACCACCGGCACCACCGCCGGCACC
>JAJRVY010000150.1 GCA_024277065.1 Planctomycetota bacterium
ACGGCACCGTCGCGCTCGCGAAGCGCCTCGGGCTCACCGTCGTCGAGCACGGTCGCAACCTCGGCTACGGCGCCAACCAGAAGTCGTGCTATCGGATCGCGCTCGAGCGCCAGGCGGACGTCGTCGTCATGCTCCACCCCGACATGCAGTACGACGCGCGGCTCGTCCCGGTCATGATCGACCTGCTGCGCAACGGCCACTGCGACGTACTGCTCGGCAACCGCATCCGTTCGCGCCGCGAGGCCCTCGACTGCGGCATGCCGGTCTACAAGTACGTCGCGAATCGCGCTCTGACCATCATCGAGAACGTGTGGCTCGGGCAGAACCTCGGCGAGTGCCACTCGGGACTCCGGGCGTACACGCGCGAGGTCCTGACGACGATCCCGTGGGAGCGCAACAGCGACGACTTCGTGTTCGACACACAGTTCCTCGTGCAGTCGGTGCACTTCGGCTTCCGGCTGGGCGACGTGCCGGTCCCGGTGCGGTACATGGACGAGGCCAGCAGCATCAACTTCGTGCGCAGCGCGACGTACGGACTGCAGACCCTCTGGACGCTCGCCGAGCGCAGTTTGCACCGGGCGCACATCCTGCGTTGCCGGCGCTTCCTGCCCCGCGACTGATCGGCGCCGGTGCGTGAGCCCGCTCGGTGTTGCCCAGCGTCGCCGGAGTGCGCCCTACGAGCCGTCGCGCCGCTTCCGGAATGCGTCGCGGTTGGCGAGGATCTGCTCGCTGTCCGGGCAGCGCCGCAGCCCCTCCTCGAAGATGGCGGCGGCCTCGTCCGGACGCCCGCCCAGATCCACGACCGCGGCGAGCGCCGCCCACGCGGAGTCGCGCTCGGGCGCTTCCGCGACGACGCGCCGCAGGAGCGCCTCGGCGTGGGCGTACCCGCCACGCCGGATCTCCAGCACGGCCAGGTTCTCCGCGGCCTCGGCGCGGGCGGGATCGATACGCAGGGCCTGCTCGAGACTCGCGCACGCATCGTCCACGCGTCCCTCGTCGCGCAGCGCGAAGCCGAGCAGCGTCCACGACTCGGCGTCGCCCGGGTGGCGCTCGAGGCTGTGTGTCCACAGCGACCGCGACGTCGTCCACACGGCCGCGTACGAGATGGCCGCGACCGCGGACCACAGCGCCCACCCCGCCGCCGCAGCGCGCACCCATCGGCCGGACGGCCGCGGGACGCGTGCTGCGCCCGCGAGCAGGACGGCCGGTAGCAGCAACAGCCCCAGGTAGATGTAGCGGTCCGCGTGGACGATCGGGATCGGGACGATCAGCGTCGGCAGCAGCACGACGAGGAACCACGTGAGGGCGACGAACACGCGCCGCTCGCCGCGCCATGATCGTCGGCACGCCCAGACGCAACCCGCCAGCAGGACGACGCCGCCCCAGAGCCGTGGATCGGCGGCGGTGGTCACCGGGTCGAAGGTCCGCCGCGCGGCGTGGCCGAACGGCAGGAGGAGCGATCCCGCGTAGGAGGGGAGCACCGCGACGATCGTGGCGACGTGCGTCGCCAGGCTGCCGCCGTGGAACGCGCGGATGCCGTCGCCGTCTGCTGCGGCGAAGACCTGCACGGCGGCGGCGGCGGCGGCGGGCAGCAAGAACGCCGCGTACCACCTCCAGCGGAGCGTCCGGCGCCCCCCGAGGTCGAGCAGCAGGAGGCCCGCAGGCAGCACGACGACGCTCACCTTCGCCAGCAGCGCGAGCACGAACAGCGCGAGCGACCAGGTCCTGCGCCGAGGCTCATCGTCGGCTCCGAGCCACAGGAGCAGCGCGGCGAACGCGAACGTCGCGGCGAGCACCGTCTTGAGACTCGAGATCCACGCCACGGACTCCACGGCGCCCGGGTGCACGACGAACACCGCCGCCGCGGCGAGGGCCACCCACGGGCGCTCCCGGCCGGGTTTCAGCCAGCGCAGCAGCAGGTGGTACACGAGCACGCCGTTCGTGACGTGCAGGGCGAGGTTCACGGCGCGCAGGGCGTGTGGCGCTGCGCCGAACGCCTTCACGACGAGCAGATAGACGAGGCGCTGGAGCGGGTTGTAATTGACGAAGTACGTCGTCCCGAAGATGCGGCCCACCGCCTCGGTGAACGGTAGGCGCAGCTCCGGGTTGTTCACGATGTACGTCGGGTCGTCCCAGTTGAGGAACCCGCCGCGGAGCGTCGAGCCGTAGACGGCGCCGGCGAGCGCGGCCAGGACCACGGGCACGGCCCATCCGGGCCATGGTGATTCCCTGCGACACGCCGAGGGTGGGGGAGCGCTCTGCATGCCCTCTCTTCGGCAGATGGTGTCCATTTTCCGCAACATTCGTGGCGGAAGTCCTCCAGCGCCGGCGGGCCGCGAGTCGATGAGAGGGCACGCCCCGCAGGCGCCGGAGGCGGCCGTCAACCGTGAGGAATCCCGCCTTGCCCGAACGCTCGACCTCGCTCGCCGATCGCGTGGCACCGCCGGCGCCCGCAGCACCGCTGCGCGCCCCGTCGCCGTCGCACACTCCGACGCACACTCCGACGCGTACTCCGACGCGCACCGCGGCCGCCCCCCGCGCCCACGGCCTGCGCGCGCTCTGCGCGGATCTCGCCGCCGCGACCCGCGCGGTGCTGCGCCGCACCGGGCTGCGCGCGCGCGGGACCGAGGTGGACGGCTTCCGCTGCGCGCTCTGCGCGGGCGCCCACGGGCGGCGCCTCTTCGCCCATCCGGCGCCGGACGCGCGTGGCCACGACGTCGCGCAGTGTCAGGAGTGCTCGCTGTCCGCGATCCACCCGCTCCCGGCGGCCGAGGACATCCCGGACTTCTACGGCGATGTCTACTACGGCGAGGAGAACGCGAAGTTCGGTCCCGTCACCGAGATGTTCGTCTTCCTCTTCCGTCTGGCCCGCCTGCGCGCCATCCGCATGATGGGCATCCGGCGCGGCACGATCCTGGACATCGGGTGCGCCCGCGGCCTGTTCCTGAAGACGCTGGAGCGCGTCGGACACAGCGCGTACGGCACCGAGCTGTCAGAGGACTCCGCGCGCACAGCCCGCAAGCTCGTCGGCGAGGACCGCGTGCGCGTGGGGCCGGTCGAGGACGTGCACTTCGACGAGGGGCAGTTCGACGCCGTCACGGCCTGGCAGGTGTTCGAGCACCTGCGCGACCCGGGCGCGACGCTCGACGAGTGCCACCGCATCCTGCGTCCCGGCGGGGCGCTGCTCTTCAGCGTGCCGAACATCGAGAGCTGGCAGGCGCGCTGGTCGGGCGAGGAGTGGTTCCACCTCGACCTGCCGCGGCACCTCTACCACTACGGACCGCAGACGTTGACCGCGATGCTCCGCGAGCACGGTTTCGAGGTGGAGAGCATCTCGCACTACGGCCTCGAACAGAACCCGTTCGGCCTGCTCCAGAGCGCGCTGCATCGCTTGGGCTTCGGGCACATGGGCCTCTACAACCTGCTGCGCGGCCCTCTCGACCGCGTCGGCGGGCATGGTCCGGGACGCCTGGCGCGCTACGCCCTCTACCTCGCCGCGTTCCCGTTCGCGGCGGCGCTCAGCTACGCGTGGTCGCTGCTCGGCAGCGGCGCGACGTTCACCGTCCTCGCACGCCGCGTCGATCAGGACGCCGCGCAGTCCTGATCGCAGACCGCGTCAGCGCGCCGCGTCGCACAGGCTCGGAGTGCGCGCGGCGCGGAACTTCGCTCCGCGGCACGCCGCGTGGACACTGCCTCGCGAAGCTCGTGTCACAGTCCACGCCTCCGCCCTCCGCCGCCGGCTTCCTGGGCGAACTCCACGCGCTCGGCAGGGAGTTGCACGCGGACCGTCGCCCGGCGGACCGTGCGCACTTCCGGCGCATCGCCGTGGCGGGACGCGCGCTGAGCGCCCTGGGGCTGGCGACCGCGTGGTGGGGGCTGAATCCCCTTTCCGCGCTGGCCCTCTCGCTCGGCGCCACCGTGCGCTGGACCGTCGTCGCGCACCACGTCCTGCACGGGGCGTTCGACGACGATCCGCAGGCACCGCGCGCGTGGCACTCCAAGCGCTTTGCCCGCGGGTGGCGCCGGCTCATCTACTGGGCGGACTGGATCCCGCCGCGCGCCTGGAACGTCGAGCACAACACGCTGCACCATCACCGCCTCGGCGAGATCCACGACCCGGACGTGCCCGAGGCCAACATGGCGTGGCTGCGGGGCCTGCGGCTGCCGCGCCCGATCGCCGCCCTCGTGGTGCTGTTCTGCGCCGCACTCTGGCGCCCGCTCTACTACGGCCCGAACGCGCTGCGCCAGTTGTTGCAGCGCCGCTCCGGCGCGGCGCCCACACCGTTCCATCCGTTCAACGCCGACGTGTATCTGCCGACCCGCCCGCTCGGCCGCCAGGTCTGGCTGCAGGTCTGGCTGCCGACGCTCCTCGTGCGCTTCGTGCTGCTGCCGGCCTGCTTCCTGCCGCTCGGCACCGCCGCCGCGGGAGCGGTGCTCGCGAATATGCTGGTGGCCGAGGTCCTCACGAACCTGCACTCGTTCGCGATCATCGTCCCCAGCCATGCCGGCGACGACGTGCTGCGCTTCGAGACCCCGCCGCGTGACCGCGACGAGCTAGCGCTGCGGCAGCTCTTCGGCACCGCCAACTACCGCACCGGCGGCACCCTGCGCGACGTGCTCCACGGCTATCTCAACTACCAGATCGAGCACCACGTCTGGCCGCGCCTGGCGCCCGCGCAACTCGTGCGCTCGCAGCCGCGCCTCGCCGCGCTGTGTGCGCGCCACGGCATGCCGTACCTGCAGCAGTCCGTCTGGCGGCGCATCGCCGCGATGGTGCGCAACGTCGTCGGCGGCACGACGTCGCCCAGCGTGCACTCGCTGCCCGCGGACGGCCGCATCGCCCTCCCCGTGGCATCCGCGGCGGACGCCGCACCCCCGCGTCCCGCGGACAACGCCGGGTGCCGCGGCGCGCCCCGGTAGGATCGCGGCTCAGGGCCGCTGCGCCCGGCACGCCCGCCACGCGGGTTCCGAGACGGCGAAGAGGAGACGACCATGCAGATGAGTATCGACTGCCACGTGGACCAGGATCTCGAGGACACCATCGAGAAGGTCACCGCGGCCCTCGTGGCCGAGGGCTTCGGCGTGCTGTCGCGCATCGACGTCAACAAGATCTTCAAGGCCAAGCTGGACGAGGACTTCCGCGAGTACGTGATCCTCGGTGCGTGCAACCCGCACCTGGCCTGGAAGGCGTTCAACCGCGAGCCGCTCGTGGGACTCATGTTGCCGTGCAACGTGACCGTCGAGGCCGCGGACGGAGGTGGCATGGACGTCAAGTTCGTGCATCCAGACGTGCTGCTCGGCGGTGGCGGCTTCGAGGACGACGCCGTGTTCTGCGAGTTGCGCGAGCACGCCGTCGGGGCGTTCGAGCGCATCGCCGCCAAACTCGGCGCCCCGGCCGATCCGCGCTGCGAGGACGCTCGATACGGA
>JAJRVY010000151.1 GCA_024277065.1 Planctomycetota bacterium
GCCCCGCCCTCGCGACGCCCGGCGTAGGGTTGACCCATTGTGGTCAACCCGGAGGTTCCTGGCGCGCACGGCTGTCCTAACGCCTCGCGACGTACACGGCTGTCGTGGCGCCTCGCGACATGCGCGCCTGCCGGGGCGGTGATCGAACCTCCGGGGCCGGGACATTGCCCGGCCCCTACACCGGGATACGCAAGATCGGGGGGCGCCGGGTCAGCATGGCGCGGGGCGGGCGCGGGAATCCGGCGTCGCCCGGCGTGCCTGCGCCGCCCGCGCGCACTCCCGGGCCGGCTCTCTTCCGGGCTCGCGAGGCATGCGGCACACTGTCCGCATGACGACGATCCGCGTCGCGCTCGTGCAGCGCGCGAACGGTGAGGACCAGGCGCAGAACCTCGCGGCAGGGCTCACGCAGCTCCGGCGGGCCGCCGCGGGCGGCGCGCAGTTGGTGGTCTTCCCCGAACTCGCCTTCGAGCCCTTCTTCCCCCGCGCGCCGCGCGATGCCGGCGCGGCACGCCCGCCCGGTGAGACGATCCCCGGCGCGACCACCGACGCGCTCGCGGCGGCGGCCCGCGAATGCGGCGTCGTCGTCGTGGCCAACCTCTACGAACGCGACGGTGAGCGGCGCTTCGACAGCAGTCCGGTCATCGACGCCGACGGCAGCCTGCTCGGCGTGCAGCGCATGCTGCACATCACCGAGTACGAGGGGTTCCACGAGCAGCAGTACTACGACCCCGGTGACCGCGGCGCTGCGGTCTTCGACACGGCTGCGGGCCGCATCGGCGTTGCGATCTGCTACGACCGCCACTATCCCGAGGTGCTGCGCCGGCTGGCCCTCGGCGGCGCCGACCTGATCGTCGTCCCGCAGGCGGGCGCGTCGGGCGAGTGGCCGGACGGTCTCTACGAAGCGGAGCTGCGCGTGGCGGCCTTCCAGAACGGCGTCTTCACGGCGCTCTGCAACCGCGTCGGCAGCGAGCCGCCGCTGGAGTTCGCGGGGGAGTCGTTCGTCTGCGATCCGCGCGGCGTCGTGCTCGCGCGCGCCCCCGGCGGCGCGGAACACCTGCTGCTCGCCGACCTCGACCTGGCCGCGCTCGCGGACTGCCCCGCCCGGCGCCTGTTCCTGCGCGACCGCCGCGACGACTGGTGACGCCGCGATCGGCGGTGGCCCTCGACACGTCGCGCGCTGTCCCCGCGAGCGCCTACCCTGCCGTGCCGATGGCCGACGCCGCCTCCACCGCCGACCGACCGCCGGACCACCAGGCACGGTTCGCGTGGGATCACACGGACACGGGCACGGGCACGACGGCCACGCCGCGCGCCATGAACGCGGGACCGGCGTTCATCGACGACGTCTGGCGCGACGCGGCAAGCACTCTGCAGCCGGCGTTCGCGAGCGTCCGCGGCGCGCTGTTCGACGGCGACTGCATGGATCTCCTCACACGCCTTCGCGACGACTGCGTGGACACCGTGTTCGCCGACCCACCGTTCAACCTCGGCAAGAAGTACGGCAAGCGCACGAACGACGCGCGGCGGGACGACGAGTACGTCGCGTGGTGCGAGTTCTGGCTCACCGAGTGCGTCCGCGTGCTGCGCCCGGGCGGCGCGCTGTTCGTCTACAACCTGCCGCGCTGGAACGTTCTCCTCGGCGCGTTCCTCGCGCGCGAGATGGAGATGACGTTCCGCCACTGGATCGCCGTCGAGATGAGTGCCTGCCTGCCGATCGCCGGGCGGCTGCACCCCAGCCACTACTCGCTGCTCTACCACACCAAGGGCAAGCCGCGCGTCTTCCGGCGCATCCGCACGCCGATCGCCATCTGCCGCCACTGCGGCGGCGACATCAAGGACTACGGCGGGCATCGCAAGGCGCTCAACCCCAAGGGCATCACGCTCAAGGACGTCTGGACCGACGTGCCCCCCGTGCGCCACGCCAGGTACAAGTCCGGCAAGCGCAAGGCCAACGCCCTCTCCACCAAGCTGCTGGAGCGTGTCGTCGAGATGTCCACGGAACCCGGCGACCTCGTCCTCGACCCCTTCGGCGGCAGCGGCACGACGTTCGCCGTCTGCGAGGACCGCGGTCGCCGCTGGCTGGGCTCGGAACTCGACGTCGCCGACGTGATCGTCGAGCGCCTCTCGTCGGGCGCCCTGGCGCGGCACGACAACACCGACGTCCTCGACACGGACCGCGGCGTTGCGGACGGCGCAGGGGGCGGCGCCCAGGAAGATTGACGGCGCGCGCGATGCCACACAGGGACGAGACGTGCTGGTCCATCGTCAAGGGCGCGGCGGCGGGCGACGCCCTCTGCCGCGAGGAGTTCGCGCGCACGTACCTGCCGATCGTGCGCGCCTACCTCGGCGCGCGCTGGCGGGGGTCGGGCTACATCCCGCACCTCGAGGACGCCGTCCAGGACGTGTTCGTGGACTGCTTCCGGGAGCGGGGCGCCCTCGCGCGCGTCGATCCGGAACGCGGCGCGCGCTTCCGCACGTTCCTGTTCGGCGTCGTGCGCAACGTGGCGCTGCGCCACGAGGAGCGGCGCGCCAAGAGCCGCGAACGGCAGCCCGAGAGCGGCTTCCACCAGC
>JAJRVY010000005.1 GCA_024277065.1 Planctomycetota bacterium
GGATGCCACGCTTGATCGCGGCGTTCTCGGCCGGCAGACCGAAGGCGTCCCAGCCGAAGGGATGCAGCACGTCCTTGCCGTTCATCAGCATCCAGCGGCACACGGCGTCGCCGATGCCGTAGTTGCGGAAGTGCCCCATGTGGATGTCGCCCGAGGGGTAGGCGAACATCTCGAGGAGGTACGACTTGCGAGCCGGGTCTGGGCTTGCGGGGGCGCGGAAGAGTCCGCTCTCGCGCCAACGCGCCTGCCACTTGGTCTCGATCTTCCTGAAGTCGTACGTCGTGCTCATGGGTCTCGCTCCGCCGCAGCGCCTCTGGCCACCGGCAAGCCGGACAATGTACGGGGAGATGCGCGATCGGGCGCTTTAGGACCTGCCCGGAAACAACTGCGCCATGCGGCCGGCGGCGACGGTCCAGGGCTGCGTTGCGCCTCCTCCGCGACTCGGCTTCGCCATGAGTCGCCGTCGTCGGCGCGCCTTGCCCTGAACCGTCTCGCGCGGCCTCGGTGGTGGCCGCTCTTGCTTCCGGACAGGCCCTTGGACCGAGGGTCGGCGGGTGCGCCCGCGGAGAAAGACGCCCGCGCCGCGCCGGAAACGTTGACCGGCGACGGGCCCCCTTCCTATGTTCCGCCCTCCGGAGCGGCGTAGCGGCCGCTCCGCGCGTCCGGTGGGGCCATAGCTCAGTTGGTAGAGCGCTTGAATGGCATTCAAGAGGTCAGGAGTTCGACTCTCCTTGGCTCCACCACGCAAGCGCCCTGCGAGAGCTCCCCGCAGCGGCGGGCAAGCACGCCGCGCGAGCATCCGGACCGGGCCGATCTGATCCGAGGGTCGCCACGCGCATTCCCGGCGCCGGGCTAATGCGGCGTGCGTGGAATCCCGATGGACGAAACGGAGAGAGCGGACGGCGCGTCCCCACCTCGATGGCGACACGGCGTCCGGCAACGGCGACCCAGGACGGCAGGATGCGACGCACGCAGGGCTTCACACTGATCGAACTCATGATCGTCGTGGCGATCATCGCCATCGTCGCGTCCATCGCGCTCCCGAGCATGATCGCGGCGAGGCGCATCGCGAACGAGACCTCGGCCATCGCCACGATGCGTTCGATCGCCATCGCGCAGACGCAGTTCAAGGTCGGCGGCAAGGCCGACGTCGATAGCGACGGCATCGGCGAATTCGGGTTCTTCGCCGAGATGACGGGCCGGTCGCTGGTGCGCAACTCGTATCCGCGGCTGAACTCGCCCGTACTCTCCCTCGCCTTCCAGACCAACAGCGCCGGCACGGCGGACTGGTTCGTCGTCGGACGCTCGGGGTATCTCTACCACATCGAGTTGCCGGGCCCGGGTGGCCTCGGCATCGGGGAGTTCGGCGCCGGGAGCACGGGCGGAGCGGCCTTCTTCGGAGGCACGATCGATGACGAACTGAGCGAGAACCACTGGCTCTGCTACGCCAAGCCGGCGTCCTATGGCACGACGGGCGTGCGTTCGTTCTTCATCAACCAGTCGGGTGACATCCTGCAGACGAACGAGCCCTTCTACACCGGCCTCTTCAACGGTCCGATCCGCACGGCAGCCTTCGTGCCGGGGACGTTCGGGATCACGGGCAAGGTCGCCATCGGCACACTCGCCTCGGACGGCAACATCTGGCGCTCCGTGAACTGAGAGTTCGCGACCCGCTCTGCGACGAATGCAGCGGCAGGTGCGGCGTACGCGCGGCTCGCCCGCGCCGCCCGATCTCGCGGCAGGAGTCGTAGGGGCGCCCCTACGTGGTCGTCACCGGAGGTTCGGTGGCCGCCACGGTCTGCCACCGGTCTGCCACCGGTCGGGCGCGAGGCCGGCGGGAACACCGCCGCCGCCGGGGACGTTCGGGCGCGGCACGTAGGCCGCCCCCTGCAACGGCATCGGGCGTGCAACGCCCCGGTTGCGAAACCCTGCGGCCCACGAGAGAACGCCGCTGCGCCCGTAGGAACGCGCCGCTTGCCTCGAGCCCGTTAGTTGCGCTCGAGCCTGTTAGTTGCGGCCGTCCCTTCCGTGTGAGGAGTGCCGAGGAGGACGACTGCCGGTAGAGAAAAGGGGAATGTGATGTGGAGTGTATGCGGCGAGCCATTTTACGGGGGGGTCGACCCCAACCCCGGCACCCATACGTTATCGTGCCGTGGACGCCGGGGGAAGCAAGGAACACGTCTCGAGATGCAGAAGGCGTCCGTCACGTGCGGAGAGTCACGCGCCCCCATGGATCGGGCGTCACCGGGCCCCCCGCCACGGGCGGCGCCGGGAGCCGTCAGCGTCCGGTGTGCCCCTCGAGATACATGTCCATGGTCCGTTCCATGGCCTGGGTCGGGTGCGTGACCTCACGCTCGCACCACGCGGCCAACTCGTCGAAGTTGCGGCGTGTGGTCTTGACGTCGAGGTCGTGGCGCCAGGACAGCGTGTCGAGCGTCCAGCGCATGCCCCGCAGCGAGTCGCGGCGGCCGACGCCGCCGTCGCTGCGGCAGGCGGCGAGCAAGAACGCGGCCGTGGAGAGCGCGAGAACGAACAGGGTGCGCGTCGCTCGTGTGCCGTGGCTCATGCCCGTCCTCCAGCCGCCGCTGCCGGGGCCGCCTCGCCGCCGACCGCGACCAGGCGCCCCTCGTTCAGACGCAGAACGCGGTCGCATCTTCCCGCAAACCGCGCATCGTGCGTCACGAGCAGCATGGCGCGGCCGCGATGACCGATCTCGAGCAGCAAGTCCTGGACGCCGCCACTCGTCCGCGGGTCCAGGTTCCCCGTGGGTTCGTCGCAGAAGAGGATGGCGGGGTCGTTCATGAGCGCGCGCGCAATCGCCACGCGCTGCCGCTCCCCGCCCGAAAGTTCCTGCGGACGGTGGCCGCGGCGGTCCGCGAGACCCACTTGGTCGAGCAGTGCGCTCGCGCGGCCGTGGGCCGCGCGGCGCCGCGACGGCCAGGCGAACGTGCTCGTGCCGATCATCGCCGGCAGCAGCACGTTCTCGAGCGCCGAGAGCTCGTCGATCAGGTGATAGAACTGGAAGATGAAGCCGATGCCCGTGTTGCGCAGTTCGTTGCGACGCCGGGCGCGTACGGCCAGCGCGTCCTCTCCGAGCACCTCGACGGAACCCGCCTGGGGCCGATCGAGCAGCCCGAGGACGTTGATCATCGTGGTCTTGCCCGAACCCGATGCGCCGACGACGCTGACGCGCTCGCCGCGACGGAGCGTCAGAGCCAGATCTCGAAGGACCTCGATCGTCGCCCGCCCCATACGGAAGGAGCGGTGAACGCCCGCCGCGCGCAGGACCACGTCGTCGCGCACGCGCTCACTCATTGTGCAACGCCCTTGCAGGATCCATCAGCCCGGCGCGCAGGGCGGGGATCGCCGCCGCGATGAGCGTGCAGGCGAGCGCGGCGAGCGCGAACTGCGTGACCTGTTCGGGGTCCACGCGTGTCGGGATACTGTCGAACAGGTAGATGTTCTTGTCGAAGATCTCGCGCCCGGTCAGGCTCGTGATGCCCCGGTGGATGTTGTCGATGTAGCGCACGACGAGCAGACCGGCACCCGTCCCGCCGATGGAGCCGAGCACGCCCATCAGGAAGCCGTTCAGCACGAAGATCGTGGCGACGCCGCGCACGTCGGCACCGAGGGCACGCAGGATGCCGATCTCGCGGACCTTGTCACTGACGAGCAGCCACTGCGCGGCGAAGATCGACGACGTGCCGGCGATCACGATCAGGAACGCGATGACCAGGATCATCGCCTTCTCGCTCTCGATCGCGCGCACCATGGCCTCGTGCTGGTACCACCACGGCTTCGCTGTGAACGCGTAGCTCGAGCGTGCGGTCTCCTTCCGCAGCCACGGCGGCGGCGCACGCCCGTCGGGGAGGCTGCCCTCGACGAGCTCCCACCACTGATCCGTGACGATGTCCGCCGCCTCGCGGAACTGCGTGTCGGGGTCGGCGAGCTTGGCGCGCAGTGAGCGGCGCGCCGTGCGCGGATCGAAGAAGCGCGCGAAGTCCTCGTGGTCCATGAACACGCACTGGCGATCGATGTCGCCGTTGCCGCTCTGGTAGATGCCGACGACCAGGAACAGTTCCTGACGCAGCTCGTAGTCGTCGAGGCTGGCACCGCTGCCGTCCGCGGCACCGCCCTTCGACACGAGCGCGAACAGTTTCACGCGCTGACCCGGCCCCACATGCAACCGCGCCGCGAGTCCCTTCCCGAGGATCACGCCGACGCGGCCGTACGACGCCTGTTCGATGTCATGCACCTTGAACGGGTCGTCGAGATCCTTGACGGTCGATTGGATGCGCGTGGGCGGACGATGCAGGTACGTCCCGAAGTGGTTGACACGCTGCTCGGCCCGGCCGTCCACGCCGAAGACCTGGGCGACCTGGAATTCGTCCATCACCGAGGGATCGACCATCCCCTCGCGACGCACCATGGAGATCGTCTCGAGGAACGGGCCGGTGGCGACGACGCGGTCACCGAGTTGCTTCCTGAGTTCCGCGTCGAGTCGCGTGAGATCGGCGTCGAAGCGCGGTGTCACGATCAGGTCGGCGGAGGATCCGGAGAAGGTCTCCTTCAGCTTCGACTGGAAGCCGTCCATCACCGCCATGACAACGATCAGCACGACCAGGCTGGCCCCGACGAAGAAGCTCCCGATCAGCGTCATCAAGAGATGACGCCAGATGAAACGGAAGGAGAGGAAGAGCTGGTACACGCGGCGTGACGATGGGCGAGAGGAGCAGGGAAGTCTGCGACCGCGGCGGGCGCAGGAGCCGGAAAAAGGGACGCCCGTGGGCGGTGTCCCACCGGCAGCAACACGTTCGCGGTGCGCCGTCACGCGGGCGTCATTCGGCGGCTCGCGGGCGACTCAGAGGCGGCGGCGTGACGCGCCGGGCGGGCGCGCGCGTTCGCCGCTCCCAGGAGCGGCGCCCGGTGCGGCGACGACGACCTGCGCCGCGGCGCCGAAACGCGCCGCCACGTCGCCGGTGGCGAGTTCCTCCGGCCCGGCAGCGGGGACGATCAGGCCGTGCAGGTCCGCGGCCCCGCGATCGGCTGTCACAGCACCACGAGGCCCTGCCGCGACGAGTGCCCGGATCTCGGCGTCGAGCAGATCTGCGAGCTGGTCCTCCTCCGACGCCTCCCCCACCACGCATGCGAACGAATTGACGCGCCGCAGGCACGTGGCGACGACGCCCGCCGCTCCGGTGCACGCCGCCAGAGCGTCCAGCGCGACAGCGAGTGCCTGGCGGGCCTCGTCCGGAGTCGCCGTGCCCTCGGCCAGCAGTGCATCGCGCTCGACGACCGCCGCGTACACCGCGTCACCGAGTTCGTGCACGATCGCCACGGCGTCGCGAACGTCCGTCCCCTCCGGCAGTCCCGTGTCGCCGGCGCCGAGCGCCGGCAGCGTCTCGTGCAGTGACCGCGCCGCGCGGCCGACCTCGACGTCGAACACGGCGATGGCGTCGTCGAGCTGCTCGAGGCGGGCCCTCTGCGGCGCCAGGCGGCCGTCGATGTCAGCGAGGCGAGCACGGAGCTCCTGCGCAAGGCCCGGATCGTCCGGATCGCCGATGTCGGCGAAGCGCCTGCGAAGTGAGTCACGCCAGGCGCGCACACGGGTGGCGGTGTCGGGCACGACCACCGCCGGCGGAGCGCCCGCGCCGGCGGGGACCGGCCGTCGCGCGACGACGTACACGTAGGACGCGACGGCCACGACGCAGCCGGCACCGAGCGCAATCAGGACCATGCCGTCGGCGCGGTCACCTCGCGACGACGAACTGTAGAACACGAGCACGACGAACATCGCCGCTGCGCACGCGATCAGCGCCGTCTCGATGAGCGACCCGGGCGCGACACGACGCGATGCCGCCGCAGCCGTGGCGGGCGGGGCGGCAACGACCGGAAGAGGCCCCCGGGCGGACGCCTCCTCACCCGCCGCGTCGTCGAGCGAACGCGCCAGCTGGTCACGGTACTCGCTCACGCGCTGCAGCCGCGTGCGCGCTCGATCCCGCTCGACGCTCGACTCATCGACGTGGCGCGCCACCGTCGCGCGCTCGTGACGCAGGCGCCGACCGTGCTCGAGGAGTTCGGAGTGACGCCGCGAGGCCAGGAGCCGCAGGCGCTCCGCCCGCAGCGAGCGGCGCAGTTCCTGGACGGCGCGGTGCGCAGCGCGCACCACGTCGTCATCCACGCCACGCGCCGCGTCGCCGCCGATGGGCACGGCGGAGCCGGCGGCGCTCGCAGGCGCCGGCAACAGCGCGCCGAGATGCCGGCTGCACCACGCCTGCACGGTGCCGTCCAGGAGTTGCCCGAGGCGCTCCGCGACTGCCGCGTCGCCGCCGGTCACGCGGCCGGCGGTGCTCTCACGGAGCGAGACCTGTGTCGTGCCACGGCGGTCCACACCACGGAACAACGAGAACGTCGCACCGCTCTGCGTGCGGAACTCGGCCTCGACGAACGAGAAGCCCGGATCGTCGCCGCCCGCCGGTCCGGCGACGAGATCGGGAGCTTCCGCCACGAGCAGGAACTGCAGCGCCCCCACCAGCGTGTCGGGGGGCGCGCCGGCAGGCAGCGTCACGCGCACGAGTCCGCTCTCGGGCAGTCCCGTGACACGTACGTCGGGGAGCCCCCGAACGTGCACGAGCCGCAGTGATCGCAGGATCATGCGTGCGCATTCCGGGGGCGGCATCGATCAATCGTCGCCGAGATCACGAAGGCGGAGTCCAGAGAGGCGGTCCAGAGGGGCGGGACGGACACCGCGAGGCTACGAGTCCGCGTGCGACCGGTCAACCGCGACGGCGGCCGCGCTCCCGCCTGCGCCCCTGCACTCCCGTGCGATCGGCGGATCATCCGCGCCACAGCGCCACGGCAGCGCCCGCAGCGAGCGCCAGCGCCGCAGTCACGGCCAACAGCCATCCGACGCGCCCACGCGGGCCGGGTGCGCGGCAGCGCAGGCAGAGGATGCGGCCGTCGCCGGCCAACGCGGCCCCCTCCTCGACCGCATAGAGCGGCACGGAGACACCACAGTCGTCGCAGAAGTGAATCTGGATCGCCGAGCGGTCCAGGCGGTCGCGGCAGTCGGCGCAGAACGTCAGGCCGTACGTCCCGCCCTCGGAACGCGCGCCCGCCTCGAGTTCCGCGCCACACGCCTCGCACGCGCGCGCCCCCACGTGGAAGGCGAGCCGGCACCCCGTCCTAGGCAACTCGATGTCCCGACTGGCGTGGTAGAAGAGTTCCATGACCTCTCGACTCGTACCGGCGCTCGCCGTGGCCGCCCTGCTCGCGACGGGGGCCTGCCGAGCGCCCACCAAGCATACCGGCAAACGCCCCATCGCCACGCGCCGCGGGCCGGACATGGGACCCGACAAGACCCTCGAGCAACGGCTCATCGAGCGCGAGAGCCGGCTCGGCGACGTCGCCACGCGTGAGGGTTCGCGCGTCGCGACTGAAAGCCAAGTGGTCGGCGTCGGCTCGACGCACCTCTTCCACGAGCCGGACTGTGCGGAGCTCGCCGACATCCCGCGCGCCGATCGCGTGCTCTTCGTCTCGATCTACGACGCCCTGGACGGCGGTTACGCGCCCTGCCGAGGCTGCGCCCCCCGCTGAACGACGCTGCCCCGGCACACGAGGCCGTCGCCGCGGCCCATGCCACACGGTGCGGCACAGCAGCGGGCCGGTCGGGGTGTCTTCGAGACGACCTCCGACCGGCCCCCCTGGCCGCTACAACCATGGCCCCCTACAACGATGGCCCCCTACAACGATGGCCCCCTACAACGATGGCCCCCTACAACGATGGCGCCCCTACAACTGGCCCATAATGGCCTTGATGGCCTCGAACTCGACGCGGAAGTTGTTGTGGGCGAAGAGCGTCGGCAGACGCGGTGACGGATCCTTGTCGGCGAGGTAGCCGAGCGCCGAGACGCCGAACGCACGTGTGTTCGCATCGGGGTTGCGAAGCAGCTTCTGCAATTCCTGCACGCTCTTGCCGTCGCCGATGAGACCGACGGCGATCGCCGCCGCACCACGGGTGAAGCGCCCCAGCCACTTGTCCTCGGTGCGCTTCATCACGTTGATCAGGAACGGGATGTCATTGCGGTCGCCCACGAGACCGAGCGCCATGACCGCACCACGCTGCACGTCGGGGCGTTCGATGCGATCGAACACCTTGCGCAGGAGCTTGGCCCGTTCCGTGCCCCCGCCCCCGATCATCCCGAGCGCGATGGCAGCGTAGCTACCGAGCTTGGGGTCGCGACCGACGGACCCCGCGATCTCCTCGAGCATCGGCGTCGCCGCTCCGAGGTCTGCGACCCCGGCCGCCATCGCGAGGGCGCTCATCGTGTCGGGATCGAGCGACGTGCCCGAGAGCTCGTCGGTGTAGTAGCGACGCATCTCCTTGTCGAACCCACCGAAGATGGCCAGAGCGATGTTGGCGTACTGCGCCTTGATCTTGCTCTTGTTCGAAGACATCGCGACCTCGCGGATGAGGTCCGGGGCTTTCTTCCACTCGGACTCGGGCAGCGCGTCCAGGATCCTCGCCGCGCCGATAGCAGCGAGTCCGGCCATGAGCGTATCGGCATTGTTCTTGATCCCGTCCTTGCCCATCAGCACCTTCAACACGGAAGCGTTCGGGAAGTTGCCGAGGGCGACGGCCGCGGCCCGGCGCACCTGCAAGTGCTTGCTGTCCAGAGCCTTGAGGAGCGCCTTCTGCGCGCTCTCGCCACCGATGCTCCCGAGGGCGGTGCAGGCATACACCTGCACCATCTGCGGGGTTCCCTTGGACTTCAGTGCGGACGTGAGCGGCCCGGCGGCCTCCGAGTACTCCAGCGCCCCGAGCGCCATCGCGGCGCACGCCAGGTCTTCGGGCTTGGCCTTGCCGCGCTTGACTCCGCTCTTGAAGAACTCCAATACGGCGGGCGCCGCCTTCTCCGCGTCCCCCGTGAGCCCGAGACCGAGCAGGGCGAACGAGGTGACGCGCCGCTTCTTGATGTACCGGATGAGCGGATCGATGGCGTCCGGGGACCGCGTCAATCCGAGCGCCAAGAGCGTGTCCTGCTTGACCGCGCGGTTGGGCTCGACGCGTAGGCGCTCGAGCAGCACCTCGACAGCCTGCGGCGTGCCGAGTTTGCCGAGCGCCATGACGGCGGCGTCCCGGACGACGCTCTGCTTGTCGATCGTGGCACTCTTCAGGATGTCGAAGATGCGTTCGCGATCCTCGGGGGTGACCGGTGTGCGCACGCGCACATCGCGCGGCATGCGGCCGAGGATCGCCGACACCGTACCCACCGGAAGCTGGATGCGGCGGTTGCGCTCGGCGGCCACGCGATAGAGGAACTCCTCGCGGTTGTGCTCGAAGTACCAGGCGACGAGTTCGAACTTCTCCGTCGCCGAGGCCGCACTGCCCTTGCCACGACCGGTGCCGGCACCGCCGCCGCTCGTGCTGATCCCGCCGCTGCCGTCGTCGTTGCCGCCGGCGCTGGCGCCATCGGACGATCCACCGCTGCCGCTGAGATCCGAGCCGCCGGAATCTCCTCCACCCGAGTCGCCGCCACCGGAGTCGCCGCCACCCGAGTCACCGCCGCCCGAATCACCGCCACCGGAGCCGCCCGAGCCGAGTCCGCCGCTCCCGTCGCCGGAACTCCCGGCCGACGGGCCGGTCTGGTCGGGTTCGGTCGATGTGTCGGCAGCCTGGTCCTGCGACGTGTCGGCGGACTTTGCGTCCTCGGGTCCACGGTAGTTCCCGTAGAGACGCTCCGCGTGTGCGGGCGTGCCGTAACCGAGCGCCACGACGAGTGCCGCGAGGAAGAACAACGAACGGCGGCTCATCATGACCTCCCGGGCCCGCCGCGTGGGACGACACGCGTTCCACCGGCGACAGCCATCAAGGGTATCAACGACGCGAGTTACCGTCTGGTAGCACGGATTCTGGGAATTGTGGCCGGTCCGGACGACTGCGTTGCTCAGGGCCGACGCAGAGGCTCGCAGCGACCGCCTCGAGTTCCGACGTGGGCAGATTGCCGAGCAGTTCGACGGCCACTCCCTCGACCGTCCCTGACACCGACGCACGGCCCGAGCACGCGCGCGTCTCGAAGTCGCCCTCGTCGCTGCCCGTCAGATCTGCGGCAGGCGTCTGGCGGAACACGAACGCCGCCAGGCCGTCGGACCAGTACTCCGTGAGCGTGCCGTCCTGCGCCCGCTGGCGCGCCACGCGCGTGAAACCGGCCGGTGGCGCGCCCAGTGACAGTGCCGGCTGCGCCGGCGCCGCTCCGTCCGCTGTGGGGGAGTCCGTCTCGATGCAACTCGGCGCGGCCACGACCTCGGCGTCGGCGAACGCCTCGGGTTCGGGATCGAAGTCGATCGTGTCGAAGCGCCATGCGAAGCGCTGCACACCGTCGTGGTCGCGAAGTTGCTCGGCCAGGACGAGCCGCGTCTCGGTATCGACGAGCAGCGTCAGGCTGGGTCGCCCCGGATGGCGCGGCCGCAGTTCCACGCGCTCGACGGCGCGCCACGCAACATCCTCGACCTCGTCGCCGGGCAGCACGACGTCGTAGTTCTCGAGCAAGAGCGAGGGGTCGTCGATCCAGCGATGGCGGCTGCGCACCACCCAGCGCCGCGTCGTCGTGCCGCCCGCATCCCACTCGAGCACCATGCGCCCGTCCGCGCGACGCTGCACGCGCATGCGCGTGCGGCGCCCGCGCCCGTCCTCGCCGTGGAGGGCGCTCTTGTACCCGGAGTAGACGCGCGTGCGCTCCGCCAACGTGATCGCGTCGATGATGCGCCGTGCCTCGGCCTCGGCAGCGGCGGCGGCAGCAGCGATGTCGGCGTCATGCGTCGGTGCGGCGGCCGGGGGCTGCGCCCGTGGCGACTCGCCGCAGGAGACGGGCCCGGCGGCCAGCGCGGCGACCAGCGCGGTCGCGAGGATGGCGCGGCGCACGCGGTCAGCGTCCCTGGGCCGGCCGCCGCATGACCACGGCCTCGACGCCCGCCGTCAGGGCGAGGAGATCGTCGCCCGGCAGCGGCGCGTCGGCCGTCGAATCGACGATGGTCCGGATCCTGACCAGGCGGTGGGCGTCCGCGTGGCGAGCCACCGGCGTCCCATCCGGCGACTCCGCAGGCGGGCTGCCCCCCCCGGGCCGGCCCCCACGGAGTCCCACCGCAACGACGATGACGGCGGCGGCGGCGGCGGCCAAGGCCATGACCGCCGCCAGCCTCCGCGTGGTGATCGCGCGGCGCAGGCGGCGCAAGGAGCGCAACGGATACCGGGGGCGCAGTTCGGCGGCAGGCAGGGCGATGCAGGCGTCCGGAACCGCCACGGGAGTCCGGAGCAGCCGCACGAGCCTCTCCTCGCGACCCAGTTCCTGCGCACACGCGTCGCAAGCGGCGGCGTGCGCGCGCAGCCGGTCGGCCACAGCCCGGCCGAGGTCGCCCTCGACGAGTTGCACGATCTGGTCACGCAGTTCCTGGCAAACTCGGTCCACGGTCGCTCGCTCCAGCCTTCTGACGTATCGTCTCCGTGCAGAGGTTCCCTGGAGAACACACGCGGGGCGAGTTACTTTGCGCGGGTACGGATGGGTGCTCTGCTCAGGGGGGGGCACCGGCACGAGATCACGAGGGCGAACATGGCGAACGAACGGCGAATCCACCCGCGCTCCGACACGCGCATCCCGACGACGCTCCGTTGTGGCGGTTCCGGCGTCGAAGGAGTGGTCGAGAACATCGGCGCGGGAGGCGTGTTCTTCTCCACGGGCGACCTCGAGGTCCCGGTGGAAGCCGGAACGGCCGTCCAAGTGGAGTTGCATCTCGCCGACGGGCGCACATCGGCGAACGCGGGCGTCGTCCTGCGCTCGGATCGCTACTTCGACGGCTCCGACGTCCGTCGATCGTTCGCTGTGAAGTTCGACGCCGAGATCGATGTAGCCTCACTCGGCATCGGCGCCTGAACGGCGCCGACGCGGGCCGCGCAGCGCCCGCCCCACCCGCCGGGGCATGCCGCGCGATGAACGGTGCCGGAGTGGCGGAATGGCAGACGCGTAGGATTCAAAATCCTGTGCCCGCAAGGGCGTGCGGGTTCGATTCCCGCCTCCGGTACCAGCCCCCCGGCGTCCCCGTTGCGGGAGTCGCGAGCGAGCGGCCACGCATGACGCCGGGGGCCTACGTCGCAACTCCCCCAACGCGGACGCCATGAGTCACGCGACAGCCGTCTTCGCGAGGGCGTGAGCTCTCGCCGCGTGACTCCGGGGGCTGGTTCATTCTCGGCGGCGCGTCACCGCTCGGCACGCCGATCGCCCTGCCCGGCCCACATCCTCGCTACGCGCCGCGGCTCGCTGGCGCTCGCGCGCAAGGGCCGACGCCCGGCGGCGACAGCCGCCTCGCACTTGCGCTCCCTCCGGCGTGCCCGCCTCGCCCTTGCGCCCCCTCCGGCAGGTGTGCCGCCCCGCCCTTGCGACTCCCGCGTGCCCACCTCGCACTTGCGGCCCCCGGTGTAGGGTTGACCCATTGTGGCCAACCCGGAGGTCCCTGGCGCGCACGGCTGTCGTTGCGCCTCGCGACGTAACCCGGTCGCCGGGGAATGCCGGGGGTTGCCGGGGGATGCCGGCGGACGCGGGATCGAGGGAACGCGGAGACGCGAGCGCGCGATCGACCGGCCGTTCGGGGGGCGGGCTGCGCCCGTCTGGGTACGCCATTGCCGGGGCGGTGATCGAACCTCCGGGATACGCACGATCGGGGGCGCCCGGTCGGCATGGCGGGGGCAGGCGGTGGGGTTTCGACGCGACGCCCGCCAGGCGCGCCCGCACGACGACGCTCTCTACTTGAAGTAGATGCCCAGACCGCGGAGGAGCTCTTGCGCCTTCCAATCGGTGATCGGGGAACGCAGGAGGGCGGCGGTCGGGGCGAGTCGCTCGACGAGCAGGCGGGCCACGTCCTCCACAGCCAGGAGGTCGTCGAGCGACGAGGCGTCCGTGGTCGTGACGACGACGCCTTCCCGCTGACGGACGAAGCGCACGCGCGCCGCCCACTCACGGATCGAGTAGGAGATGTTCTGTGGCACGGGCAGGCGCGCGTTCTGCTCGAGGAAGCCGAGGATCTCGTCCGACGTCATGCCCTTCACGATGGCGCGCTCGACGGCCTCGCGGGCGATGCGATAGTGGGCGACACGCTCGGACTTCGTGCGCGTCGCGAAGCGGCCCAGCGTGTGCGCCACCTCGTTGACGTCGCCCTCGGGGAAGAGCAGGACCTCGAAGTCGGGATTCACGACCAGCGGCGATGCGCTCTGCGTGCTGCCGGACTCGCCCGTCGCCTCGGGCGAGCCACTGCCGCACAGCCGCTCGCCGTGGATGAGCCGGCGGCCGAGTTCCGTGAGCCGCACGCCGACGGGCCGACCGCCGCGGACGGCGATATCGATGACGCCGAGCGGATACAGGCGCTTCACCATGTAGCCCACGAGCCGCGCGCGCAGCTCGGCCGGCGACTCACGCGGCGGTGTGTACGTGTACCGGAAACGATTCTTGAAGTGCTCGCGCACGCCCTCGTCCTCGAGGTTCGCGAGGTAGTCGTTGCGCACGCGGAACGGCACGTAGGCAATCGGCAGGAACTCCTCGGAGGCCGCCTCCGTCAGCTCCTTCGCGAGCGCCCGGCGCAGGCGCCTGACATGGAAGTCCCGCCCATCGGGAAGACGCTCCTCGAGGAAGCGCGCGTAGATCGCGCCGATCTTCTCCGTCAGCTCGAGCGAATCCCACGCCTTGCCCTTGGCGGACAGTCGCAGTCGCGACTCGTCGGTGACTTCGACGAGCTCGAGGCCGAAGGCCAGGGTGTAGAGGACACCGAACATCGTCTCGCGATCCATCAACTCGTCTTCGCGGAAGATGAACGAGTCGAGGATGCGGTGCTGCGCCGCGCGGTAGATCGTGCGCCCCTGCGTGACGCGCAGCGGCGTCGTGGCGACCAGCGTCAGGAACTGCTGCAGATCCGTCAGCAGATCGACGCGCGCCGCATCGACGCGGTCGTGTTCCGGCGTGCCCTCGGCGCGATGCTCGTCGAGGAGCAGGTCACAGACGGACGTGAACAGGACGATCGTCTCGCCGCCCAGCTCGATCCCGAAGTCGCCGAGGGCGAGCGTCGTGACCGTGCCGACGGCAGCGTCCTCGAGGATCGCGCGCAGGCCCGCCGTGTCGTAGGCGTGCGCGGTGTCGCAGACCTGGTCGAGTTCGTCGCGCAGGATCAGCCCGCCACGCTCGATGGCCGCGCGGCGCAATCCGTCGCGGAGCGCCTCGTCGGCGATGCCGGCGAGCGCCCCGCGTTCACGCAGGACCGCCACGACGTCGATGGCGAGATCCGCAGGTTGCCCTGCGGCGTCGAGCCCCGGGGCGAGGGGGCTCAGAACGGCGCGCAACCTCCCGGGAGTGAGCGCCCCGAGATGGCCCGCAAGCGAGAAGACCTGCCACGGTCCACGTCTCTCCTCGCGCAGCAGTCCGTTGATGAGATCGCCGAGATCGGACGGGATGACGTAGACCTCGTTGCCGCGGCGCGCCGCGGTGCGCTCGCGCTGCACCTCGACGAACCCGCGCTTGCTCAGCGCCCGCGCGGCCGCCTCGATCTCGTAGCCCTCGATCTCGCGGCCGTTGTTGGCATCGACGAGATCGGCCAGACGGGCGCGGTACCGATCGCAGCGCACGAGGCGCTTCAGGACTTCGCGAGGCCGATCCGAGAGGATCTCGATGCGCGCGCGCACCGTCTCCTCGTCGTGCAACGCCGCGACGAGCGGATCGAGGAGCTCGGCCTTGCGCGTCGGTGGGCGCCGGCCGTTCTGCCAGAAGCCCCACATCTCCTGCAGCTCGCTCACCTTGCGCTTGCCGAGGAAGCGCTCGATGCGCACGTCCTCGTCGGCCGGGCTGACGCGGCTGGAGCCGCGGCGGCGGCGGCGGCGAGGTTTGGACCCGGTCGATCGTTCAGTCGAGCTCATTCGCGTCCACGATCCGGTAGCTGTAGCCCTGCTCGGTGAGGAACAGTTGTCTGTTGGCCGAGAAGTCCTGGTCGCGCGTGTCGCGCGTGACGACGGAGTAGAACGTGGCCTTCTCGCCACCCTGTTTCGGACGCAGGATGCGCCCCAGCCGCTGGGCCTCTTCCTGACGACTGCCGTACGTGCCGGACACCTGGATCAGCACGTTCGCGTCCGGCAGGTCGATGGCGAAGTTGCCGACCTTGGAGACGATGAGGAGCTTCACATCTCCTGATCGGAATCCGTCGTACAGCGACTGACGCTCCTTCGTCGGCGTACGCCCCGTGATGAGCGGCGCAGCGAGCACCTTCGCCAACGTCTCGAGTTGCCCGATGTACTGCCCGATGACGAGAACCTGGTCGGCCGCATGCCGCCGCACGAGGTGCTGCACGACGGCCGTCTTGGCGGGCGACTCCGA